>JBEVJD010000237.1:0-16894 GCA_040510435.1 Pyrinomonadaceae bacterium | reverse complement strand
GGTAGCGGAAGCTGTAGATGCCCGTGTCGTGGCCGTCGCTCCAGCGGAAGTTGAGCGCGTAGCGGCCGACGATGCCAACGTCCCCGATCTTCAGCTCGTCGGAGATGGATTCGGGCTTGAGCACGCGCTCGCCGGTAAACTCGTTGACGCACTGCGCGCAGGGGCACAGCCGCCGCAGCAGCGGCGCCCCGTAGCGGCACTCGCGCCCGTCGCCCCACGTGACGCGCAGCTCCGCGTCCGACTCCTGCATGATCTCACGCGGCTCGACGGCCGGCCCGCGCCTCGGTGCATTGGACATAAGGAAGTAGTCAGTAGTCAGGAGACAGTAGTCAGTAGAAAAAACCCTTCATCGCTCGAACCCTGCGGTTCTCATCTTCAACGTCGGCAGCGCGGAGCGCTACTGACTACTGACTACTGTCTCCTGACTACTCGTTCTCCTTCACCGCCTGCTCGACCACGTCGGCGGTGATGTCGAAGTGGGAGGCGTTCCAGACGACGCGGCCGTTGCGGATGATGAGCGCCTGCGGCGTCTCGTGGCGGATGCCCGTGCGCTGCTCGACCTCGCGCGAAACGTCGCGGCTCTTCTGCACGACGACGATAGAGACGGGCGTCTTGACCGCCGTCATCTGGCTGTAGGCGCGCGCGCTGATCGGGCACGCGTTGCTGTGCTTGAAGAGGAGCACCGGCTCCGTGTGCGACCGCGCGAACAGCTCTTCGAGCGCGGCGTCGTCTGAAACAGGGCTGAAGTTCTCTTCCATCTCGTTCCACCCTCTGCACGTCCAAATTTTTCGCGGAAACCTTTGACCCGATATTAGCCCGACCGTTGCGGGGAAGGCAAAAGGCCAAACATATACGTGAACCGTAAACCGTGAACCGTGACAAGAGAAGACCGGCTCGTCTTCTTGTCACGGTTCACGGTTCACGGCCTTTGCTTACTTCCAGTCTCCCACTAACACAAACGGCGCCCAGAAGTAGGGCGCGCTGGTCTCTTTGCGCGCGAGGAGGGAGAGGCGGGCGGCGTGCATGGCGGCGGATGGCGTCGCGGGCGTCGCGCCGAGGAGCCCGCGGTAGAAGCTCGTCATCAGTTCGGCCGTCGGCTTGTCGGCCACAGACCAGAGGGTGACGCCGACGGTGGGCGCGCCCGCGTACATGAAGGCGCGCGCGAGCCCCATCACGCCCTCGCCGCGCTTCTCGCGCCCGAGCCCCGTCTCGCAGGCCGAGAGCATCACGAGCGGCGAACCGAGTTTGAGGTTGAAGACCTCGTCCGTGCGCAGGAAGCCGTCCGCGCCCGCGCGGTTCCCGACCAGCGAGAGCACGACGCCCGTGAACTGCGGGCGCTCCGCGTTGAGGAGCCCGTGCGTGGCGAAGTGGAGCACGCGGTAGTCGCGCAGGTCGCGCGCCTCAAGCTCGCCCTCGTTCGCGTTGAGCCCCAGCCACACGTCGGCCCTGCGACCCGCGCGCTCGGCCAAGGACTTGATCTGCTCGGCCTCCGCCTGCGTCCCCGCCAGACGCACGAGCGCGACGCGCTTGGAGCCCGCCGCCGACTGCATGCCGGCGACCTTCAAACCGTCGGACACGTCCGTGATTGCGCTGTCGAAGCCCGGCGCGCGCCCCGCGTCGGCGCCCGACTGCTGAGCCTTCGGGCCGGCGGCCGAGGCCGCGCGCGAGTCGGCCGCGTCGAAGACGGGGTCGGCGACGACGAGCATGTGCCCCGCCCCGCCCGCGGCCGCGACGCGCTGCTGCCGTATGGCCGCGACGACGGAGGCGGACGGCGCGAAGACCGTCTCGTTCTTCTTCAAAAGGTATTCGAGCGAAGTGAAGTCCGCGCCCTCGGACGGCGGCCGCGTGACGAGCGCGTGGAAGGGGACGTAGTTGAGCGCGCCGTCGGCGACGACGAGCAGGCGGTTCTGCTTGTAGAGCGGCGCGGCCGGCTCGACCACGGCCTTATAGAGCGCGTGCGCGGCGTCGGCGTAAGCCCTGACGGCCGCAGGCGTCGCGTCCGTCTTCGCCGCCTTGACCTTGAGGCCGCGCTGCGGGTCTACGGCCGCGGCGACGAGGTCTGTGAGCGAACGTTTCAGAGCGGCCGGGATGAGTTGCTGCCGGAAGGCGACGACGAGGCGGCCGACCTCCTCGCGCCCGGGCAGGCGCGCGACCGCGAGTTGGCCGCGCGTGACGGCGAAGAGGTACGAGCGCTCTTCGCCCAGACTGTATTCGAGCAGCGCCGTGTCGTCGCCGAGCAACTGGCGCACGTCTTCGAGCGCGAGCGTGCGCGCCGCGGTGAGCTGCGCGTAGCGCGGGCTCTTCGTGCGGATGCGGTTCTCGATGCTGTCGAGCTTGGCCTGTAGGTCGTCGAGCTCGCCCTCCAACTCTTCGGGCTTCTTCTTCTTCTCCGTGCCGCCCAGTTCGACGCCCGTCAGCTCGGCGGCGATCTCGGCCTGCCGCGCCTGATTCTGGCGCTTCTCGCTCAGAAGCTCTTCGGGCACGCCCTCCGTAATCTCCGCGCCCGACTCGTTCAGCATGTCGAGGAGCGAGCGAGCGCGCCCGCGCTCGACCGTCGCCAGCGCTTCGGAGGCGTAGGCGAGCGCCGGCCCTTCGAGCGGCGCGCCCGACGCGGCCGACGGCTGCGCGGAGAGGGCGCCTTCGGCCAGAGCGGCGGCGGCCTCCTCGAAAACCTCGCCGGTCGTCGCGAGGAAGGTCGTGCGCGACTCGTCGGCGCGGACGCTCCCCTGCCGAATCTTCTCGACGGCCGCGAGCGCTTCGCGGTAAGAGGCGAGCGCCCTGTCTCGCAGTTTGTCGGCCTTCTTACGGTCGCGCTCGGCCCCGGCCTGCCGCAGCAACGCCCGCCCCTGGCCGCGCAGCGCGGGCCACACAAGGTCGTCGCGCTTGTCGTCGCGCGCGCCCTTCGCGGCCTTCTCGTAAAGCTCCTCGGCCTCTTTGTAGTCGCCCTGCCTGTAGGCCACGTCGCCGAGGCTCGTGCGCGCGGCGGCGCGGAAGCGGCGCGTCTGCCCGAGCTTGCCGATGCCAGGCAGGTCGCCGTCCGTCGCGTCGAGCACGTTCTTGAAATGACTGCGCGCCTCTTCGAACTGACCCTGCCGGTAATCGACGCGGCCCAGTCCCAGCTCGTGGCCGGCGTAAAGAATGGACTGGCGGTAGAAGCCGAGCTGGTCTTTGAGCGTGAGCAGCCCGCCGACGTTCGGCGCGCCGACGCGTATGCTCTTGTCGTCGGAGCCGATGGAGCCGCCGAGGGCGCCGAGGATGCCCTTCGCGCGTTTGACCTTGCCCATCGCGCTCGTGTCGGGCTTCAGCACGTTCATCCGCGTGAAGACCGTGCGCGCGCCGTCGTAGTCGCCGCGGCGGTAGAGCATGTTGCCGACCTTGGCGAGCATGAGCCGCGCGTTGTAGGCGCTCTCCTCGGTCGTCAAACCGGCCACGGTCGAAGCGCCCCTCGACACGTCGGACGCCGCGCGACCGCCCGCGCCCGGGAGCCTGTTGCCCACCGATGCGGCCGGCGCGGCCGCGTTCGGCGCGGAGTCCTTCGCCCCGGCGGCGTAGAGGTTCTGCGCGACAGTGTAGTGCTCCTGCGCGAGGTCGTAACGACCCTGCCGCTCGTAGAGTTCGCCGAGCAGGTCGCGCGTCGAAGCCTCGCCCGAACGGTCGTTCGTCTGCCGGAACGCCTTCAGCGCGTTCTCCAGATGGACGAGCGCCTCGGCCGCGCGCCCGCGGCGCAGCATCGCGCGCCCGCGCTCGCGCTCCGCGCCCGCGCCCTCCGCCAACGGATTCGCGGAAGTCGCCCGCGAAGCCCCCGCGAAGCCGAGCAACAACGAAGCGGACAGCAACCCCGCGAGACAGCTTTTGATGAAGCGCATGACTCTGCTCCTGTGTATCACGCCGCGAGGATTAGTCGGGCACTTCACTTATGTGTGAGTACGATCTCTGTGACGAGGATGTCGGCGTCGGGCGTGTCGTTGACGCGGACGACCGCGGGGCGCGGGTCTTCCTTCTTGACCTTGAGCCCGCGCTGGAGCGTGCCCGGCATGACGGGCGGCGGGGCGGCCTGCGCGAGCTGCGTGCTCTTCGCCTCGGTGACGCGGCGGCCCTTCGCGCCTTGAAGGATGCCGGCCCACTGCGCGGCCGTCGGACGCCAGGAGCAGTCTTCGAGGTTCGTCCCGCAGAACTTGACGAGCGCCTCGCCCGCGGGCACTTCGCCGAGCAGCCGGCGCGAGAAGATGACGAAGAGGTGTTCGGTGGCCGCGGGGGCCGTGAACTCGATGAAGTGCTCTTCTTCGGCGGCCGGGCCCGTCGGGAAGGTCGCGCGCGCGTGCGCGGCCACGGCGTTGGCGCCGCCGTCAATCTGCGCGTGCGGGAAGAGCAGTTCCGGGTTGCGCCCGTTCTCGGCGCTGAACATGTAGAGGTAGCCGTCGGCGTTCGTCTCAAGCGCGACGGCGAAGCGTTCGCCGGTCTTGAACTCGCGCGCCGCGTCGGCGACGAGGAGTCGGCCGCCGTCGTCCTTCATCAGAATCGTGTAGCCGAGCGCCAGCGGCCTCTCCGCGCCGCCCGCCTTCAGAATCTCCACGCCCGCGTCGTCCGCCGGCTGAGCCGCCGCCTCCGTCCCGCCAGCCTTGTTCGACTTGACGGCCGCGCTGCCCTTCCCCGCCGGAGCCTTGCCCGAAGCCACGCCGCCCGAAGCCGAGCCCTTGGCCGGCGACGAGTTGTTCCTGCGCGGAGAGGCCGCGGGCGCCGACGGCTTCTTCGGCTTCTTGCCCGGCTCCTCGAAGCTCACGCCGCGCGTGACGACGAAGTCTTCAATCACCTGCTCGTCCTTTTTCTGCTCCTCCTGCGCGCGCGCCGCGGAGCAGGTCAGAGCCAAGAGTACTGCGAGCGTCAGCGGGGTTCTCAGGCGCATCTGTATTCTCCTCTAATCAGTAGACAGTAGGCAGTAAAAACTTCCGGGAAGCACCGGAGGGGCAGAATGTTTGCAGCCCCGGAGGAGCGGGATGTTTGCAGCCCCGGAGGAGCGGGATGTTTATAGTCACGTCGTTCTAAAAGACCGCGAGCCCCGTCAGGGGCGACATGCACATGCCGCTCCTTCGGAGCTTGGAAAGTTAATTTCAGCCCGGAGCTATAAACATGACGCCCCTCCGGGGCTCCTCAACCGGCCTTCAACTGCCTTCTGCCTTCTGCCTACTGTTTCAGCGATGGTCAATCCTGACATCAAAGATGAGCGGGCGGGCGGCTTCGGTTGCCGGCTCGGGCGCGAGCACGACGACGCGGCGGTCGGCGCCCTCGCCGCGCGCCGTGACTTCCGGCGCGTCCGACTTGAACTGCGCGCGGAAATCTTCGAGCGCCTTGACCTCGGCGGGCGTCAACTCGTGCAGGTACTGGCCGGCGAGGAACGCGGGCGACGCTATCGGCGTCGGCGAGAAGATGAAGGTGAACTCGTCGGCGCCGGGGTTGTCGTCGATGATGAGCCGCTGGCCGCCTATCGAGGGGAACGCGAAGTCCGCGCCGCCGCCGACGAGGTTCGACTTCAGCTTACCCGCGCCCTGCGCCGTCAGCAGCATCACCTGCGCGTTGCTGCCCTCGCCCGGGCCGACGATGTAGAGGTAGCCGCGCGTCTTCGGGATGAAGTGGAAGCGGAAGCGCTGACCCGACTTGAGCGTCGCCGTCGGCTCGGCCACGCGCTTGCCGGCGGCGTCCTCGGGCTTGTCGAACGCCTCGAACCAGTAGCTCGCCGCCTCCGCCTTCGGCACGGCGGGCGCGCGCGTGGGCTGCGGCGTCTCGGGCGCGGGAATCGGGGCGGGCTCCGCGCGCCTGTCCTTCAACAGAAGCCAGCCGCCCACGCCCGCCACGAGCAGCAGCGCGAGCGCGCCGCCCGCGATGAGCGGCGCGAGCGTCCGGCGCGACTCAGGCGCCGTGACCGACACGCCGCCCGCCTGACGCGTCGTCTCGTCCTCTTCGCCCGAGTCAAACTGCGTCTCAGACACGTCGGAGGCCACGGTTGCGAGCGAGCCTCCGCGCCGCGCCCCGCCGCTCGCCGTGTGCCTTGAATCCTGGACGCCGGTTTCGCGCCCCCTGGACGGCATCTCGAACTCGCTGGTGAGAATCGTGTCGGCCGTCCCCGTGTCGCGCGCGTCCGCGCTGGTGCCGGGCGTGATGTGCGCGGTCGCGGCCTCGCTCGCGCCGCCGCGCGTGCCCGCGCCCGAGGTCTGCCCCGCGCCGGAGGTCTGCAAAGAGCCCGCGTCGGTCGTGTGAATCCCGCGGCCCCGCCCGCGCGGCGGGAGCCCGAGCACGGCGCGCAACTCTTCAACGAGGCCCCCGGCGGTCTGCGGCCGGTCGCCGCGATCCTTCGCCATCGCGCGCGCGACCACGCGCTCGAACTCCTCGGGCACGCCCGGCGCGGCCTCGCTCAACGAAGGCAGGGGCGCCGCGACGTGCTTCTGCCTCAGCTCGGGCAGCGTCGTCCCGCCCAGCGGCTTCCTGCCCGCGACCAACTCGAAGAAGATGACGCCCAAGCTGTAAACGTCAGTCCGCCCGTCGACCTCCGCGTTGCCGTCGCGCGGCATCTCGCCCCACTGCTCGGGCGACATGTAGTAGGGCGTGCCGAGTATCTGCCCGACCATCGTCAGCGAAGTCGTCTCGCGCGCCGTCTGCACGTCGCCGCCGACGATCTTGGCGATGCCGAGGTCTAAGACCTTGACGACCGTGCCGCCGCGGCCGTCCGCGCCGAGCATGATGTTCTCGGGCTTGAGGTCGCGGTGGACGACGCCGCGCGCGTGCGCCGCGTCGAGCACGTCAGCGACCGGCTCCAGCACCTCCAAAGCCTCCTCGGGCGTGAAGCGCCCGCGCATCTTCAACTCCTTGTCGAGCGTGTGCCCCTCGACGTACTCCATCACCATGTAGACCTGCCCGTCGCTGCCCGAGGAGAGGTCGTAGACGGTGACGGCGTTGGGGTGGCGGAAGGCGCGCGCCGCCTTGCCCTCGCGCTGAAAGCGCCTGAGCCACTCGGCGTTGTTCCGCATCTCGGCGCGCAGCGTCTTGATGACGACCTCGTCGCCCAGGAGGATGTGGCGCGCGCGGTAGACCGCGCCCATGCCGCCCTGCGCGATGAAGCCCTCGATGCGGTATTTGCCTTCGATGACGCGGCCGACGAACGCCTCGGGCGACTCCTGCAAGACCTCGCCGTCGGTGGGGCAGAAGGTCTGGCCTTCGTTGTACGTCTTGTTGCAAGTGGAGCAGAACTTCATCAGGGGTTATCTACGCTTCGCTTTCCCGCAGAATCCTTGACAGGCTGAATAAGAACTTGGGGCCTTTAACGCCCGGCATGAGGCCAGAAGTCTAGCACATTTGAGTTTTCAGTTTTCAGTTTTCAGTTTTCAGTAAGAAGCGACTCTCTTACTAAAAACTGAAAACTCAAAACTGTTCTTTGAAACTTTGAAAACTGGAACCCGCGCTGACGGCCGACCGTTTAAACAGCAGGGGCAACCAATCGCCAACCGTGTTAATCAAATGGACGTGCCGCGCCTCCGGCGCGCGACAGTCTAAGGGCACACGGTTCTCCTCGCAGCGCTCCCCGCGAAATTCTCTTTGCCGGTTTGCACGCGTCTGCCGAAAACCATGTGGCTCAACACATTCATGGAACGCCGCTCGGGGCTCTTCGTCGTAACCGCTGCGCTGCTTCTGATCTCGCTGCTGGGCGTGCTCGACTACCTGAACGGCCCGGACGTTTCGCTCCTCATCTTCTACGCCGTGCCGGTCTTCGTCGCGGCCTGGTACGCGGGGCGCGGGGCCGGCATCATCGCCTGCGCGGCGAGCGGCCTGTCGTGGTTCGCGGTCGCCTACGCCACTTCGGAGCACTACGCGAGCCCGCTCATCGCATACTGGAACGCCTTCGTCAGGGTCAGCTTCATCTTCATCCTCGCGCACCTCGCCGCGTCCTTCCGCCGCTCGCTCACGCAGGAGAGGGAGCTGGCGCGGACTGACTACCTGACGGGCGCCTTCAACAAGCGCGCCTTCGCCGAGGCGGCCGAGGCCGAGGTGCAGCGCGCGCGCCGCCACGGACACCCCTTCAGCGTCGCCTTCATGGACGTGGACGACTTCAAGCTCGTCAACGACCGGCTCGGGCACAGCGCGGGCGACCGACTGCTCAGGCTCGTGGCCGACACCGTCCGCGCGAACGTGCGCGCCGTGGACGTGGTGGCGCGGCTCGGCGGCGATGAGTTCGCGGTGCTGATGCCCGAGACCGACGACCGCTCGGCGCAGGTCGTGCTGCGCCGCATGCGCCGGCAGCTCCTCGAAGCGGCGCGACGCGAGGGCTGGCCCGTCACCTTCAGCGCCGGCCTCATCACATGGGTCGAGCCGCCCGCGTCCGTTGACGGGATGCTGCGCGCCGCCGACGAGCTGATGTACAAGGCCAAGCGCCACGGCAAGAACTCAGTCCGCCACGCCGTCTCGCCGCGCCCCGCGCACGCCGCCTGAACACCGCCGAGCGAGGGTCGAAGAGGGGTCGCGCCGTTACGAGAATAAGTCTGTGATGTTCACGCCCGCGGGCGAGGTCGCGTGGGAGTATGTGAAGGCGCACCCGGTGCCCGGTTACGAGGAGAGGTACATGGTGCGCGGCGGCGCGCCCGCGCCCACCTACGCCGCGCCCGAGGGGCGCTTCGCCGCGGCCATCTGTTACGACGGCGACTTCCCCGGCTTCATGAGGCCGACCGCGCCGGCCGACCTGCTCATCCTGCACGCGGACGACTGGCAAGCCATCACGCCCTTTCACGCGCGCATGTCGGTCTTCCGCGCGGTTGAGCTGGGCGTCTCGCTCGTCCGGCCGACGATGAACGGGATGTCGCTGGCGGCCGACTACCGCGGCGAGATACTGGCCGCGACCGACCACTTCAACTCCGCAGACCGCGTGATGACGGCCGGCGTCCCCACGCGCGGCGTCGTCACGCTCTATTCGCTCGTCGGCGACGCCTTCGCGTGGCTCGCCGCCCTCTGCCTCCTGACGCTGACGACGCTCGCGCTGCTCAGACCGCGGCGCCCCGGATTGTTGTAGTATCGGAGGCGTGAGCGACCCCGTCAGCAGACCCTTCTACGACGAGTACGCGTGGGCGTACGACCTCATCATCCCGCCGCCGAGCGAGGGGCAGTTGGACTTCGTCGCGGACGCGTTCGCGCGGCGCGGTGCCGGGGCGGGCTCGCGCGTGCTGGACGCGGGCTGCGGGCTCGGCCGACACGCGTCGGGGCTCGCGCGGCGCGGCTACTTCGTGGAAGGCGTTGACCGCTCGCCGAGTCTCGTCGAAGAGGCGCGCAGGCTCGCCGCCGCCGGGGACGGACTCGCGGTCTCGTTCGCAGTCGGCGACATGCTCGAACTGCAAGGCGACGCGCGCTTCGACGGGCTCCTGTGCCACGGCGTGCTCAACGACCTGCTCGACGGCCAGAGTCGGGAACGCGCCTTCTCGTCTTTCGCGGGCGCGATGCGGCGCGGGGGCGCGGCCGTGCTCGACGTGCGCGAGTGGGAGGCGACGGCGCGCAAGAAGATTCGCGAGCCCGTGTTCGAGAAGACAATCGAGACGCCGCGCGGCTCGCTCACCTTCCAGAGCGTGACGCGGGTCGATCCCGGCACGCGGCGGCTGCTCGTCGAGGAGCGGCACACGCTGCGCGCGGGCGGCGTCGAGAGCGTCTCCGCCTACGACTTCCAGATGCGCTGCTGGACGCGCGAGGAGTTGGAGGCGCGCCTGGGCCGCGCGGGGTTCGGCCGGTTCGAGTTCTTCGGCGCCTACGACCGCGGGACGCCGGTTGGTAAGACCGACCGGCTCGTGTGCCTGGCCTCGCGCGTTTGAGGCGGCGGGCCGGCCGACAAACTCACGTGAAGGAGTCTCACCCATTTCACAAAGCTTTCCCTGTAGAAGCCTCTCTATCCCCTTCGCACATTTCGGACGCTGAGAGGAGATTACTTTATGCAGGGGCCTTTAAGGACAATTCTGGCGGGGGCGGCGGCATGGAAGTTCGGCGGCGGCTGCATCTCCACGATTCTCATCTTCATCATCGTGTTCTGGGCGCTCGGCTACGTGAATTGCTGAGGAGCAGTAGGCAGTAGGCAGATGGCAGTAGGCAGTTAAGAGCAGAACCAAGCCGTTCATAAAAAACGAGGCGGCCGGTCGGATGAGACCCGGCTGCCCCGTTCCTGTGCTCAACTTGATTTTGGTCTTAACTGCCTACTGCCTACTCCCTTACTCCCCGAGGTAGACCTGCCGCGTGTAGTCGCGCACCATGCGGTCGCTGTTGAAGGCGGGCGCGAGCGTGCGGATGGCGTGGCGCGTCATCTCGACCCAGCGGCGCGGTACCCCGCGCTCGTCGCGGTCGTAGAAGGTCGGCACGACCTCGTTCTCAAGCACCTTGTAGAGAGACTCGGCGTCGCGCCTGTCCATCTCTTCGATGGTCTCGCTTAAGCCCTCCTCGCCCACGGCCCAGCCGTTCTGCCCGTCGTAGCCTTCGAGCCACCAGCCGTCCAGAACCGACAGGTTCAGTCCGCCGTTTATCGCCACCTTCTCGCCGCTCGTCCCCGAAGCCTCCAGCGGGCGGCGCGGCACGTTCATCCACACGTCCACCGACTGCACGAGCTGGCGCGCGACCTCCTGGTCGTAGTCCTGTAGGAAGACGGCGCGCTGCATGATCTCGGGGTCGAGCTCCCACTGCGCGATCTGTTGGAGGATGAGCTTGGCGCCCTGATCCTGCGGGTGCGCCTTGCCCGCGAAGACGAGCTGCACGGGTCTTTCGGGGTCGAGCAGCATGCGCCGCACGCGCTCGGGCTCGGTCAGAATCAGCCCCCAGCGTTTGTAGGCCGCGACGCGCCGCGCGAACCCGATGGTGAGTGCTGCAGGGTCGAACATCCCCAGAGCCGCCTCGGCCCACGCGCGCGACTCGTGCTGCCGCAGGCGCGTCTGGTAGAGGCGCTCGCGCACGAACGCGACCAGACGCTTGCGCTGAAGCCGGCGCACCTTCCAAAGCTCTTCGTCCGAGACGGCGTCCACCGCGCGCGCCCACGCGTCGGCGTCGTGCAAGACCTCAGTCCAGCCCGAGCCGATTCTCTCCTCGAAGAGCGAGCGCAGCAGCGGCGAGACCCACGTCGGCGCGTGCACGCCGTTCGTCACGTGGGAGATGGGCACCTCGTCCACGTGACTCTCCGGCCACATCTTGTTCCACAGCTCGCGCGACACCTCGCCGTGCTTGCGGCTCACGCCGTTCGACGAGCGGCACATGCGCAACGCGAGCGGGGTCAGGCCGAACAGCTCTTCCGCGTCGCCCTCCTTCACGCGGCCGAGGTTGAGGAACTCTTCGTGCGAGAGCCCGAGCGACTGCCAGTAATCTTCGCCGAAACACTTCTCGATGAGGGGCGCGACGAACTCGTCGTGGCCGGCGGCGACGGGCGTGTGCGTCGTGAACGCGCAGCGCGAGCGCACGCGGCGCGCGGCCTCCTCGAACTCGACGCCCGACTCGGTCAGCTCGCGCGTCAGCTCCAACGTCAGGAAGGCCGAGTGGCCTTCGTTGAGGTGGAAGACGTGCGGCTCGATTTCGAGTTGACGAATAAGCCGCACGCCGCCAATGCCGAGCACCATCTCCTGCACGCAGCGCGTCTCGCGGTCGCCGCCGTAGAGGTGGCCGGTGATGAAGCGGTCGATCTCGTGGTTGCCCTCGACGTTCGTGTCGAGCAGGTAGAGCGGCACGCGGCCGACCTCGACGCGCCACGCCTGCACGCGCACGTCGCGCCCGCGGACGAAGAGGTCGATGCGGACGGGCTCGCCGTCTTTGCCGCGCACGAGCTGCATCGGCAACTCGCCGACGTTGATCTGCTGGTACGCCTCCTCCTGCCAGCCGTCGCGCCGGAGGTGCTGGCGGAAGTAGCCGTGGTGGTAGAGCAGGCCGACGGCGACGAGCGGCAGACCCAGATCGCTCGCCGACTTCAGGTGGTCGCCCGCCAGAATGCCGAGGCCGCCCGAGTAGAGCGGCAGCGAGTGGTGCACGCCGAACTCCGCGCAGAAGTAGGCGACGGGTCGCTCGTGCGTGAGCGCCTGCGCGCTGCGCGCGGCCCAACTCTCGTGCCCGGAGGCCATGTAGGCGTCGAAGCCTTCGGCGACCCGGCGCACGCGCTCGACGTAGACGGGGTCGGTCGCCATCCGCATCATGCTGTACTGCGGCACCTCTTTGAGCAGGCGGCGCGGGTTGTGCTCGCAGTCGTCCCAGACCTCCTGGTCGAGGTCGCGGAAGACGGCGTGCCCGTCCGGGTTCCAGCTCCACCAGTAGTTGCGCGAGATGCGCTCCAGGGCCGCGATGGTCTCGGGCAGCGTCGTCGCCGCCGCGGCCTCTTCCTGAACTTGAGTCGGCTCGACCTCTCTCATCGTTTGAACCATTCTTCTCTACCTGAATCTTTCGGCCCGCGCCCGCCGACAAAAAAAGCCGCCGGCCGGAACCAGATTTAGTGCGGCGCGGCGGGCAGTTCGCTCGCTAGCTGACGAATTGATGATTGCGCAGAAAGACGTTCATGTCGCCTTTGGAAAAGAAGACGAGGCGGACTTCTTTGACCGTCCTGTCTTCGCCGAGGAACGCCGCTATCGAACGTGAGGCGACCGAGGCCGCCTCCTCGCGCGGATAGCTGTAGGCCCCCGTCGAGATAGAAGGGAAGGCCACGCTCCCGAGCGCGTGCGCCGCGGCCAGCGCCAGAGAGTTGCGATAAGCGGCCGCCAACAACTCCGCCTCGCGCCCGCCCTCCTGGCCGTAGATGGGCCCGACCGTGTGGATGACGTGCCGGGCCGGCAGGAGCCCCGCGGTCGTGATGACGGCCTCGCCCGCCGGGAGCCCTTGGGGATACTGCGTGCGGCGAATCTCTTCGCACTCTTTACGTATCGAAGGGCCGCCCGTGCGGTGGATGGCACCGTCCACGCCGCCGCCGCCGAGCAGGGTCGAGTTGGCGGCGTTGACGACGGCGTCAACCGCCTCGCGCGTGATGTCGCCCACGCCCACGAGGACGCGGCCACCCAGAAAGCTTGTTCTAGTTTGTTCGGGAAACAAAGACAGAGCACCGCCGACCGCAAGATACACGCCGGGGGCTCCGACGGCAAGGAGCCAACGCGGCCGGGCGCGAAAACTCCAACAAAAATGCGGTTAACTTAATTAGCCGGAGGTTACGTAAGGTCAAGAGGTGCGCTTATTCAATTGCCTGCTCGGCCTCGTCGCCGTCCCCTTCCCCCTCTTCGGGCCAGCGCGGCTCGACCCAGATTTCGTCGAACATGTCCTGGCGCTTGAGGGCTTCGGCGACGCCTTCGGCCTTGCGCTCGGTGAGCGGGTGGCGCGGGTCGAGGCTGTAGAGTTGGAAGACGCGGTCTTCGAGCATCTCTACGCCGAGTTGCCCAAGCGGGACGCCGGGCACGATCATCATCTCGTTGAGGTTGTGGATGCGGAAGCGGCCGGTCTGCTCGACCCAGTCTTCGATGAACGGGTCGCGCAACGCATGCTCCGCCTCGGAGACCGAAAGGTACGGGCCTTCCAGCATGAGGCAGTATTCGCCGGGGTGCTGTCCCTTCATGGCGTGAGCAGAGGGTCGGCGCGGGAGCGAGGGCGCCAGCGCGCCGGCCGCCGTGCACTTTAACACCCACCGGCCTTCGGCTGCCATAATTTTTTCAGCGCCGAAAAGGAGAGGGCGCCGCCGGGAGTCTCTTCCCCCGCGCGGCGCCCCGCTCGTCTGTGATTAAAGTCGAAGACTTCAGTAAGCCCCGACGCCCTGCTCGTTGAGCGTCTTCGCCAGACGCGAGAAGTATGCGTTGAAGGTGACGAAGTCAGTGCCCTGGAAGAAGGCGCGGCCGCCGGTCTCGTTCGAGACGCGGTTCAGCGCGCTCTGGCCGAAGCTGACGGCGCGGCGGCTAAAGCTCGTCAGCCCCGCCGAAGGGGCGTAGAACGAGTAGACCGCGACGCCGCGGTTCTTCGCCTCGCGCACCGCGCGGTTGAGGTCGATGGAATCGACCGAGGTCGAGAAGTCGAACCCGCGCGAGGTGTCGAGCCCGTCCGAGACGAGGAGGAGCGCGTTGCGATTGGCGCCGCCCTCCGGGAACAGCTTCACGGCGTCGCGCACCTGCACGTAAGGGTTGTAGGGCGACACGGAAGTCGAGCCCACGGGAATACGCAGCGCGTTCGCCGCGGCCGACAGGTCGTCGGTGAACGGCTGGCGCACCTGCAAGGAGCCCGAGCGGATGTAGCCGACCATCACGGTCGAGCCCGCGGGCAGTTCGCGGATGAAGTCCGCGGTCACGCGCAGCTCGTTGCCGACGCGCGAGACGAGGTCATCCTGGATGAGCACGGCGAGGTTGACGGGACGGCTGACGCGCTCGGACGCCGACGCGCCCGACTTCTTCGACTGCGCGCTCGCGGGCACGGCGGTCACGCCGAGCGTGGCGACGGCCAACAACAGGGTCGCAAAGAGTGTGGATAATTTCTTCATCATGATTACTCCTGAAAGTCCCGGCGTGATATTTCGTAAAGCCTTTGAAGTGTCGCAAGCGGCCGGTTTTTTCACGTCTAATTTGATGCCCCGGTGCCCCCGTTGGTTGGCCTCCGACACAGTCACGGGGACGCCCGGGAATAAAATCCGCGGCCGCGGTAATTAAAGGTCGGCGGGGGCTCGGGCGCGGGTTGACGCGGGGGTGCGACGGAGAGAAGCTTGGAGCAACGCGTGAGTCTCGGAAAGGGTCAAAGACTCGTTCAGGACGAGGGCACGGAGGTTTAAGGAGCTATGAACAAAATTTCCGCAATCGTGTTCGGCGTCATCACCACGGTCGTCCTCGCGGTCGCGGCCGTGACGTTGAGCGGTTCAAGGTCGAAAGTGACTCAGGCGTTGAAGATGCAGGAAGAGTCGGCCGCGACGCCCGCGCCCGCGGGCACGCGCAGAGCCGTCGTCGTCGAACTCTTCACCTCGGAGGGCTGTTCGAGCTGCCCGCCGGCCGACGCGGTGCTCGCGCGACTCGACAAGACGCAGCCGGTCGAAGGCGCCGAGGTCATCCCGCTTGCGATGCACGTCGATTACTGGAACCACCTCGGCTGGGCCGACCCCTTCTCATCGCATCAGTTCAGCGAACGTCAGGGCGAGTACGCCTCCGCCTTCGGCAACGGCCAGGTCTACACGCCGCAGATGGTCGTGGACGGCGTTCGGGAGTTCAACGGCGGCAACTCCTCCCTCGCGCAGGAGGCCATCGGCGCGGCCGCGCGCCAACCGAAGGGCGAGGTGCAGATCGCGCGCTCCCCTTCGCAGGACGACGGCCTCGTGCGCATCACAACTCAGGTAGAGAAGTTTCCGAAACCGACCGACGGCGAGGCCGCCGACGTGCTCCTCGCCATCACGGAGAGCAACCTCGCGACCGACGTAGCGCGCGGCGAAAACACTGGCCGCAGGCTCGCACACGTCGGCGTCGTGCGCAGCCTCAAGATTTTGGGCGGACTGCCCGAAACGCCGGGCACGACGTTTAAGGCGGAGACGGAAGTGCCCGTCGAGAAGGGCTGGCGGCGCGAGAACCTGCGCGCTGTCGTCTTCGCGCAGGAGCGCGGGACGCGCCGCGTGCTGGCCGCTGGCTCGCTCAAACTTTTCGACTGAGCTGACGCGGATTCAATCCGCGGCGCGGGGCAGGCACGTAAAGTTCGTGAGCGTCGAAATGTCATGCTGATAAAGAAGCCGGACGACATCAAGAGCAGCGAGGTCACCGACCGGAAGGTGTACCTCAACCGCCGCACGTTTCTGCGCGGCGCGGCGCTCGCCGCCTCGACCGTCGCGACGGGTCTTGTCTACAGACAGCTCCTCGCGCCGCAGGTCGAGGTGCCCACGCCGGCCGGCCGGGTCGAGCCCGGCTCGCAGACCGCGCCGAAGCAGTGGGGGCTGTCCGGCGAGGAGGCGACGAGCTATCAGGACATTACGCACTACAACAACTTCTACGAGTTCGGCACGGACAAGTACAGCCCCGCGCGCCGCGCGCAGAGTCTGGTGACGCGGCCGTGGACTGTCTCGGTTGAAGGTCTGGTCAACAAGCCGAAGGTCTTCGACGTGGACGAGCTGACGCGCCTCTTCACGCAGGAGGACAGAATCTACCGCTTCCGCTGCGTCGAGGCGTGGTCGATGGTCATCCCCTGGCTCGGCTTCCCGCTCGGCGAATTAATCAAGCTCGCCGAGCCGCAGGGGAGCGCGAAGTACGTCGCCTTCGAGACGGCCAACGACCCGAAGCACAACATCCCTGCGCTGAGCGAGTACGAGGCCGGGCTCGACTGGCCCTACGTCGAGGGCCTGCGTCTGGACGAGGCGCTGCACCCGCTGGCGACGCTCGCCACGGGCATCTACGGCGAGCCGCTGCTGCCGCAGAACGGCGCGCCCGTGCGCCTGGTCTTGCCGTGGAAGTACGGCTTCAAGAGCATCAAGTCGGTCGTCCGCATCACGCTCACCGAGCGGCTGCCGCCGACCTCCTGGAACCGCGCGAACTCGGAGGAGTACGGCTTCTTCTCCAACGTCAACCCCGACGTGCCGCACCCGCGCTGGAGCCAGGCGAGCGAGCGCCGCATCGGCGAGTACACGCGCCGCCCCACGCTCCCCTTCAATGGCTACGCCGCCGAGGTCGCGCAACTCTACGACGGGATGGATTTGAAGTACTACTTTTAGGAGTGATGAGTGATGAGTGATAAGTGATAAGAGAAAGACAACGGGCCTTGTATTCTCTTATCACTCATCACGGCTTTCAATGGATATTAAATTCTACAAGCTCCTCGTCTTCATCAACGCGCTGGTGCCTTTGGCGCTGGTGGGGTGGGACTGGCGGCGGGGGCAGTTGGGGGCCAACCCTCTGGACTTCGTGACGCGGACGACGGGGACGCT
>JBEVJD010000236.1:0-22759 GCA_040510435.1 Pyrinomonadaceae bacterium | reverse complement strand
CGCCCCGCGCGCACCCGCGTCGCCGCCGGTGCCGTCGCCGGCCACTAAGCCGACCTAACACACGCAACACACAAAACCCTGCCCCGCGCCGCTCCCCTCTGCGGCGGGACTGTCTCTCTGTGTTTTCCAGTAGACAGTAGTCAGTAGTCAGTAGAAAAACAGGCGGCGCGCCTTCAGCCTTCGGGCCGGGCGCGCCGCTTTGTCTTACTACTGACTACTGTCTACTGACTACTCCCCTTCTTGTACTTGTCGATGAACTGCTGCATGCCGGCGGCATCCTTGTGGCGGTATTTGTAGTAGGGCGTGAGCCGCTCGCGGAAGGCGGCGTTGGCCTGGGCGAACTCGGCCTTGCCGTCGGTGAAGGCGATGGCGCGCGCGTAGGACGCGATGACCTTGTCGAGCGCGGCCTCGGCCTGCTGCATCTTCGCCGGCTTGTCGGCGGCCGCGGCGACCGTGTGCTCCTTGACGCGCATCTCGTAGATGTCGTTGTTGAGGTCGCTGACGATGAAGTAGATGGCGGCGTCGGTCGAGCCGTGCTCGATGGCCTTCTCCAGCAGCGGGAGCGCCGCCGCGTTGTCGTTCGACTTGAAGGCCAGCACTCCGGTCTCGCGGTAGAGCGAGACGAGCGCCGGCTTCTTGAACTCGGGCCACTTCGCCGCGTCAAAGCCCGCCGGCATCTTGTCGGCTTCGATGAGCGCGATGGCCTTGGCGCCGTAGTCGCGACCCTGCGCGACGAAGGCGCTGTTGCCCTTGATGGCCTCGGCCGAGGCGAGGATCGTCAGGTTCTGCATCACGGTCACGTCGTCCGGGTGGGCGACGAGCCACTTGGTGCCGAGCGTCATCGCGTCCTGCGTCTGCCCCGTGTTGATGTAGGAGTTGAGGAGCGAGGCCGTGACGAGCGTCGCCTCCTCCGGCAGGTTGAAGATGTCGAGGAACGCCTGCGCGAGCGAGCCCTTGGCCTGCTGGTCGGTCGTCTCCGCAATCTCGCGCGCGATCTGGTCGGCGATCTGCCCGCGCAGGGGGCTCTGCGGGTACTTCTTGACGAAGGCGGAGGCCAACTGGAGTTTGGCCTCCGTCCCCTTGGCCTTCTCGATCTTCTGCGCCGCCTCGCGCTCGCCGCCCGAGACCTTCGACTCGTCCTGCTTCGGCTTGTCCTGCGCCGCCGCCGCGCCCGCCGCCAGCGCGCAGGCGAGCGCCAGCGCCGAAAGAATTCTGAACATCATCTCCTCGCTCCTTAAGTAAAAATTGCTCTGCGGAACTGCTCGCCAGTGTCCGCTAGGGTACACCAGAACCCATCATTGATGAAGCCGCCGGGCGCGGGAGACAGGGGGAGTGGGAGAGTGGGAGAAGATTCAATACGCTCTTCTATCTCCCCGTCTCCCCGTCCCCCCTTCTCCTCGTCCCCCGTCACGCGCGGCCCGTCACTTCGCCGGTCTGCGTGTTGACGCGGACGCGCTCGCCCTCTTCGATGAAGAGGGGGACGCGCACCTGGAGGCCGGTCTGGAGCGTGGCGGGCTTGAGGTCGCGCCCCGCGGCCGTGTTGCCTTTGACGCCCGGCTCGGTCTCGGCGACGGTCAGTTCGACGAACTGCGGCAGCTCCAGCGCGACCGCCTCGCCGTTGTACTTCAAGACCTGCACGACCAACCCGTCGGTCAGGTAGCCGCGGTCTTCGCCGACCTGTTCGGCGGGAAGCTGAAACTGCTCGTACGTCTCCTCGTCCATGAAGTGGAAGCCGTCCGAGTCCGCGTACATGAAGGACGCGCCCGAGAAGGCCACGTCCGGCTCCTCGAACTTCTCGGCCGTCTTGAAGCTCTTCTCCAGCACCGCGCCCGTCAGCAGGTGGCGCAGGCGCGTCCGCACCATCGTCGAGGCGCCGCGCGCCGACGGCGACGCGAACGTCACGTCCACCACGGCGTAAGGCTCGCCCTCCACTTTAATCATCATCCGCCGCTTCAACTCGTTAGCACCCGTAAGAGCCACCTTAAGTCTCCCTCCACTCTCCCTAATCTAAACGACCACGCGGACGCGCGCGCAGCAGGTGTCGGAACTTTGTTGCGCCCCGCGCGCCTCTCGCCGCACAAAAACCGCCTATTTTCGCGCCCCGCCAATGGAACGCGCCTTGCACTACTGCCCCTGCCGGACGCAGTTCGCCCCGGCACATCAGAAGATTTAGGCAGGAAAGGCTATCATGACAAACAGACTCTTCGCACTCACGCTCGCACTCTTCGTCACACTCTCTCTGTCCGCGCCGGCCTCCGCCGCGACGCCCGCGCCGGCCGCCGACTGGGCGTCCGTCCAGACGCTCTCGCCCGGCGATAAGGTCAGGGTCAGCACCCGGGACGGCGACCGCCTGAAGGGCCGCTTCGAGTCGGCCACGGACACAGACATTAACTTCACGGAAGACGGCCGCAGGGTCACGCTGCGCCGCGACAACATCAAGCGCGTCGAGATCGGCCGCAAGAATCGCTGGAAGGGCGCGCTCCTCGGCGCGGGCGTCGGCGGCGGTGCGGGCGCAGGCACGGGCACGTTCCTGCTCTCGCGCACAGACCACCTGACCATGAGTGCCATCCCGGCCGGTCTCGCCCTCGGCGCCGCCGCAGGTGCGGCCTTCGGCGCGGCCGTCGGCCTCGGCACCGACTACAGCACGGTCTACGAATCATTCTAAACGCAGAGGGAGGTCGGACGTGACACACAGACTTCTGGCACTCGGGCTCGCGCTCGCCTTCGGGCTGGCGACGGGGCCGTCGGCCTCGGCGCAGAGCCGCGCCGGCAGGGCGCTCGACGACTGGTCGGCCGTCCAGACGCTCTCGGCCGGCCAGAAGATCGTCGTCCGCACGAAGGACGGCGACCGCCTCACGGGTCGCTTCGACTCCGCGAACGACCTCCTCATCAACTTCACCGACGGGGGCCGAAAAATCTCGCTCACGCGCGAGAGCATCAAGCTCGTGCAACTCGACCGCGGCAACTCGCGCGGCAAAGGCTTCCTCTTCGGCGCGGCCGTCGGCGCCGCGACCGGCTTCGCCGCCGGCTCCGTCTTCTACTTCCCCTTCAGGGACGACATGGTCGGCGCGACCGTCCCCGTCTCGGCGGCGATGGGCGCGGCCATCGGCGGCGGCATCGGCGCCGCGACCGGCAAGGGGAATAAGAACGAGACGGTTTACGAAGCACCGTGAGGAGGGATGACGGGGGGAGCGGGAGAAGGGGTGACGGGGAGATAAAAGAGTGTGCTTGATTATCTCCCCGTCACCCCTTCTCCCACTCCCCCCGTCATCCCTTCACTTCGTCGTAGTCGAACCTGAGCGGCGCGTCTGACGGGCGGACAGTGATGACGACCGATTTGGAGGCGGGGGTGTTGCTCTTATCGGCGACGCTGTTGACGGGGACGAGGACGTTGGCCTCCGGGAAGTAGGTGGCGGCGCAGCGGCGCGGGACGGAGTAGGGCACGACGAGGAAGCGGCGGGCGGTGCGCTCCTCGCCGTCGAAGTGGCTGAAGAGGTCTACGACCTGGCCGGCCGCAAGATTCTGCTCCGCGATGTCTTCGGGGTTGAGGAAGACGACGCGCCGCTCGTTGTAGACGCCGCGGTAGCGGTCGTCGAGGCCGTAGATGGTCGTGTTGAACTGGTCGTGGCTCCGCACGGTCATCATCAGGAGTTGCCCCGGTTCCAGTTCGTGCCGGGGCAGCCCGTGGACGGTGAAGTTCGCGCGATTCGTCGAGGTCTTGAACACGCCCTCGCGCGCGAGGTTCGGCAGGTAGAAGCCGCCGGGCTCCCGCACGCGCTGGTTATAACTTTCGAAGCCCGGGATGACGCGCTCGATCAAATCCCGCACGCGGTCGTAGTCCTCGACCAGCCACTCCCAGTCAACGCCGCCCCTCCCTTTGAGCGTCGCGCGCGCGAGCCGCGCGACGACGGCCGGCTCGCTCAACAGATTCGGCGACGCCGGCTCCAAACTCCCGCGCGAGGAGTGGACGACGCCCATCGAGTTCTCGACGCTGACGAACTGCTCGCCCGACCTCTGCGCGTCGCGCTCGGTGCGGCCGAGGCACGGCAGGATGAGAGCCTGCTCGCCCGTGACGAGGTGCGAGCGGTTGAGCTTCGTCGAGACCTGCGCGGTCAGGCGCGAGCGTCTGAGCGCCTCGGCGGTGAACTCGGTGTCGGGCGTCGCCGACAGGAAGTTGCCGCCGAGGGCGAAGAAGA
The DNA here is from genome assembly GCA_040510435.1 of Pyrinomonadaceae bacterium. Classification (GTDB taxonomy): domain Bacteria; phylum Acidobacteriota; class Blastocatellia; order Pyrinomonadales; family Pyrinomonadaceae; genus QHXN01. The sequence goes on along the minus strand of JBEVJD010000236.1, from coordinate 18,563 downwards.
CCTTCACGCGGCGCTCGTGCAGGGCCTTGATGGTCTCGACGGTGTCGAGGCCGTGGCGGCGCGGCGGCTCGAAGTCGAACTCGCGCGCGAGCGCGTCGAGGAAGGTGTCCGCGGGGCGCTCCCAGATGCCCATCGTGCGGTCGCCCTGCACGTTCGAGTGGCCGCGCACGGGGCACGCGCCCGCGCCGGGCCGGCCGAGGTTTCCGCGCAGCAGGAGCAGGTTGACGATCTCCTGTATGTTGGCGACGGCGTTCTTGTGCTGCGTCAGCCCCATCGCCCAGCAGACGATGACGCGCGACGATTTGACGTAGAGGCCCGCGGCCTCGCGCATCTGCTCGCGGCTCACGCCGCTCTGCTCGATTAACTCGTCCCAACCCGCCTCTTCGAGCGCGCGCGCGAACTCCGCGAAGCCGTGCGTCTTCTCCTCGATGAAGCGCCGGTCGAAGACTTCGCCCGGCCGTCGCTTCTCCTCCTCCAGCACCTCCTTCATCAAACCTTTGAGGAGCGCCACGTCGCCGTTCACGCTGACTTGCAGGAAGAGGTCTGTCAGTTCCGTCCCGCCGCCGAGGAGGTCTCCGGGGTGCTGCGGGTGCTGGAAGCGCGCGAGCCCCGCCTCGGGCAGAGGGTTGACGTGGACGATAAGGCAGCCGCGCTTCTTCGCCGCGCGCAAGGTCGTCAGCATGCGTGGGTGGTTCGTCCCGGGGTTCTGGCCGATGACGAAGATGAGGTCTGCGAGGTCGAAGTCCTGAAGCGTGACGGTGCCCTTGCCGACGCCGATGGTTTCGGTGAGCGCGCGCCCCGAAGATTCGTGACACATGTTCGAGCAGTCGGGCAGGTTGTTCGTGCCGAACTGCCTGACGAAGAGTTGATAGAGGAACGCCGCCTCGTTCGACGTGCGCCCGGACGTGTAGAAGGCCGCCTCGTCTGGCGAAGAGAGCGCGTTCAACTCGTCCGCGATCAACTTGAAGGCTTCGTCCCAACCGACCTCTTCGTAGTGCGTCGCGCCGCGGCGCAGGACGACGGGGTGCGTGAGACGCCCCTGCTTGCCGAGCCAGTAGTCGGACTTCTGCGAAAGGTCTGCGACCGACCACTCGCGAAAGAAGTCGGGCGTGACGCGGCGCGTCGTCGCCTCCTCGGCGACGGCCTTGGCGCCGTTCTCGCAGAACTCGGCGTGCGAGCGGCGTCCGTCCGGGTCGGGCCACGCGCAGCCCGGGCAGTCGAACCCGTCCTTCTGGTTCACCTTCAAGAGCGTGCGCGTCCCGCGCCACAGGCCCATCTCGCGCGCTGCATGCTTCATCGAAGACCACACGGCCGGCAGTCCTCCCGCGGTCTCGGACGCGCCCTCGAACTCGCCGCCCGTGAACTCCTCGGGCGGCTGCGCGCGCACGCGCGAGACGGTCGTCCCGCCCTCCTCGCGGCGCGCGTTCGCACCCGCGCGCGCCGGCTCCTCGACCTCCATGCGCGAGTGGTAGTGCGTCGGCTGTACGGCGGCGGACTCCTCCGCGGCCTCGCCGCGCGCGGCCGTCGAGTCGCGCCGTGTCTCTTTCTCGGCTCCCATCTATGTTCGCCCCCGGACGCAGGAAAGTTTACTACAGGCGCGCGGATTCAAGTGGCACCGCGATTGTTACCCTTAACCCGTCAGATACTTTTCACGTACGGTTATAGTTCAAGGGCGAGGCAGAACCCACACCAGGAGGAGAACACATGAACGCTTTTCAACTGCTGAAGGAAGACCACCAGAAGGTCTCCGGCATTTTCCAACAGCTTGAGCCGACGACCGAGCGCGCCGAGAAGACGCGCACCGAGTTGTTCGCCAAGCTCAACGAAGAACTGACTATCCACGCCCAGGTCGAGGAGTCCATCTTCTACCCGTCCATCAAGCAGGCGGCCGAGACGCGCGAGATCGTGCTCGAAGGCTTCGAGGAGCACCACGTCATCAAGCTGCTCCTCAAGGAACTTGAGACCCTGCCCGTGGACACGGAGCAGTGGACGGCCAAGCTCAAGGTGCTCAAGGAGAACGTCGAGCACCACGTCGAAGAGGAAGAGCAGGAGATGTTCCAGAAGGCGCGCGAGGTGCTGAGCGAGGACGACATCAACCGGCTTGGCGCCGAGATGGAGCAGGCGAAGGAGCAGCTCAAGCAGCAGACCAAGACCGCCGGGGCTTAGTCTCGGGACACTTCAACCACAGAGACACGGCTGGTTAGACTTCTTCATCTTCGGGAGTCTACCCGCCGTGTCTCTGCGTCTGCCGTCGGTAATCAGTTTTCTAACGTCCGCCCGACTCGCCTTCCAGAAGCCGGCTCGTCTTCAGGATGAGCACGCAGGAGAGACCTTGAGTGATCTCTCCGTCCATCACCATGCGCGCGGCCTCTTCGAATTTGACCTTGACGGGTTTGAGGCTCTCCGTGCTCTCCGTCTCGGGCTCGCCGAACGTGAGGCCGCGCGCGAGGTAGATGCGCGCGGGCGAGTAGACCTGCGAGGTGATGGCGTCCACGAGCCCGAGGTCAGTCCACTCCTCTGCCTCTATGCCCAGCTCCTCCTTCAGCTCGCGGCGCGCAGCGGGCTCATACCCCTCGCCCTCCTCGACCCCGCCCTGCACGGCCTCAATCGAGTCCTTCCCGACCGCGTAGCGGAACGTCTCGACGAGGTGCGCGAACCCTTCGCCGTCCAGCGCGAGCACGGCCACACCTTCTTTCATCCTCATCGTCACGCGCCGCGACGGCTCCACGCCCGGCCGCGACACCTCGTCCACCCACACCTCCGCGAACTCGTCCGCGTACAGACGCTCCGAAGACCCGACCGTCCAAGCCCCGTGCTTGCGCCCCATGAAACCCTCCTTGAAAGTTAACGGCTGTCAGCGCGCCTGAACGCCGTAGAGCCTGACCGCGTTCTCGCGCAGAACCATCCGCGCCAGCTCCAGTGCGCGCTCGCGCGTGATGTCGCCGTCGCGCAGCATGCCCGTCAGGGCCATCGCCAAAGCCTCGCGCGCCGTCCGGTTCGTCATCCACGCGGACTCTTCCCAACTGACCTCCGGCGTCGCCGGCGAGGCGTCCGTGGCGAACAGAATCTTCTCCGGCTCGTACTCAAGCCAGCCGCGCAGCACGCGGCTCAGAGCCTTCGGCGTGAGCAGGAAGGTCTGCGCGGAGAAGTCCGCGTAGACGTTCGGCTTCTCAAGTAGAAACTCCGCCTCCTTCACGAACGGGTAGCCGCCGTGGACGAGGACGAAGTTCGTCCCGCGCAGCGCCGGGTCGTTCAGAACCGATTCGAGCAGCAAAGGGTTCGCGCCGCTCAGGTTGAAGAAGTGTCCGCAGCCTCCGCCCGTGTGGACGTGGACGGCGAGCCCCATGCGCCCCGCCTCGCGCGCGACGTGGCGGAAGAGGAAGTCTTGCAGCTTCTTATATTCACTCCACGGCGCGGCCCCGCCCCGCGCCCAGCGCGCATAGACGCGTGCGGCCTCGCCGCGCGGCACGTCCGCGAAGTCGAGCGGGCGCATGTAGGCGGCGACGAACTTGACGGCCACGGCGCCCTCCCGCTTCCTGCGTTCGAGCACGGGGGTGACGACCCTCTTCAGATACAGTTCGAGCGTCAACGGGAGGGAGTCGAGGTTGAGCGCCGACAGTTCGCGCATGAGCAGCGCCTCCTCCTGCTTGAAGAAGAACTGTCGGTCTTTGTTCACGCGCAGCGCCGCGGTGTCGAGCGGCAGCATCAGCGGGTCGCCGTACGCGACCCAGCGGAAGCGCGGCGCCGCGAGACCCCGCCCCGGCGCGACGCGGTTAGCGAACATCACCTCGATGTTCAGGCGGTCGAGCACCCAGGCGGGATAGCCCTCGCCCCGCTCGCGCATCACGCGCCGCTTCGCTTCGAGCAGCTCGCGCACGTGCGCCTCGTCCATGCTCTCGCCGTGTTTGTAACCGTAAAGCTCGCGCCACGCGCCCGTGTAGATGGGGTTGTCGGGGCGCAGGCGAAGGGGCGGCGGCGAGACGAACTCCAACCCGCCGCAGGCGATGGCGTCGAACTCCTCGTCCGCGCGCCCGTCTGCGCCGGCCGCGGCCATCACGTGCGCGTGGTTGTCCACGGCCCTGACGGCGTTGATCTCTGCCAGCAGCTTCGGGTCGGGCGCGTCCTGCGCCCCGGCCAGAGTCGGGAGCAGGAGCGGGAGCAGGAGCAGGCTCAGAAGCGTCCGTCTCATTCCTCTTAAATAATCCTTTACCGATGAGCTACTTTTTTGTACGCTACGCGACGTTGGACGACAGTTTTGTCTCTTCCGATCTTTCTATATCGAGCCACGGGTAGAGTCACATCAGACGCCGTCGCGTGCCGCGGCGCGTTTTCCTGTGAGAGATGACCGGCGCCGTTCCCCGGCACGCAGAGTGCACAGTGGGCGCCGGAGTTCTGACGCCTTTAAATTGCCTGCGGGCAAAAGAGGGAGGTAGAACCGGCCCGATGACCGATGAAGAGACCAGCGTTAACCGCGCCCCCAACCCTTCGACCACCCCCCCCCTGACTTCCCAACTCTTCGACTACGGCGTGCATCTCGCGTCGCGCACGCTCTTTCTGTTTGAAGAGATCAACCGGCCGACCGCCGCGAAGATTCTGATGGGCTTGCAGGTGCTCGAAGGCTGCGGGCCTCTGACCGTCAAGATGAGCACGCGGGGCGGCTGCCGCGCTTCGGGGCTCTCCATCTACGACGGCATGCGCGCGTGCGCGGAGGTGCGCGCGGTCGGCTACGGCGAGGTCTGCTCGATGGGCGCGGTCATTCTACAGGCGGCGGCCGTGCGCGAGCTGATGCCCAACTCGGTCGTGATGGTGCACCCGGGCTATTCGAGCGTCGGCTTCGACCACGACGAGAACACGCAGCGCACGGCCGAGTACTCCAAGCGCATGCGCGACCGCTGCTGCGAGATTCTGGCCGAGAGGATGGGCATCACCCTCAAGCGCTTCCTCCGCCGCTTCACCTGGGACACGTACCTGACGGCGCACGAGGCCGTCGAACTCGGGCTCGCCGACCGCGTGCTTGAGCCGCTCGCGGCGCTCACGTTAGTCGCGCCGCCCGCGCTCAAAGCCTGCTGAGTCCCGGCCGGGAATTCGACCTACACATTTGTCGCCGGCCCCCGGCGCGCGGACACAAATGTCTCTAACGCGCGCGTTCGTCCGAGAGCCTTTCAACCCCGACCGCCGTCGTCGCACCCCAGACGGCGTGCGCCGCAATCATCAAAGCCGTACGCCGCGCCGGGTGCTCGGTCGCGGGCGAAATAACCCCCGCCGCGGGCAGCCACCCCAGATAACTCCCGGCCCAGACGGCCAGCCCGAACCCCACGCCCGCGAGCAGAGCGTGCTCGTCAATCTTCTTCCCCGACACGGCCCCGTAGAGCGCCCCGCACGTCGCGCCGTAAGCGAAGTGCGAGAACCACGTCGCGGCCTCGCGCTCCTCTTCGTCGAGGTGCTCGTTGACGCCCGCCTTCTCCGCCAGCCCTTCCGTCACCTGGCGCGGCGGCAGCGGGTAACGCTCCTCGCGCGGGAGCTGTTCGTGCATGAGCTTCATCGCCAGAGACATCGGCCCCGTCGCCGCCAGCCCCGCCAGCGCGCCGAGCAGGATTCTGTTCATAAACCCCTCCGTCCGAAGGATGCGGCCTTCTCGTCTTTTCAGTCTTTACGGGCTTTCGTTTCCACACATCATACTCCCCGCACGCCGCTTTGTCCGCACGTTTGCCGACCCACTCCCGGCGCGGCTAAACTCTCTGCCGATGACGACACATGAGACGAAGCGCGCGGCGCTCTGGGACGTGGACGGGACTCTGATCGACTCGCGCGAATACCACTGGCTCTCCTGGCAGGGCGCGCTCGAAGCCGAGGGCTTCCGCGTCACGCCCGAGCAATTCGCGGACTCTTTCGGCCGCCGCAACGACGAAATCCTGCGCGGCTACTTTCCCTCCTACAGCCCGGAAGAGATCACGCGCGTCGGCGAGGCGAAGGAGGTCGCCTACCGCCGCCTCGTGCGCGAGCGCGGCATCGAACTCCTGCCGGGCGTCCGGCGCTGGCTCGAACGGCTGCGCGCAGAGGGCTGGCAACAGGCCGTGGCCTCTTCGGCGCCGCGCGCGAACCTTGAGGTCATCGTCGAAGCGCTCGGGCTCGACGGCTACTTCGCGGCCGTGGCCTCGGCCGAGGACGTGACCGAGGGCAAGCCCGACCCGCAGGTCTTCCTCGTGGCCGCCGCCAAACTCGGCGTCGAGCCAGGTTCTTGCGTCGTCGTCGAGGACGCGCCCGCCGGCACCGAGGCCGCGCGCCGCGCTCGTATGCGCTGCGTCGGCGTCCTCTCCTCCCACACTGAACTCAAGGCCGACATCGTCGTCCGCACGCTCGACGAACTCCCCGACACGGCCTTCGACGACCTACTCAAAGAGGCAGAAGCCCGACTGTGAGGGAGGGCTTCCGCCATTTGCTCGAAGACATTATGAAACTTAGGACAGTATTCCTGACATCGCTGCTCCTGCTCGCGGCGCTCGGCTGCGCGAAGGCGACGGGGGCCGACTCCGGCGTCATCTCTTCAACTCAAACCGGCGCGCCCGCCGCCGCGGCTCAGCCCGACCTCGCCTCCCACTTCAAGCCCTTCCCCGCGGGCGCGTTCGTGCTCTACGACCTGAAGCGCGACAGCTACGTGCGTTACAACGAGGCTCGTTGCCGCGAGCGCTTCTCGCCCTTCTCGACGTTCAAGATTCCGAACTCGCTCATCGGGCTCGACACGGGCGTCATCCCCGACGCCGAGTTTGTCATCAAGTGGGACGAGAAGAAGTACCCGGCGCACAGTCAGGACACTCTGCCCTTCAGCACGTGGTGGCAGGAGCAGACGTTGCGCACCGCCTTCAAGCGCTCGGTCGTCTGGTACTATCGCGAGCTGGCCTTGAAGGTCGGCGAGCGCCGGATGAAGGAGTACGTCGATAAACTCGACTACGGCAACGAGGACGCGTCGGGCCCGCTCAACGGCTTCTGGCTCCGCGGCACGCTCAAGATTTCCGCCGACGAGCAGGTCGAGTTCCTCAAGCGTCTCTATAAAGAGGAGCTGCCCGTCTCGAAGCGCTCGATTCAAATCCTCAAAGATATCGTCAGGCTCGAAGAGGCGCCCGACTACAAGCTAAGCGGCAAGACCGGCGGCGGCCCGCTCGCCGAGAACCGCTTCCTCGGCTGGTTCGTCGGCTACCTCGAAACGAAGGACAACACCTACTTCTTCGCCACAGAGATCGAAGGCCCCACCTACCTCTCCGTCCGCGACGAACGCATCGCCGTCACCAAGCGCATCCTCGCCGGCCTCGGACACTTGAAGCAGTAGGGTTTTGGGTTTTAGGTGTTGGGTAAAGACAAGGGGCTTTCACCCAACACCCAAAACCCAGAACCCAAAACCCATTCGCCCAACCCCCATTTCTCCTTTCGCCGCCCTTTTGGTAGATTCTTCCGAGAACTTCTAACCCAAACAATCGAGGAGCGCGGCCCTTATGAGCCTGATTGATTCCGTCCACGCGCGTGAGATTCTGGACTCGCGCGGCAACCCGACCGTCGAGGCCGAGGTCTATCTCGTCAGCGGCGAGGTCGGCCGCGCGGCCGTCCCGTCGGGTGCCTCGACGGGCGAGCACGAGGCGGTCGAGCTGCGCGACGGCGACAAGCGGCGCTACCTCGGCAAAGGCGTCACGCGCGCGGTCGAGAACGTCAACGACATCATCGCGCGCGAGGTCGAAGGGCTCGACGCACTCGACCAGACCGAGGTGGACGCCACCCTCATCGCGCTCGACGGCACGCCGAACAAGTCGAAGCTCGGCGCGAACGCCTTGCTCACCGTCTCGCTCGCCACGGCGCGCGCCGCCGCCAGCTACGTCGAGCTTCCGCTCTACCGCTACCTCGGCGGCACGAACGCGCGCACGCTCCCGCTCCCGATGATGAACATCCTCAACGGCGGCGCGCACGCGGACAACAACGTGGACTTCCAGGAGTTCATGGTCATGCCCGTCGGCGCGCAGACCTTCGCGGAGGCTTTACGCACGGGCGCCGAGATTTTCCACTCGCTCAAGAACGTTTTGAAGAAGCGCGGCTACGCCACGGGCGTCGGCGACGAGGGCGGCTTCGCCCCCAACCTCAAGTCGAACGAGGAGGCCGTCGAGACCATCCTCGAAGCCGTCACCGCGGCCGGCTACAACGCGGGCGTCAACGTCATGCTCGCCTTAGACCCCGCGGCCAGCGAGTTCTACGACGGCAAGAACTATGTCTTCAAGAAGTCAGACGGCCGCAAACTCTCCAGCGCCGAGATGGTCGCCTACTGGAAGTCGTGGTCGGAGCAGTACCCGATCATCTCCATCGAGGACGGCATGGCCGAGAACGACTGGGAGGGCTGGAAGCTGATGACCGACGAGATGGGCGACCGCGTCCAGCTCGTCGGCGACGACCTCTTCGTCACCAACGTGGACTACCTGCGCCGCGGCATCGAGCTGGGCGTCGCCAACTCCATTCTGATTAAGGTCAACCAGATCGGCACGCTCACCGAGACGCTGGACGCGATAGAGCTGGCGCGCACGCACCGCCGCACGGCCGTCATCTCGCACCGCTCGGGCGAGACCGAGGACACCTTCATCGCAGACCTCGCGGTCGCCACCAACGCGGGACAGATTAAGACCGGCTCGCTCTCGCGCACAGACCGCATCGCCAAGTACAACCAACTGCTCCGCATCGAGGAAGACCTGCGCGACGCCGCGCGCTTCCCCGGCCTCGCGGCCTTCTACCAGCTTGAACGCGCCTCGACGCACGCGCGCGCCGCGTCGAAGCCGGCCGCCGCGAAGAAGTCTGCGAAGAAGTCTGCGAAGAAGTCCGGCGCGGGCCGCGGCTAGAAGTCAGGAGGGAGGCCCGCGTTGTTCTTCATCTTCATCTTCGGGACGCGCTTCGTGACGTGGGGCTCTGAGCCTGCGGGGCAGCAGATGCGTTGCGGGAACTGCAACACGGTCGGGGAGTTCGTGAGCAAGACGGGAATGCGCTTCATCACCTTCTTCTTCATCCCGGTCATCCCGGCCGGCGGCAGGAAGCAACTGCTCCAGTGCCCGACCTGCGGCACGCGCTATCACACGCAGTAAAAGTTCGCGTCCGTCTCGTTCGGAATTATCGGATAAGGAGACAAGGGGTTTGCTCAAACAGAAGGGACCGCTCGCGCTCATCATCCTCGACGGCTTCGGCCACAGCGACGTGCGCGAGGGCAACGCCGTCGCGCTCGCCAAGATGCCCTTCTATGACGAGTTGCGCGAGAAGTACCCGCACACTCTCATCGAAGCCTCCGGCACCTGCGTCGGCCTGCCGACAGGCATCATGGGCAACTCCGAGGTCGGCCACCTCAACATGGGCGCGGGCCGCGTCATCATGACGGACATCCGCCGCATAGACTACGCGGTCGAGACCGGCGAGTTCTTCCAGAACCCCGCCTTCGTCACGGCGATGGATAACGCCCGCGCGCGCGGCGGCGCCCTCCACCTGATGGGACTCTTGTCTGACGGCCTCGTCCACTCATCTCAAGAGCATCTCTACGCGCTCATCCGCATGGCTAAGGAGCGCGGCCTCTCGAAAGCGTACGTCCACGGATTCCTCGACGGCCGCGACACGCCGCCCTCTTCGGCGAACTTCTACGTGAAGGCTTTGCAGGACAGGATTGCCGAGATCGGCTTCGGCGAGATCGCCACGGTCTGCGGCCGCTACTACGCGATGGACAGGGACAACCGCTGGGAGCGTACGCGACGCGCCTACGACCTGCTCGTCTCCGGCGTCGGCGAACGCGCCTCAGACCCCTTGACGGCCGTCCGCCGCTCCTACGAGCACGGCGTCACCGACGAGTTCGTCGAGCCCGCCGTCATCACGCGCCCCGACGGCTCGCCCGTCGCGACCATTAAAGACGGCGACGCCGTCATCTTCTTCAACTTCCGCGCCGACCGCGCGCGCCAGCTCACCAGAGCTTTAACCGTTGCGGACTTCGACGGCTTCCCCGTGCCCGACCGCCCGAAGGTTGACTACGTCTGCTTCACGCTCTACGACCAGACCTTCGGCCTGCCCATCGCCTTCACCCAACTACAGCACAACAACATCCTCGCAGAGGTCTTCGCCGCCGTCGGCGTCCGCAACTACCGCCTCGCCGAGACGGAGAAGTACGCGCACGTCACATACTTCTTCAACGGCGGCACCGAGCGCGAATTCCCCTCCGAGCGCCGCATGCTCGTGCCCTCGCCCAGAGTCGCGACTTATGACTTGATGCCCGAGATGGCCGCCTTCAAAGTCACCGACAAAATCCTCCGCGGCATCGACGAACGCGAAACGGATGTCTTCATCGTCAACTTCGCCAACCCCGACATGGTCGGCCACACCGGGAATCTAAGTAAGACCATCGAGGCCGTCCAATACATCGACACCTGCCTCGGCTGGATCACCAAAGCCTTAAGGACGGCCAAAGGCCGCTGCCTCATCACCGCCGACCACGGCAACTGCGAACAGATGATTGACCTGACGACGGGCCAACCCCACACCGCCCACACCACCAACCCCGTGCCATTTCATTTGATTGACCCCGACTCCCTCGGCGTCAAACTCCGCCCCGACGGCGCCCTCGAAGACGTGGCCCCCACCATCCTGGGTCTGCTCGGCCTCCCCCAACCCCCTGACATGACCGGCCGCGACCTCCGCGAACTCTAACAACCCCCAAGGCCGCCCCACCCGGCCTTCCGGCACGCAGTCCCGCCCTCCCACGCCGCACATTTAACCCTTCGTACTCCGATACAACGCTTTCGTACTGCGATACAAGGCTTCAGTATTGCGATACAAGGCTTTGGTAACGCGATACCAAGCCCTTGTACTGCGATACCAAGCCCTTGTACTGCGATACCAAGGCTTAGTATCACGATACCAAGCCTTGGTATCGCGTTACCAAAGCCCAAAATCGCGCCTTACACGCCCAAATCCCTCGTTTTCCGCCGGAAACCCGTGTCCCATCCCTCAAACTGCCCTACACTTCCACCTCACACCCGCGCCCCTCTATGCTATCCTTCCCCCCTCAAACGTCACGGTGCCCCGGCCGGCCACAACGCCGCCTGCTACACCACAACCCGCCCGGAGGCACACGCACATGCCAGACGAAGCTGCCCCTGACAAAATCCCCCACGGTCTGAAGCTGCGGTACGAACTCCGCGCTCACAAGTTCCTCTCCAACTTCGTCAAGCGAATGGCGTGGAGTCCCGACGGGAGGACTCTCGCCACCAGCTACGACGACTGCACCGTGCGGATTTGGGATACAGAGACGGGCGAGCTTCTAAGCAAGCTCCGGGGCCACCACGGCACGGTCTACGGCGTCGCGTGGTCGCCCGACGGGAAGACGCTCGCCTCCGCTTCCGCAGACCAAACTGTTCGCTTCTGGGATGTAGAATCCGGCGCCGCGAAGACTGTACTCAAAGGTCACACCGGAGTGGTTCTGGATGTGGCGTGGTCGCCGGATGGCGAACGGCTCGCGTCCTGTTCCGACGACGAGACGGCACGTGTGTGGGACGTGGCGTCCGGCAAGACTGTGATAGCGCTTGATCCTATCAAGTATCATAGGCCGTCCGGCGAAGCCGCCCTTCTTCATAGCGTCATCTGGACGCCCGACGGTAAAACCCTGGCGGCCGGCTCTTACGAAGGAGTTATTACACTGTGGGATTATAGGGCTGGCAGCCAACGTTCCGGCTTTATGGCAGACTCCTCTAAGGCTGTTTTCCGCATTGCCTGGCACCCTGACGGGAAGAGTCTGGCCGCGTGCTCCCGCGATGGCGTCATCCGTTTTTGGGAAGAATACTTGGACAGTCAGAACTTAAAATGGCGAGCGCTCGAAGGGCACACGCGGCGTGTAACGAGCATCTCTTTCTCCCACGACGGCCTCCTCCTGGCCTCCAAATCCAAGGACGACACCGTCCGCCTCTGGCGCACCGACACCAACGAGATCGTCGCCGTCCTGCCGGAGCCGCACTCGAACTGCAACACGTCGGGGCTCAGCTTCAACCCGAAACTGCCGGTGCTGGCGACGACCGGGGAGCGAGAGGGGTTCGTACGCATCTGGGATGTAGACGTTGACGCGCTGCTCGCCGCCGCCGCCGAAGAATCTGTTAACTACACTACGGTGAGACTCGCGCTGGTCGGCGACAGCGGCGTGGGGAAGACGGGGTTGGGTTGGCGGGTCGCACACGGGGAGTTTGAGGAGCAGTCTTCGACGCACGGGCAGCAGTTCTGGGTGGTTGATGAGCTGGGGAAGAAGCGCGCGGATGGGACGGAGTGTGAAGCGGTGCTGTGGGACTTGGCGGGGCAACCGGATTACCGGTTGGTGCACGCGCTGTTTTTGGATGATGTTGATTTGGCGTTGGTGCTGTTCGACCCGACGAACAGGCAGGAGCCTTTGAAGGGCGTGGAGTATTGGCTGAAGCAACTTAAGCGTGAGCGGCGGGACGAGCGGAGGAGGCGGGTGATTCTGGTCGGGGCGAGGGCGGACAGGGGCACGCCGACGCTGACGCGGGAGGAGTTAGAGGAGTTTTGTAAACAGCAGGGCGTCGAGTGTTACGTCGGGACGAGCGCGCTGACGGGCGAGGGTTTGGAAGAACTGCTGGCGCGGGTCAAGTCTTCAATCCTGTGGGACGAGATGCCCGCGACGGTGACGACGCGGACTTTCAAGCGCGTGAAGGAGTTCGTGCTGGCGCTGAAGGCCGAGCCGGAGCGCAAGGGCGTGTTGGTGAGCCCCGCGGAGTTGCGGGCGCGGCTTGAGGCGACGGACGCGGGGTGGGAGTTCACGGACGCGGAGATGTTGACGGCCGTGCGCCACCTCTCGACGCACGGTTACGTGTCGGTGCTGCGCGGGTCGTCGGGCGAGGAGACGATACTGCTGGCGCCGGACTTGCTCGTGAATCTCGCCTCTTCGTTCGTGCTCGAAGCGCGGCGCAACCCGCGGGGCTTGGGCGCGCTCGAAGAGGCGCGCGTGCTCGCGGGCGGCTACGAGTTCCCAGAGTTTGTGAGGCTGGACGAGCGTGAGCGGGACGTGCTGCTCGACGCGGCGGTCGTGCTCTTCATCGAGCACAACCTCTGCTTCCGCGAGACGCTGGGAGCGCAGACGCTCCTCATCTTCCCGGCGCTGATTAACCAGAAGCGGCCCGTGCTCGAGGAGGTCGAGACCGTGGACGACGTGTCGTATCGCGCGACGGGCGCGGTCGAGAACGTCTACGCGGCCCTCGTCGTGCAGTTGGGCTACACCAACACCTTCACGCGCACCAACCAGTGGCAGAACCAGGCCGAGTACGAGACGGCGCGCGGCGACGTGTGCGGCTTCCGGCAGGTGAACGAGCGCGAGGGCGAGACGGAACTCGTCCTCTACTACGCGAAGGAGAAGGCCGGCGCGCGGCTGCTCTTCCAGGGACTCTTCGAAGAGTTCCTGCGCGGCCGAGACGTGGAGGTCACGAAGTTCCCGCCCGTGCAGTGCCCGAAGTGCGGCTACCGCCAGCAGCGCGCCGAGGTCGTCAAGCGCATCGGCGAGGGCAAGGGCTTTCTCTTCTGCGGCGACTGCGGCGAGCGGATCGCGCTGCCGAAGGAGGGCGAGCGCGTCGCCCTCAGCGGCTCCGAGCGCGAGCAGTTGAGCCGCGAGCAGGAGCGCACGCGGCGGCGGACGGCCTTCGAATCGGCGCTCGTGCGCGTCAAGGCCGTCGTGCGCGACGAGAACAAGCGCGCGCCGAGTTGCTTCGTCAGCTACGCGTGGGGCGAACGGGAGCGTGAGCGCTGGGTGCGCGGCCTCGCCGTGGACTTGCAGAACGCGGGCGTGGACGTGCTGCTCGACCGGAAGGACAACGCCTGGATCGGCTCGAACATCGGGCGCTTCATCAGCCGCGTCGAGGACGAGGAGGTCGATTTCGTCGCCGTCGTCGGCACGCCTCTCTATTTTGAGAAGTACAGGAACGAACTCTCGCCCGAAGGCAGCGTCGTCGCCTCCGAGGTTGACCTCATCAACCTGCGGATGACGGGCGACGAGCAGCGCAAGAACACAGTCCTCCCTCTGCTCGTCGAGGGCGAAGCGCGGACGGTGTTCCCGCCGTTCCTGCGCGGGCGTACCTACGCGGACTTCCGCGACGAGGCCGCCTACTTCGGCACGCTCTACGACCTGATACTCACTCTCTACCGCATCCCCTTCGTCCACCCGGCCGTCGCCGACCTGCGGGAGAAGCTGAGCGCGGGCTACGAGCGTCTGCGTTGAGCACGACCTCGTGCGAAACCGTGGGGCGTGTTGTATCGTTTAGGCCGAAGATGAGTTTTGAGGCGCGCAACATTCTGGTGGTGGATTTCGGGCAGTTGGGGGACGTGATTTTGAGTCTGCCGGCGCTCGGTGCGATTCGGCGGAGGTTTCCGCGGGCGCGTGTGACGGTGGCGGTCGGGGGGGCGGCGGCGGCCGTGGTCGAGATGGCGGGCGTGGCCGACGAGGCTCTGGCCGTTGACCGCGTGGGGTTGCGCGACGGGCCGAAGCATCTGTCGGTGTGGCAGATCGGGAGGCTCGTGATGGACGTGCGGCGGCGGAAGTTCGACTTCGTCGTAGACCTGCACAGCCTTTCGGAGACGAACCTGCTCGGGTTCCTCTCGGGCGCGGGCCAGAGGCTCTACGCGCGCAGGCCGGGGCGCTCGCTCGACTACCTCGGCAACTTCCGCCCTCAGCCTCCCGTCGAAGACCGCTCGAAGCACGCCATCGACCGTTACCTCGACGTGGTGTCGCCGCTCGGCGTGGGCGAGGTCTCGCGCGTGCCGCGCCTGCCCGTGCGCGAGGAGGACGGGCGCGCCGTCGAGGAGATGCTGCGTAAGGCTCTGGCGGGCGGGAAGACGAGGGGCAGGAAAGCTTCGGCCAGCGGCATGGGCGACGGCCCGCTCGTCGGCATCTTCCCCGGCGCGGGACACCCGAGCCGGCGCTGGCCCGTCGAGCGCTTCGCGGAGCTGGCCTGGATGCTTGAGCGCAACGACTCTGTGCGCTCCGTGCTCTTCGCCGGGCCCGAGGAGCGCAAACTCGTGCGCGAGGCGCTCCCGAAGTTCCCGCCCTCCACAATCGTCTTAGACCACCTGACCGTGCCGCAGCTCGCCGCGGCCGCCGAGCGCGTGTCCGTCTTCGTCTCGAACGACACGGGGCCGATGCACGTCGCGGCGGCGGTCGGCACGCCCGTCGTCATCCTCCTGCAGCACCACCCGATGTTCAACTGCTACATCCCGCCCGGCGACCGCCACCGCGTCGTCGCCGCCCGCCGGATCGAAGAGATCGGGACAGACCTCGCCTACACGGCCGCCCGCGCCGCCTTCACCACCGAGCGCGCCTCCTCGCTCTTCGAGGGCTGAAAACGCACGTTTAGCCAATTCCTTTGCACTTGTATTGTTTGGCAAATGTTTTATATAGACAAACAGTGTTCAGTGTGTATAATTATTGTCGCTGCCCGGGCTCGTCCGCGGGCGGCGAGTGCCAGACCCCTCGGAGGGTTTGTGCGTAGGGGCGGAGAAGGGGACTTAAACGTCGCCGCCTCTACTGTTTACGGATCGGCCTGACACTCCTGCCCCGAGTCTTCTAAAGGACGCTGCAAGCCTCAAACACTGCTGCCGGGCAATTCCGGCAGACGGTGTCCGCCGCCGCAAACCTCGCACGTGTCCGCGCCCGTCCGGTTCGGCCCTCCAGACGCGAGTTTCGTCCCGCGCCGCCCGGCGCACCCCCGGACGAAAGCGTGGAACGTCACACCCGTCCGCCGAGGCCGCCCGGCAATTCTTTGCCCACGCATATCTTCAGGAGTGACCGACATGTCGAAACGTTTGAACCTGACACTGCTGCTCGCCTTTCTCCCCCTCGGCGCTGTCAGCGCAGACGCGGGCGTCCCGCGTGACGCGCGCGCGACGCTGCGCCTCGGCGTGACGCGCGCCGCGCTCGACACCGCCGCGAGCGAGCGCGAGCAGGACGGGCTCTCGGGCCCCGTGCGCCGCGTGAAGACCGAGACGGCGAAGATCACCGTCAAGGGCGGCCAGCCGGCCGAAGGGCAGCGGCAGGTCTTGGAGACGACGACCTACGACCAGAAGGGCAACCGCATCGACAACGCGTACTTCCTCGCCGCGGGCGGCTCGCTCACCGGCAAGGAGGTCTACAAGTACGACGCGCGCGGCAACATCGTCGAGATGACTCTGCACAACGACGACGGCACGCTGCTGGCGAAGGAGGTCTACACCTACGAGTTCGACGCCGTCGGGAACTGGGTGAAGATGACGACCTCCGTGGCGATGATGGAGGGCGGCAAGGTCACCTTCGAGCCCTCGGAGGTGACGTACCGAAGCATCTCTTACTTCCTCGACCAGAACGTTCTGGCGAAGATGTCGCTGCCGGCCGCGCCGGGCGCCACCGCCGCCGCCGTCACGCAGAACCCCGCGCCTTCCAACAGCGCCCCGGCGAGCGCCGCGCCGAACGTCTCCGCCCCGACCGCCGCCGCGCCGCAGCCGCAGAACGTGTCGAAGCCGCAGACGCCCGCTAACAACACGACGGCCGCGCCGCAGCCCAAGCCTTCGAACGCAGACGCGGTCAAGTCCGCGCCCGCGCGCAACACGGCCGCGCCGCTCCTGGTCGCTTCGCTCGACAAGAGCGTCACGACGAGCGCGCCCGCGCCCGGCGCCTCTTCCGCGAACGTGCCTATGGCCGCGGGCCCCGCGGTGAAGACCGACGGCGACGCGCCCGCCCCGGCCCCCGGCCGCAGCGGGCCGCTCAAGCCCGTCTCGGGCGGCGTCCTGAACGGCAAGGCCATCAGCCTGCCCCCGCCCGCCTACCCCGACATGGCCCGCCGCGCCAGCGCGGCCGGCATGGTCGAGGTCGAGGTGGTCATAGACGTGACCGGCAAGGTCATCTCCGCGAAGGCCACGAGCGGCCCGGCGCTCCTGCGTCAGGCCGCGGAGAATGCCGCGCGCAACGCGCGCTTCGGGCCGACGCTCCTCTCGGGTCAGCCCGTGCGGGTCGCGGGCGTCATCACCTACAACTTCACTTTGCAGCAGCGGTAAAGGCCGCGCGGTAAACGGCGCGCGCAGCGCGGACTATGAGAGCCGCGCCGCGCGCGCCACGAAGCCCCCCTCTTAGAAACTCCCTTCCGACCTCCGCCGCGAACGCGGCCCCGACCGAACGCAAGCAGCTAGCCCCCACACCGAAACGAGGAATCATTCATGGCACTTACCGGACAGTTGAGCGACATGTCGCTGGCCGAGCTGATCGAGTTCTTCTGCAACCAGCGCAAGACGGGCCGGCTCAAGATCGACTACCCGCGCGGCCACAGCGTCTTCTTCATCAAGGAGGGCGAGTTGGTGGACGCCAAGGTCGGCGCGCTCTCCGGCCCCGAGGCCGTCTACTTCTCTCTGACGCTGCCGAACGCGGCCTTCGACTTCAGCCCCGACGTGCAGGCCACGCGCCGCACCATCCACAACGCGTGGACGCAGGTCGTGCTCGAAGGCTTGCGCCGCCTTGACGAGGGGCTCGCGCCGACCGAGGCCGACGCCTTCGGCAAGTGGGAGCCGAGCGAGACGGAGTTGGCGCAGATGCTCGACCAGGTGGAGCACCTCGACATCCCCACCCAATCAAGGCGCGAGAAGGAGCGCGCGGCGCGCGCCGCGGCGCCCAACGCCGCGACGAAGGGCGAAGACTCTGTCGTCAAAGATTCGCCGGCCAAAGAGAGTTCGTCCGAGCCCTTCTCGATGATGGTCGAGAGCGCGGGCGCGGGCGGCGGGTCGAAGAAGAAGTTCGTGCTGGCCGGCGTCGCCGCGGCCGTCCTGCTCGCGGGCGCCGTCGCCGCCGTCCCGCTCATGAACCGCGCGCCCTCGAAGCCCGAAGCGGAAGTGGCCGCTCCGGCGGCCCCCGTCGAGGCCGCGCCCGCCGAAGCGGCCCCGGCCGAGCCTTCCGGCGACGCCGCGGCTGTGACGCCCGAATCCGCCGACCCCGCCGCGGCCACCGACGCCGCGCGCCGCGAAGAGCGCGAGCGTAAGGACCGCGAGCGCCGCCGCCGCGAAGAGGCCGCGAAGAAGGAAGACGCGGCCAACGCCCTCAACCCCTCCGACCCGGCCGCCGCGCCCAAGCCCGCGACCCCGTCGGGCCCGAAGTCAGTCCGCGTCACCGTCACCTACGACGAGGCCGGCCGCGTCACCGCGGCCTCGGTCGCCGGGGCCACCCCCGGCGCCGAAGCCTACGGCTCGACCGCCGTCCGCGTCGCCCGCGGCAAACGCTTCCCCGCCGGCAAACCCGGCTCGACGGTCGTCACGATTCCCGTTAACTAATACTGTCCGCTTCCCTTAGCGGAACCGATGTGCGGCGTCGCGGAACCACTCTGCGACGCCGCACAATCGTTTTTGCGACGTCGCAACGCCGTCCCGCGGCGCCCGCAGCGCGGCGCTGCGAGTACGCGGCGACCCGCCGCAGCCGTGCAGAATGCTCTTGGCGCGCGCGGAACGGTTGTGCGGGAGCGCGGGGAGGTCTTGCGCCCTCGCAGAACGATTCTGCGAGGGCGCAA
>JBEVJD010000235.1:0-7241 GCA_040510435.1 Pyrinomonadaceae bacterium | reverse complement strand
GCGCGGGCTCGCTCGCGGGGCTGCCGCACGCCGTGCTCAGGCCGGAGACGGCGGGCGTCCAGCTCAACCTCGCCGACCTGTGGGCCTACCGCGAACTGCTCTACTTCCTCACCTGGCGCGACATCAAGGTGCGTTACAAGCAGACGTTGATGGGCGTGGCGTGGGTCGTCCTCCAGCCGCTCCTGACGATGGTCATCTTCACGGTCGTCTTCACGCGCTTCGCGAAAATGGAGGACGGCGCCATCCCCTACCCGCTCTTCGCCTACGCGGGGCTGCTGCTGTGGACGTTCTTCTCCATCGCGGTCACGTCGGGGACGAACAGCCTCATCAGCAACACGAGCCTCGTCACCAAGGTCTACTTCCCGCGCGCCTTCATCCCGGCGGCGGCCGTCGGCGCGGGGCTCGTCGATCTGTCGGTCGGCGCGGTGCCGCTCCTCGCGCTGGCCGTCTACTACCGCGTGCAGGTGACGTGGGGACTGTTGCTGCTGCCCTTCTTCGTGCTGCTCGGGGCGGCGCTCGCGCTCTCGGTGGGGATGATCGCGTCGGCGCTGACCGTGCGCTACCGCGACCTGCGCCACGCGCTCCCCTTCCTGCTGCAACTGTGGATGTTCGCCTCGCCGGTGCTCTACCCTTTAAGCCTCGTGCCGCCGCAATGGCGCTGGGCGTTCGCGCTGAACCCTCTGACGGGCGTGCTCGAAGGCTTCCGCGCTTCGCTCACGGGCACGGGGTTCGACTGGTCGCTCGTCGCGGTGCCGTTGGTGGCCGCGCCCGTGCTGGTCTGTGTCGCCTACTACATCTTCCGCCGCCTCGAAGACACCTTCGCCGACGTTATCTGAGCAGAGGGATGGAGCCCGTCGTCGTCAGCGTCGAGGGAGTGAGCAAGCGCTACCGCATCGGGGCGCTGCACCCGGGCTACGACTCGCTGCGCGAGGTGCTAGCCGGCGCGGTCGCCCGCAGGGTTAAGAGGCTTCGCCGCGGCCGTAACGGCGACAACGAGGCGACGACTCTCTGGGCGCTGAAGGACGTGAGTTTCGAAGTCCGCCGCGGCGAAATCCTCGGCGTCGTCGGGCGCAACGGCGCGGGCAAGTCCACGCTGCTGAAAATCCTCTCGCGCATCACGCGCCCGAGCACGGGACAGGTCGAAATCTACGGCCGCGTCGGGAGCCTGCTCGAAGTCGGCACGGGCTTCCACCCCGACCTGACCGGCCGCGAGAACGTCTACTTGAACGGCGCCGTCCTCGGGATGCGCAAGGCCGAGATCGACGCGAAGTTCGACGAGATCGTCGCCTTCTCCGAACTCGAACGCTTCATCGAGACGCCGGTCAAGCACTACTCCTCGGGGATGTACGTGCGGCTCGCCTTCTCGGTCGCCGCGCATCTGGAGCCCGAAATCCTCATCATGGACGAGGTGCTGGCGGTAGGCGACATGGCCTTCCAGCAGAAGTGCCTCGACAAGATGAACGAGATTCGCCGGCAGGGTCGCACCATCTTCTTCGTCTCGCACAACCTGCCGGCCATCACGCGCCTGTGCAAGCGCGCCGTGCTGTTGGAGCGCGGCCGTCTGGTCGCCGAGGGTCAGCCGCAGGAGGTCGTCAACCGCTACCTCTCGACGAGCTGGGGCGCGGGCGCCGAGCGCGTCTGGGGCGACGACGCGCCCGGCGGCGCGTTGGTGCGGCTGCGCCGCGTGCGCGTCGCCGACGCAGACGGCGAGACGGCCGCCGCCGTGGACGTGCGCCGGGACTCGCGCATCGAGGTGACCTACGACGTGCTCGAAGAGGGGCACGCGCTCGTCCCCGTCGTCGAGCTTTACAACGAAGAGGGCACCGAGGTCTTCAGCACGCACGACACGGGCGCGGAGTGGCGGCGCCGGCCGCGCCCGCGCGGGCGCTACACGAGCGCCGTGAAACTCCCCGGCAACCTGCTCGCCGAGGGGACGCTCATCGCGCACGTCTCGATAATGTCGCACTTTCCGTCTACAATCCTGCACGCGCGCGCCGCCAACGCCGTGGCCTTCCAGGTCTTGGACGAGCCGGGCGGCGTCTCGGCGCGCGGCGACTACGCCGGCCCGATGCCGGGCGTCGTGCGCCCCCTGCTGGAGTGGGAGACGCGCACGGCTGAAGGATGAAAGGGTATTGGGTTCCGGGTGTTGGGTTCTGGTGTAAGGACAGACGGCCCGTCTAAAACCCAGAACCCAACACCTAACACCCAACACCTTCCCTTCATCCTTCCGACCTTCTCCCCGAATGAAAGAGAGACTGCGCGAAAAACTTTCGCTGTCGTCGAAGCTGCGGCTCAAGCGCGCGCTGTTCGCGCCCGTCGCGTGGGGCTTGAGGCTCGCGGCGCGCGCCTACAACTTCGCCAGCCGCGTCGCCGCGAGCGCCGAGGCCAACGGCGTAGACCTGCGCCGCGCCTTCGACGTGAAGCAGAGACCCGGCCCGCCGCACGCTCAAGTTTGGGGCGCGTCCGACTTCCTCTTCCTCGCGCGTTCCGCTTCTGAAGGCCCCGAAACACTCGAACCGGGACGGCCGGTCACGACCTCCGTCATCATCCCCGTCTTCAACAAGGTCGAGTTCACCTTCCAGTGCCTGCGCTCGCTCCTGCGCGAAGTAGACTTCGCGGAGACGGAAGTCATCATCATCGACAACGCCTCGACCGACCGGACGCGCGAACTCCTGGATCACTTCCGCGGCTTCGTGCGCGTCATCGTGAACGAGGAGAATCGCGGCTTCGTGGACGCCTGCAACCAGGGCGCAGAGGCCGCGCGCGGGCGCTACCTCGTCTTCCTCAACAACGACACGGTCGTCCTGCCCGGCTGGCTCGACCAACTCGTCGAGACGGTCGAGCGCGACGCGCGCGCGGGCGCCGTCGGCTCTCTGTTCCTCTACCCCGACGGGCGCATACAGGAGGCGGGCGCCATCGTCTGGTCGAACGCCGAGGCGTTCCACTACGGCTGGGGCAAGTCGGCGGACGACCGCCGCTTCACCTTCGCGCGCGAGGTTGACTACTGCTCGGGCGCCTCGCTGCTCATCCGGCGCGAGTTGTTCGAGCGGCTGGGCGGCTTCGACCGCCGCTACGCGCCCGCCTACTACGAGGACACAGACCTCTGCATGGGCGTGCGCTCGCTCGGCTACAAGGTCGTCTACCAGCCGGCCTCGCGCCTCTACCACTTCGAGGGCGCGACCGCGGGCACCAACCCGCACGCAGGCTTCCGTCGCTATCAGCTCATCAACCGCGGCAAGTTCCAGGACAAGTGGCGCGACGTGCTCGCCCGAGCCCACCACCCGCAAGACCCCGCGCGGGTCGAGCGCGCGGCCAACCGCAAGTGGGACACGCAGGTCGTCGTCTTAGACGACCGCATCCCGACGCCCGACCGCGACGCCGGCAGCGCCCGCATGCTCCACATTCTCCGCGCGCTCTCCGAGTGGTGCCACCCCGTCCTCGTCACGACGAGCAAGCAGGTCTGGCCCGAGTACGAGCGGCAGTTGTGGAGCGAGGGCGTCGAGACGGCGTCGGCGCTCGACCTGCGCCGCCTGTTGAGGGCCCGCCGGTTCCGCGCGGCCGTCGTCAGTCGCCCCGAGGTGGCCGAGGCGCTGCTCTCGTCAGTCCGCCGCGCCGACCCGCGCGCGAAGGTCATCTTCGACACCGTAGACCTACACTTCGTGCGCCTCGCGCGCGAGGCCGCGCTGACGGGCGACCCGGCCCTTGCGCGCGAGGCCGAGCGATACCGGAAGGTCGAGACGCGACTCGCGCGGGCGAGCGACCTCGTCTGGCTCGCGTCGTCGGCAGACCGGGAGGCTTTGGAGCGCGTCGCGCCCGGCGTCCCCTCGGCCGTCGTCCCGACCGTCCACCCGGCGCGCGGGCGCGGCGGCCTGCCCCCGCACGAGCGCGAGCACCTGCTCTTCGTCGGCAGCTTCCGCCACCGGCCGAACGCGGACGCCGTCCACTTCTTCGCGCGCGAGGTGCTGCCGCTCGTCAGGGAGTCACTGCACGGCGTCGAGCTGTTCGTGGTGGGCGGCGACGCGCCGCCGGAGTTCGGGGATTATGAGGGCGTGCGGGTGCTCGGCTACGTGCCGGACATCGACCCGCTCTACGCGCGCAGCCGCGTCTTCGTCGCGCCGCTGCGCTTCGGCGCCGGCATGAAGGGGAAGATCGGCGACGCGCTCTCCTACGGGCTGCCCGTCGTCACCACCACGGTCGGCGCCGAGGGGATGTTCCTGCGCGACGGCGAAGAAGTCCTCCTCGCGGACGCGGCCGAGGATTTCGCCGCGGCGGTCGTGCGCCTCTACCGCGACGAAGAACTCTGGCGGCGCCTCGCCTCGAACGCGCACGCGCACGTCGAGCGCCACTTCTCGCCGCGCGTCGTCGGCCGCGTCGTCAACGACTCGGTCAAGGGTCTGTTGGGCGACTTCGAAGAGTCGCCGGCCGCGCCGCTCGCGGCGACGAACGCGCGGGACGAATACCCGACTTAAAGAATTTTAGATTTTCGACTTTGATTTTCGATGTGAGGAAAGCCCCATATCTGGCTTTAAATCGCAAATCAGAGTCTAAAAGCAAAAATCCCGAGGCACAGTCCCACCACAACGGTTTTGTAATCTTTTTTGAGGGCAGCGGGTCTGAAACGGGGGGCATCAAAAGACCTGAAGACTCCGGCCTGCGGTTCGTCCGGCACGCGGGGAGATTAGCCGGCGGGCGGCGGGCCTTTATTATCGGTAAACACATGAGAGAGCCCCAGCAGCAGCAGCAGCAGACCCTACACGATCCGGAGGCGACGCTCGTCGTAAGCGGCGAGGAGACGACGCTCGTCGCGCCGCGCTTCGACGACGAAGAGACTCTGGTCGCGCGCCCCGTCGTGCCGTTCGAAGATGGCGAGCACGCCCCCGCGCCAGATTCGCCGGTCGCGCTCCCCGCGCACGACTACCGCAGCCCTTACGCCCCGCGCCGCCCCCGCATGCTCGTGCTCGCGCTCGTCTCCGTGCTCGTCGGCGGCGTGCTCGGCGGCGCAGGTCTCTACATTTACCAGCGGCAATCTCAAGACCCGGCAGTGAGCCCGGTCGCGACGACGCAATCCGACGCCCCCGCCGACGCGGCGCAGGCGCCGGCCGCGCCCGCCGCCGAAGCCCAGACCGCGCCGCCGCCCGAAACACAGGCCGCGCAGATCGAGTCCCCGGCGGCCGCCGCGCCTGACGCCGAAGAGCCGGCCACGCCCGCCCCCGACGCAGAAGTACCGACAACGGCCCCCGCCCGCGAGCCCGCAAACGTCCCCGCCGCCGAGCGCCGCGAAGCGCCCGCCGAAGACGACCGTAACGGCACGCCCAAACGCGGCAAGAAGGGCTCGCGCGACGAAGAGACCGTGCGCCGCCCCGTGCCCCGACCCGACGAAGGCAACGTCGCACGCGACGACGCGCCCGAGGCGCGCCAGGTAGACACCATCTTCTACCGTCAGCGCCGCGCCGAGCGCCGTGCTGAACGCCGCGCCGCACGCCGCGCACGCCGCGACACCTCCGACTCCCCAGACCGCCTCCGCCGCATCTTCGAAGGCCCACCGGAATGAAAGCAGTAGTCAGTAGTCAGTAGTCAGTAGTCAGTAGAAAAAGAGGCGGTGCGTCTCAGCCTTCAGGCCGGGCGCACCGCTTTGTCTTCCTACTGTCTACTGTCTACTGTCTACTGTCTACTGCTTCTCCCCGTCCCCGTTTCCCTCCCGTCACCCTCTTAACCTAAAATTCTGCGCGTGAAGCGCGAGCGTGTGGACAGGCTTTTGGTGGAGCGGGGTTTGGCGCCGACGCGCACGCGGGCGCAGGCGCTCGTGATGGCGGGGCGCGTGCTGGCCGGCGAGCGACGGGTGGAGAAGCCTTCGGAGACCTTCCCGCCGGACGCGCCGCTGCGCGTGCGCGGGGGCGACGACCCCGCGGCGCGCTACGTCGGGCGCGGCGGGTTGAAGTTGGAGAAGGCGCTGGCCGAGTTTCGGATAGACCCTTCGGGATTCGTGTGCGTTGACGTGGGCGCTTCGACCGGCGGCTTCACCGACTGCCTGCTTCAGCACGGCGCGCGGCGCGTCGTCGCCGTGGACGTGGGGCACAACCAGCTCGACTGGCGGCTGCGCACAGACCCGCGCGTCGAGGTGCGCGAGGGCGTCAACGCGCGCCACCTCACCGGGGAAGAGTTCGGCGAGCGCTTCGACCTCGCCGTGATGGATGTCTCGTTCATCTCGGCGACGAAGGTGCTGCCGGCGGTCGTGCAACTGCTCAAGGAGGGCGGGCGCGTCGTCGTCCTCATCAAGCCGCAGTTCGAGGTGGGCAAGGGCGAGGTGGGCAAGGGCGGCGTCGTGCGCGACCCCGCGCAGCACGCGCGCGTCGTCGAAGAAGTGAACTCGGCCGCGCGCGCGCTCGGCCTGACCGTCTTAGGCGTCACCGACTCGCCCATCACTGGCGCCGACGGCAACAGGGAGTTTCTCGCGCTCTACGAGCAGAGGGATGATGGGGAGAAGAAGAGACGGGGAGACGGGGTGTAGGCACTGGCTTCTTCGCGTCACCCCGTCTCCTCGTCTCTTCTTCTCCCCGTCTGCCTTCACCTCCCCGGCGGCCCCTTCGGGCCCCAGTAGTAGTAGACTATGAGCAGCACCGTGCCGACGATGCAGACGAGGAAGATGGCGGCGAGCAGGATGGCATACCACATGTCGGGTGGAGTATAGCATGCGAAGGTTGAGCGAACCGGAGGCGTTGGCGCGCCTGAAGCGCGGCAAGGTGAGCTTCCAGACTCACATCAAGCTCAACTACGAGCACAGGGCTCTGAGCTGCCGCGCGTGCCCGACGCCGGGCGTCTGCTGCACGGACGCGCACTTCGTCAACGTCCACATCACGCGGCTCGAAGCCGTCGCCATCCGCGACACGCTCGCGCTGACGCCGCGTCTCGGCGAAGACGACCGGCGCGCCGTCTACGTCAGGGCGCGCGAGGCGGTCGCGCGCTACGGCCTCGCGCCTTCGGGCGACACCTTCGCGCAGACCTTCTCCTGCCCGCTCTTCTCGAAAGGGGTCGGGTGCCTTGTCCACCAGCGCGCCAAGCCCGCGCCGTGCGTGCAGCACGCGTGCTACGAGGACTGGTCGGACGTGCCGCCGCTCGACGCGCAGTGGCGTGAGGAGGGCCGGATCGAACGACTCAACACGGAAGTCTACGGCTCGGCGTGGGAGTGGCTGCCGCTGCCCGTCTGGCTCACGCTCGTAGACCCTTACGGCGACGGCGCCGAG
>JBEVJD010000234.1:0-9517 GCA_040510435.1 Pyrinomonadaceae bacterium | reverse complement strand
GCTGACGGACGACGCGGAGTTCCGGCAGCGGGAGTTCAACCGTGCGTTCGTGCTGATGCAGTACTTCGGGTACCTGCGCCGCGCCCCGAACGAGTCGCCGGACTCGAACTTCGACGGCTACAACTTCTGGCTCTCGAAGTTGAATCAGTTCAACGGCGACTTCGTCCGAGCCGAGATGGTCAAAGCTTTTATCCTCTCGAACGAGTACCAGCAAAGGTTCGGCCCTTGATCGCTCGCCTCCGGATGGATGAACACTTACTCTCAAAGGCGAAAAGGTATCAGCCCGAAAATTAATTTTCGGGCTGATACCTTTTCCACCCCGCTTTCGCGTTTTGATTGAAGCCGAAGAAGTCGGTCGAACCTTTTTACATCCCGGGAAAAGCAATGATACACAGACTCAGGAATCTCTCTTCGTTGACGTTGTGCGCCGCCATTCTGTTCGGTGCGGCGTGTAGCGCGGTCGCGCAAAACGGCCCTGACAAATTTTTAGCGGCGGGCGAAACGCCGCTCAGACAGTCGGACATCAACAAATTGATCGAGTTTTACGAATGGGCGTTCGAGACGCGCTTCACGCCGGACGAGCGCAAGCGTTTCGCGGAATTCTCCGCCGAATACTACCTGCAAAATCCGGAAGCGGCGCGCAAAGATTCCGACGCACTGATCACGGCGCACGCGAAAGTCAGGGTTAAAGACGAGGCGGCGCAGCGGCGGATGCGTGAGATGTTCAGCGAAGGTTTCGTTAAGGAGTTACGCACCGCCGACGACGGAGCCTCGCGGCTTCTGCTCGGCATCTACGAGCGCGGGCAGAACGGCGGCGACGGAAACAGCATCACGGTCGGGGAAGGTTTGTCGTCGGAGGAGGATGTGAGCGATGCGGAAACGTCAGCGCCGTCAGGGCGCGGCGGGAACATTCCGAGAGGTCTCGTCGGCAAGTGGCTCAAAAGCGGCGGCGCGGGCGGCTCGCGCAGTCACACGGGCAAGACGCTTTACAACAGCGGCAACGACGTTATCTTCGAGTTCCGCGCCGACGGCACCATGCTGTTTCTTAACGAGAAGAACACGTTAAGCATCACGCAGTGCCGCATCACGGAGATGGTGCGGACGCCCGGCACCTATTCGGTCAGCGGCGACAGCCTGACGATGAATCTCGGCGCGGGGATGCACGCCGGCACGAGCTCGTGCGAACGGGCAGGCAATTTCAAGAAAACTTTGTCAGCCTCTTCCTTAACGAAGAAATTCGTGGTCAAACGAATGGAGAGCATTTTCCGCCCCGACGCGCCGTTGATTCTCTGCCTGGACGGCGCAAAGGACGACGACTGCTTCGAGCGAGCAGACAAATAAGCGAGCCGATCAGTTGCCCGCAAACAGCAGGCGGTTGGGGGTCTGCTCCCCCACGTCATTGATGAGGCCGTTGGTCGAGGCATTGACCAGTGCGGAGCGAACGGCGGCGGGCGAGGCAGACCGACGGCTCTGAAGGTAGATGGCCGCGACGCCGGCGGCGTGTGGGCTGGCCATTGATGTCCCCGAGAGCGACCTCATCATCAGTTCGCCGCCGATCCATGTGGAGGGAATCTGAACCCCGGGTGCGAGCAGGTCGACCGCGAGTCCCCAGTTCGAGAAACTTCCGCGGTGGTCGGTCATGTCGGTCGCGGCCACCGTGATGGCCTCGGGCAGACGCCCCGGCGAGTAGAGCCGCGCATCGGCGTTGGCATTGCCTGCCGCCACGACATAAGTCACGTTCGCCCTGATGGAGTTTCTGACCGCGACATCGACGCTGCTGTCGCCGCCTCCGCCGAGGCTGATGTTGGCCACCGCCGGACTGTTCCGCTGCTCCGGCTGCTGCCGGTGCCACGTCACCCAGTTGATACCGTTGATGACGTTAGACCAGGAGCCCGAGCCCGAGCAGCCGAGGACGCGGACGCCGAGCAGTCGCACGTTCTTAGCCACGCCGAAGGTCGAACTGCCGATGATGCCGGCGACGTGCGTGCCGTGCCCGTTGCAGTCAATGCCGTTTTCGCCGAGGGCGTCATAGGAGGCGAAGGCACGCCCACGAAAGTCGGCGTGTGAAGGGTAGATACCCGTGTCGATGACGTAGGCGTTGACGCCGAGGCCGGTGCCCGTGGAGGTGTAGTTGCGGCTGAGTGGGAGAAGGCGCTGGTCTATCCGGTCAAGCCCCCAGGGCGCGTTGAGTTGCGGGCCCGACCCGTTGTACGGGTCAGTCATCACGATGGGGTCGTTGTCCGGCGTGCCCACCGGATCGACGCTCACCGTACCGTCCTCTTCGACGAACGCCACGCGCGAGTCTCCGCTCATGGCGACGGCCGTCGCCTCGTTCGCGTTCAGGAGGAACCCTTTGAGCGCCGCGCCCCAGGTCTGCTGGCGTGTGCCGCCGTAGGTCTGGGTCAGGGCATCTGCCGTGGCTACTACCTGCGGATCATCGGCAGGCACCGCCGTGGCTGTCGTCGTCGAACCGACGGTCGTCGTCGAACCGACGGTCGCCGCTTGGCTCGCCTGAAGGTTAGACGCCACGAACGCATCGTCACCTGAAGCGACGGCCTCCGCGTCGGCGTTCGAACTCGTCTCTGACAGGGCTGAAGGAGAGACTGTCTGCGCCGTCGGCGCGGGCGCAGGTGTCGTCGTTTCGACTATCGGATCGAAGTTAGTCGTCGCGAACACGACGACGTAACGGTTCGGAATCGGATTGGCGACCCTGCGAAACTTAGCCCCCGTCGTCGAGGTCTGGCCTGTGGTCAAAAATGATGGGGAGCCTCCCAGTGATAAGAAGACGATAAGCAGTAGTATCAACCTCTTTCGCATGAGACCTCTCCTAATTGAACTTGAGCAGTAAGGTGTGTGTGTGAGGAGAGCGTTTTAGCTATCGCGTGGCGGACGGGAAGTGCCTGGCAGCTTGTGCTTCGGCCAGCCACCCAACTCGGCCTCTCACACCGGTTTCCACGCGCGCGGGACTCCCTCAACATAGAGCAGGGGTGCGGCTCCCGTGACGACCCGGACAGGCTTACTGCTTAATGACTTGATAGGGGGCTTTCAGAGGGTACGTACCATCGCCCGTAGTTAATATCGTTTTCAGTATAACCTCGGGCCGGGGAAAGTAGCGTGGCATTTTCGGAAGGCGGACGGGCAGACCCGAACGACCCCGCGCGCGGGTCGCGCCGGGTCTCAAGTTTTCTCAGGTTTTCAGTGCTCGGCCGGCGTCTTCAGGGCGAGCGCCGCGGTCATCGTGAGGGCGGCCAGGATTCCCGGAAGCAGAAGGAATAATCCCAACCAGCCGAGAAAATATAAACCTATCGGCACCTTCACGAGCATCGAGGCGGTCTGGTAGACGAGCGCCGCCCCTCCCACCCAGACCAGAATGCGTCCCGCCGGATTGCGGCTCATCGTCTGGGCGTAAGCCCCGGTGGCGACGAAGAGGGCCGCGCAGGTCGAGATGCTGAACAGTTCCAGATAATCCGAAGGAGCCGTGGCGGGTCGCATGACGTAAAGGGCGAGGGCCAGACCCATGAGCCCCGTCGCCATTCCGCTGCCAAACTCGAATATTCGAATAAACCTCATGCGTCGAAGCACCTCCCTGAGCTTCAGATGTGAAGAACTTCAGACGGAACAGACGCCCCGCTCCACACCGCGCCGGGCGCAGGCGCAGTGATGGTTCGTCTCCGCGCCCTTCGGGGGAAACGTGTGGAGGTACATCCCCGTGACCATCGGGATGAAGACAATCGTGTTGTAGAAAAGATGCAGCTCGACGCGGGGGATGAGTAGCTGAAGGACGCTCGTGGGAACCGGCGCTCCGAAGAGGTTGTGCCCGAAGACGGCCTGGCCGATGAGCAGCGCGTGCTCGATGTGGTGCCAGAACTGGATGCCGAGCGCGATCATCCACCACTTGCGTGAGGGCCCGCGAAAGCCGTCCCGCAGCATCCACAGGCCGGCGAGCATCACCAGCGCGTAGAGGTAATGCATCACCTCGGATTTAACCAGCCACGGGAACCAGAGGCCGAGGACGCCCCGTGCTTCCGGGGCAGGCCACCCGAGCAGGTAAATTTGTGTCGCCTGCGCCAGATGTTCGGCCCAGTGCGCGAGCACGACGAGCAGAAAGAGTTGGAGGGCCGGTTTATGCCGACGCCCGTTCAGCGTCTCGTAGAAGCTCGGCGCAGGGGCCCCGGCTGTCAGAACCTGCGGTCTCATCACGACGGACATGCCATCAACCTTCCTTTACTGTTCGTTGTCGGCTCACGCGTAGGCGCGCAACGCTTCGGCGAGCGTGCGGGGGATCGGCGCGGCCTCCAGCTTCTCGCCGCTTCTCGTCATACAGGCAATCTGCTGTTCGCCGCGCGCGACCAGTTCTTCACCCGAGGCGGTTGTCCGCCAGTATTCGAAGGTCATGGTCACGCGATTCTGCACGAGCGCGCCGAGGCGCATTCGAATCAGGACTTCGTCGAAGGCCGAGAGTTCGTTGAAGTATTCGCAGGAGCAACGCGTCGTAATCAGGCAGAGCCCTTCGGCGAGTTGCGCCAGAACGTCCGGGGCGTGATCCCGCAGGAAGAATTCACGGCACCGTCCCTGCCAGCGGATGTGGCTGGCGTAATAAACGTTCCCCACCAGATTCGTCTCTTCGAAGCCGATGACGTGCCGGTACTCGTAAGCTCGCATCTTCTCAGCAGCAGCAGCAGACATCTCAGGAAACCCTCCCGGCGAGTACCGCGAAGACCAGTTTTTCGCCCGAGCCGAGCATCTCGGCCGGGTACGTCACCAGCAGGTGAGGCGGCGCGTTCAGGCTCACCCACCCGCCGTCGGCGACCTCGGCCAACGTGAGAGGGACGGCGCCCGCTGCCCCGACTTTCTTCACACACTCACCCGCCGCCCAGACGCGCGTGCAGGCGACATCCAGCTCGTCGCCGGCCAGTTGAGTCAAAAGCTCTGCCAGCGCAAAACGCTCCGGGCCCAGCAAGTCGCGCCACACGGAGGGCGCGCGCGGGGCGACGGCCTCCGCGTCACAGGCGAGCGGCTGCCCGTCTACGACCGCGAGTGTCAGGTCGCGCGCGTGCGACAGCGAGACGTGTTGACGGGATGAAAGCTCCGGTTTGCCGTCAGGCCGCCGCGTCAGGCAAACGCCGGCAGGGACGAGACGGCGCACGGCCCTCTCGCTGCGCTGGCGGCGCTCGACGACCGAGGCGTCCTGCTCCACGACCACGCGGATGCCGGAGCCGGGAACGAGTTCCCTGACGCGACGTTCGAGGTGGGGCCCGAGCAGCGGTGCGGCCCACTGCCCCTGATACGCGGCCCCGCCGACGGCCCGTAGGAGAAGCCCCTCCCAACGCTCCCACAGGCGCCCGTCCGTCCCTCTGACCTCAACGTCGTAGGTGAAGGTCTGGCCGTCGAAAGACCTCTCGCGCGCGTGGACGAGACAGTCGTCCGTTGACTGGCGCGGCGCGACCTCCAAACGCTCGACGCCGACGGGCAGAATCGTGGCGCGCGGGACGCAGCTCTGGATGGCGTGAATCGTGGCGTCGCGCCGCCCGGGGTCTCCGAGCAACAGCGCGCCCGGAATGTAGGGCCCGAACCACGTCGTGAAGCCGTCGCGCTCGATCTCGGCGACGCATTCGGTCGAGGTCAGTTGTTGGTAACGACGCACGCGCCGGAAGCGTCCCTCGTGAAACAGGAGACTGCCGTAGATGTCGCGGACGGGCTCCAGCGCGACAGCGGGAAGCTCCGTCAGGGTCGTCTCCAACGGGCGCACGTCGGCGGCCGTCGCCGCCTCTTCAACACACGTCCCGGGGAAGCGGCACACGGCGCGGAAGTGATCGACTTGAAACGCCGTCTGCTCGCTGCGCAACACGACCTCGACTTCGCCCGTCTCGCGTGCGAGCGCTGCGACGCGAATCAGGGTCGAGCCGTCAGGCGGCACCGTTACAGGTCGCTCGAATTTCACACCTTCGAAGCACGGGGGGACGGTCGCGCCGGTGAGCGCGTGGGCCGCCTGAGCCATCGCCTCCAGCCCCATCACGGCGGGGAAAAGCTGCTCGCCCTGAAAAACGTGATCGCGCAGATACAGGTCGGTCGCGGCCGACAGTCTGGCCTCCGCGACCAGCTCGACGCCGGGGTAGTGGACTTTGCACTCTTCGAGGAAGCGCAGGAGCGGAAGCTCCGTCTGTTCCAGCCGCAGAGTCGGGGGCGAGCCGAAGCGTCCGGTGACGAGCACGGCCCCGGCCCTCAGTTGATGGTTGAGCAGTTGGCGCAACGTCCGGATGCCTTCGTCAACTGAGATAGGCGTGATGCCCTGACGGATTAAGGCATCGACGCTTCCCATGCGCTGTCCCATCCCGACGCCCGACCAGACCGACCACTCGACGGCGAGGCAGCGGCAATGCGTGTGCGCCGCCTGCCACTCGGCGGTGAGGTCGGTCAGCCACTCGTTGGCGACGGCGTAGTCGGCCTCGCCGCGCATCCCCGTGCGCGCGATGAGCGAGCCGAACGTTACGAAGAGTCGCAGTCGTGCCGGGTCGAGGGCTGCAAGGACGTTTCGGGCTCCGCGCACCTTCGGGGCCAACGTGCGCCGGAATGTCTCCTCGTCCAGCTCGCGCAGCGGGCGGGGCGTGTTCACACCGGCGCCGTGCAGGACGGCCGTCACACATCCCATCTCCGCCTCCACCCGCGCGATTGCCTCGCGCACGGCCGCGGCGTCGGTCACGTCGGCGGCGACGTAGCGAAAGCGGATTCCGGCGGCCTCCATCCTTTCGAGGTTGGCAGAGAGTTCCGGGTCAGCGGCCGGTTGCGAGCGGCCGAGCAGGGCCAGTGCGGCGCCGGACTCAAGCGCGAGTGAGAGCGCGCATTCGGCCGCGATTCCCTTCCCACCCCCCGTGACCAGAATGAGGTCGCCCGCGCCGAGCGGTGACTCCGTCAACGTCGTGGATGACGACAAAGGCCGCAGCACGGGAACGCGCCGGACGCCCGCCTCGTCGTAGAAGGCTTCCGTGTAGTCGGCGCAAGCAGTTGCCTCGGCCAGCGCCCATTCGACGCTGCGTGGATGATCGGCCGGCACGTTCACCACCGCGACGCACGTCTGCGGTATCTCCAGTTTGAGCGACCGCGCGAAGGCCGCCGCGCTGCGTCCCTGCTGAACTAAGACGAAGCGGCCGGCGTCACCTTCGGAGATGGCGCGTGCGCCTTCGAGCAGCAGAGAGAGGTGGCGCTCGTCCATCTCGGGCGGCAGACAGACGACCACGCCGTCGCCTTCGAGGCGGGCGAATGCCTCCCGCAGTCGCGGCGCAAGTGGACAGGTCTCGGCGGCGAAGAGGCGCCAGTCGCCGACGCCCGCCGCAGGCACGGGAGCCGGCCGCAGAGGTTGCTCCGAGAGTTCGACCGTGAAGCCGCGCACCCACGCGGCCACGCCCGGTGCGTCGTCCAACGCGGGCAAGTGGTTGGAACCCCCGGCAGCCATCTCCTCCAGCGCCCTTGCCATCTCCGCCACGGTGGCGAGGGCGTACTCAGTCGGCGCCAGCGGCGGCGCCAGCCCGAGACGGCGCGCGGCTTCGACCACCAACTGGCTGACGGTGAGCGAGTTGAGATGAAGGTCGCCCAGCAGCCGATGGTCGTCACACACGGCCTCAGGCGGCAGCTCGGCACGTTCGGCCACGAGCAGGCGCACGAGTTCCAGCGCGCTCTCGGCCGTCGCGCCCGGCTCCGGCACGTCCTGCGAAGCGTTATCGCGCGCAGTCTCGTCGGACTCTTCGGACTCTTCACTCTCCACGGCTGCTCGCGTCTCTTCACCTTCGGAGAGGGGGGCCGACTCGCATGGGTTCCTGAAGAAACGCGGCTGCCAGTCGAGACTGAAGGGGCGTGCGTAGCGGTCTGAGAAGAGCGCCGTGCGGTCGAGCGCCACGCCCGCGGCGAAGGCGGCTCCGATTGTCTTGAGCAGCCCCTTGAGAGATTCACCGCCCGCGTCGAGCGAGACACACGGCCGTTCAAGAAATTCATTGACCAGGCCGTTCAGGATGTGGCCGGGGCCGACTTCGATGAAGAGATCGACCTCTGCGGCGGCGGCGGTCGCGGCCTCCACGAAGCGCACGGGCGTGGTGAGTTGCCGGCCGAGCAGTTCAGGGAGGTCTTCGTCCGGGGTGAGGCACGCGCCGTTCACGGTGGAGATAACTCTGCCCTGAAGGCGGCCGAACTCTTCCGCCCGGAGCCGACTTAAGAGGCGCGGCACGGCCGCCTCCATGAGCGGCGTGTGGAAGGCGTGCGAGACGTTGAGGTTGACGACTGCGTGCCCGTGAGTCTTAACGCGGGCGACAAACTTTTCGACCGCCGCGGCCTCACCGGCGACGACGGTCTGGCTCGGCGCGTTGAACCCGGAGATGCTGACGCGGTCGCCATTCAGAATGGCTTCGACCTCCGCGCGCCCCGCACGGATACTGACCATTCGCCCTGCCGCGCCGCCGCCCGCCTCCGTCATGGCGTGCGCGCGAAGCGAGGCGAGGCGCAACAGATCATCCTCACCCATCGCCCCCGCCCAGTGCAGCGCGGTCAACTCGCCGAGGCTGTGCCCGACGCCGACGCACGCCCCGATGCCGAGACGGTCGAGCACACGCAGCCCCGCCATCGAGGCGGTGACAATCGACGGCTGTGCCAACTCGGTCGAGCGTGCGTCACCGGCCGAGGGCAGTTGCTCGCGGGCGTACAAATCCTCCACCGTCTCGAAACGTCGGGCGAGCGCCCCGCCGCTCAGGTAGACGGGCGCGGCCTGTCCCGGAAACAGAAAGCCGACGCGGGGCGTGACCCGCGTCCCCAGAAAGACGCCGGCCGCCACGTCGAGCTTCGTCTCGGCCGCACCATCGGCCAGCCATTGCCGGAGCCTTTGAAGAGCGCCGGCCAACTCCGACGGCGTCGAAGCGACAACGCCCGCGCGCCACGTCGAGCACGCGCCCGGCGTCTCGCCGGCCTCGGCCATCCCGAGCGTGACTGCGAGGTCGGTCAGCTCGGCCCGCGACAGTCTGAATGCGAAGGTCAGAAGATGTTCGATCTGCCGGAGCAGGTCTGCGCGGTCGGGCGCGGCGAGGAGAAAAAGCTCGGCGTCCTGCGCGGACGCGAGCACCTCACTCTCACGCCGGCTAAACGTCCGGCGGCGCACGGCGACCGCGCCTTCCAACGTGACGTGTGTGTTGATGCCGCCGAAGCCCATCGCACTGACCCCCGCGCGCAGGTGTCGCTCCGCGGGCCAGCACTCGCCCTTGCGCAGGACGCGGAGCGCGGCCTGCGGGGCCGTCAGTTCCGCGTGCGGCTCCACGCAGCCGGTCGAGGGCGGCAACGTCTGCGTGTGTAGAGCCATCGCGGCTTTCAACAATCCGGCCAGACCGGCGGCGGCCTTGGTGTGCCCGATGTTGGCCTTGACGGAGCTGATGGCAGCCGCGGGCGCGTCGGGGTCGGCCAGGCGACGTGCGGTGGAGAGGGCCTTCAGCTCCGTCGCATCGCCGACGCTCGTCCCCGTGCCGTGGCCTTCGAAGTAGGCGAC
>JBEVJD010000233.1:0-12610 GCA_040510435.1 Pyrinomonadaceae bacterium | reverse complement strand
GAAACAAGAGGCAGACCAGACTGACCGAGACCTTCCGCATGCTCACACTCCTTCCGTTGACTCGAATCAAATCGAATAAAAACGGGAGAGACGCATCACGCCGTTGCCTTCAGCAAACATCATTCCGCCTACGGGCTTCGGCGGCCGCCCGCGCCTAACGTCAACAAACACGAAGCCTTAAGCAGAAAGACGACTGACGCCGCGTCCGCGGTTGCCCGTCAAATCGGTTCGCGGCGTATCAACAGCGAACAGTGACGGGGACAGTAGGCAGATGGTAGATGGCAGATGGCAGATGGCAGATGGCAGTTGAAGACCGTTCGGAAGCCCCGGAGGGGCTCAATCCGGAAGCTCCAGAGAGGCTCAATCCGAAAACTCCGGAGAGGCTTAATTCGGAAGCCCCGGAGGGGCGGGATGTTTATAGCCCCAAGGTGCTGATGAACCCCAAGCCCCGTCAGGGGCGACATGTAACATGTCGCTCCTCCGGAGCTTGTCGAGATTATTAATGCCGGTGTCTATAAACATCTCGCCCCTCCGGGGCTTTCAACTGGCTACTGCCATCCGCCTACTGGCAACTGCCATCTACTAACTGCCAACTACCAACTGGCAACTGCCAACTGCCATCTACCTACTGCCATCTGCCTACTATCCTCTTGTTTGACCTCGCCCTGACCCTCGCACATAATCGGCCGCATGACGACGGCCATCATACATCACCCCGTCTTCGAGCAGCACGACACTGGCCCGGGACACCCCGAGAGCCCGGAGCGCTACGCGGTCGTGATGGAGGCGTTGCGCGGCGACGCGGAGCTTTGGCCGCGCCTGTTGGAGGTCGAGGCCGCGCCCGCGCCGCGCGGCGACGTGCAGGCCGCGCACAGCCCGCAGCACTTCAAGCACGTCGAGCGCGCCGTCAGCGAAGGCATCGGTTACCTCGACGCCGACACGGCCGTCTCGATGCGTTCGCTCGAAGCGGCGCTGCGGGCGTCGGGGGGCGCGTGCCGCGCCGTGGACATGGTTCTGAAGGGCGAGGCGCAGAACGCCTTTCTGCCCGTGCGCCCGCCCGGCCACCACGCCACGTCGGATCGAGCGATGGGCTTCTGCCTCTTCAACACCGTGGCCGTAGCGGCGCGCTACGCGCAGCGTCATTACAAAGAGGTCGAGCGCGTGGCCGTCATCGACTGGGACGTGCATCACGGCAACGGCACGCAGGGCATCTTCTACGACGACCCTTCGGTCTTCTTCTTCTCCGCGCACCAGTACCCCTGGTATCCGGGCACGGGCACGCGCGCCGAGACGGGCGTCGGGCGCGGGCGCGGCTACACCCTGAACCTGCCCCTGCGCGCGCGCACGCCCGCCGCCGAACACCGGCGCGCGTTCGAGACGGCGCTCGAAGAGATCGGCGCGAAGTTCAAGCCCGACCTCGTCATCATCTCGGCCGGCTTCGACTCGCACGCGGGCGACCCCCTCGGGCAACTCATGCTGACGGACGAGGACTTCGTCGCGCTGACGCGCGCGGCCAAGGAGTGGGCGCGCGGGGCGTGCGCGGGCCGCCTCGTCTCTTGTCTCGAAGGCGGCTACAACCTCCAGACGCTCGGCGGGACGGTCGCCGCGCACGTCCGCGCCCTCGCCGAAGATTAAGGTTGACGAAGTTGGTGCTGAAACACCGTCCGCCCTGCCGGCGTAAGAGGGTGGACGAAGAGTAGTAGGCAGCAGGCAGCAGGCAGCAGGCAGTTGAAGGCTGTTCAGAAGCCCCGGAGGGGCGGGATGTTTATAGCCCGAACGTTTTCATCAACCCCGAGCCCCGTCAGGGGCGACATCTACATGCCGCTCCTCCGGAGCTTGGCGAGATTATTAATGCCGGTGTCTATAAACATCTCGCCCCTCCGAGGCTTCTCAGACAGTCTTGAACTGCCTACTGCCTGCTGCCAACTGCCAACTGCTTTGTCGGAAGGGGAGTGCTGATGAGCGGGAGGTCGGGGGTGTCGGAGCGTGTGGCGGTGCTGCTCGGGCGTGCGCGCGAGTGGTTCCGGCGCGCGATGCCGCGTGTGGCGCTGGCGGCGGGCGCGCTCTTCCTGCTGCGGCTCTTCGTCCGCAACACCTCGCTCTATCGCGACACGCCCTTCGGGCTGCTCGGCCCCGTCACCTTCGTCGTGTGCGCGGGCGTCGTCCTCTACTTCGGCCTCAAGCTCGCGGTGCGGCTCAAGCGGATGCTCTTGTGGAAAGTGCGGCGGCGTCTGATCGTCACGTACCTCTTCATTGGGCTGACGCCGGTCGTGCTGCTGCTCGCGCTCGGCGTGCTGGTGGCGACGGGCGGCTCTTCGCAGGCGATGGTGCGCGTCGTCACGGTCGAGATCGCGGCGACCGAGCGGCAGACCCTTGAGGGCGCGCGGGTGATTGCGGGCGCGCTCGCAAAGCTCCCGCCGAACACTTCGGAGCGCGAGGCGCAGGCGTGGCTCGAAGAGCGCGCGGCACTGTTGCGCGCGGCGCTGCCCGGCGCGCGCGTCTACGCCTGGCGCGGGGACGCGCGCGCGCACCCGCTCACGCTGGGCGAGGGCGCGCCGGCCGAGCTGTTGAGCGCGGACGCGAGCGAGGAGGCGCGCGGCGTCGGCCCCGACGCCGCGGACGGGCGCGAGTCTCTGCCGGGGTGGCTCGGCGGTCACAAAGAGTGGAGCGGGTTTGCGTTCCTGCCGCCGGCCGAGGGGTCGGAGACGGCCTTCGGCACGCCTTCGGTGCGAGCGCTCGCGCGCGGCGGCGCCGACGGTCGCGCGGTCGCGGTGCTGGTGAGCGTGCCCGTCAGCCGCGCGCTCGTCGGCCGCTACCGCGAGAGCACGGGCGTCAACGTCCGCCCCTTCTTCGTCGCCATCAGGGGCCAGGACGAGCGGCAGCGCGGCGGCCGCATCGGCTTCAAGTACGGCGACCCGGAACTCGACCGCGAGGCGGAAGAGGGCGGGCGCGCGAGCCGGCTCATCGACTTGTCGCGCGATCAGTTCGGCGAGGGCCTTTCGCAGCTCGCGGGGTTCAAGTTCCCGTACCCCGTCTTCCTCGCCTCGACCGACTGGCGCAACGGCGACACCGAGCCGCATTGGGCGTTCGTGGTGGACTGGTCTTGGGCCGACAGCGGCAAACAGTTCTGGAGCGATGTCGTGCTCGGGCCGCGGCTGTGGCAGATGCTCTACATCATCGCCGTCATCTTCCTCCTGCTCGAACTGGCGGCGCTCTTCTCGGCCGGCTGGATGACGCGTGCCGTGACGGGCACCGTCCACAAGCTCTACCGCGCCACCGAGTCGGTCAAGCGCGGCGACTTCTCGCACCGCATACGCACGCGCTCGCGCGACCAGTTGGGCGAACTCGCCCTCGCCTTCAACGACATGTCGGCGAACATCGAGGCGCTGCTGGCTGAGCGCGTCGGGCACGAGCGCCTGAAGCGCGAGGTCGAGATCGCGCACGAGGTGCAGGCGCAGCTCTTCCCGCGCAGCACGCCCGCGCTCACGACGGCATCTATCACGGGCGAGTGCCGCGCGGCGCTGGGCGTGGCGGGCGACTACTACGACTTCGTCGAGGTCACGCCCGGGCTGGTCACGCTCGCGCTGGGCGACGTGTCGGGCAAAGGTCTGTCGGCGTCGCTCGTGATGTCGAACTTGCAGGCGACGCTGCGCGCGCAGGTCTCGATCATCGCGGAGCGCCTGCGGGTTACCGAGCCGGCGCACGCGCAGCACGCCGCGGCCTCGGGCGACGGCGCGCAGGGGTTCGACATGCCCTGCGGCGTGACCGGCACGGACGACGGCTGCCTCGTCTCGCGCATGGCCGAGCGCATCAACGAACAGCTCTGCCGCTCGACCGACGCCGACCGCTTCGCCACGCTCTTCCTCGCCATCTACGACGACCGCGCGCGCGTGCTGCGCTACACGAACGCGGGGCACAACCCGCCGCTGCTCGTGCGCGCCGACGGGACGTTCGAGCGTCTGTGGACGGGCGGCACCGTGCTCGGCGCCTTCGACGGGGTGGGCTTCGAGGAGGGGCAGGCGGCGCTGAACGAAGGAGACCTGCTCGTCGTCTACTCCGACGGCCTCACCGAGGCGCAGCACGTAAACGGCGAGGAGTACGGCGAAGAGCGTCTCGTCCAACTCGTCGCCGCCCACCGCTTCGAGACGGCCGAGAACATCCGCCAGGACATCTTCAACGAGATCGACCGCTGGACGGGCGGCACCGACCGCGGCGACGACCAGACGCTCGTGATTTTACAGGCTCGTGATAAGTGATGAGTGATAAGAAGAAGACAAGGCCCGAGCCTCCTTCTTATCACTCATCACTCATCACTTATCACTGTCTTTAAGCCGTGACGATGACGGCGCGGGCGCCGGTCAGTTCGGTGAAGTCTTTGGTGTAGACGGTGCCGACGCGGCGGAGGCGGCCGATGGTCTCGACCAGTTCTTCGGTCGGGAGGTGGCCGTCGTCCACGTGCGAGACGGCCCAGGCCGGGAGGTGCGAGGCGGCGTCGAGGAGGTCTGCGACGTGGCGGAGATATTGGCGGCGCGCTTCGGCTCGCGCGCCGAGACGCCCCTCGCGCGAGCGCTCGAAGTCGTCCCAGAAGTCTCCGTCGCCGCGCACCCAGACCTCGCGCCAGGCCCACGACGCGTCGCGCGCGGCGCGGCGCGAGGGGCGCGGCAGGCGCAGGAAGAGCAGTTCCGCCTGCTCGCGGCTGACGAAGTCGCGCGCGTCGCGGTTCGAGGCGGTGTTCTTCTGCCCGTTGTCGAAGGGCGCGGTCACCGCGTCCCGGAGTCTGATGAAGGCGCGCGAGAGGGGCTGGCGCAGCTCGCGCGTGTCGTCGTCGAAGGAGAGCGCGTAGTCGCCGACGGCCATGCCGAGGTCGAGCGCGAGCGAGCGCTTCTCGGGCGCGAGCTTCTCGGCGTTGGCGCGGACGTTGTCGAACCACCACGCGTCGGTCTCGCCGAACCAGCCGCGCAGCGCAGGGTTGTAGAGGCGGTGGCGCGGGACGTATGCGTCTTCGAGCACGGCCTCCACGTCAGCCTCGTCGAGCGTCTCGGTGTTGTTCTCGACGCGCGCCCGCGCGCGCTCCAGCGACCACTGCGCCGAGTCGTTGGCGGCGACGCGCGCGCCCCAGCGCTTGAGGTAGGCGAGGGTGGCGCCCTCGCCCGCGAACGGGTCGGCGACCGAGCGGAATTGCAGGCGGCGCAGCACGCTCAGCTCGAACGCGAGCCAGCCTTCGGGGAGCGAGTCGGAGAAGTTGCGCAACGTCGTCGGCCTCTGAAGAAGTTGGACGGAAGTCCTGCTCAGGTCAGTCTCTTTAAGTTGACTTAAATCAATCCCGCGAAGTTAAGTCGGGGTGCCCGACTCCCAAGGGTACTGCGCGGGCGGCTCGCCTGCGTGGACGACCTCTTCGCGCCCGCCGTCGCCGTCGGCCGGCTCTTCCCGCGGGCGTATGATCGCGGGCGCCGGCTCGGCCGCGGGCACCTCCTCCGCGCGGGCGGCGCGGGCGTGTGAGCGCAGCTCGGGCAGACCTTCGAGCGAGAGGAAGCCGAGGACGACCGCCGGGTCGAACTCGATGCCGGCCCACAGGCCGAGGTGCTTGCGCGCCTCCGCTTCGGTGCCGGCGGGGCGCCACGGGCGCGCGTCCGTGAGCGCGGCGTAGGCGTCGGCGACGCGGAGTATGCGCGCGCCCAAAGGTATCTGTTCGCCGCGCAGCGCGTCCGGGTAGCCGCCGCCGCCGAACCACTCGTGGTGCCAGCGCACGAGGAGCTGGACGGCGCGGTCGGCGCCCGCGCGCGCGGCCTCCTGCTCGCCGATGACGGGGTGGCGCGCGAGGTCGAGCCGCTCGGCCTCGTTGAGCGGCCCGTCGCGCTTGATGTAGTCGCGCTTCATCGTCAGCTCGCCGATGTCGTGAAGCAGGGCGGCGAAGACGATGGAGGCGCGGTCGGCGCGCGACAGTCGGAAGTGTCCGGCCAACGCTTCGGCCAGCCGCGCCACGCGCGCGGCGTGCGGGTGCGCGTAGCCCTCGAACTCGTCCGCGCTCGCCGCGAGGCGCAAATACGCCTCGCCGGCCGCGCGGTCGCTCTCAGCAAACTCGATGCTCATAGAGGTTAGAGTGTACGTTCCGCAGGCGAAAGTTCAAAGCCGGGAACGAGTAGTAGGCAGAAGTCAGGAGTCAGGAGACAGTAGTCAGGAGACAGTAGAAAAACTTCCCACGCTCGAACCGTTCGGTTCTCATCAACAACTTACCCTTAGCCGGGCCTTCTGACTCCTGACTCCTGACTCCTGACTACTTGTCCTTCTTCTTCGCGATCTTGAGGTCGTAGGCGGCGCGCAGGGCCGAGTCCCTCAGTACGTCGTAAGCCTGCGCGACGCGCGCGAAGGCGGCGTCTATGCGCTGGCGCGTCTCCTCGTCGGCGTCGCGGCGGAAGAGGTCTGGGTGCAGGCGGCGCGCGTGCGAGTAGTAGGCGCGTTTGACCTCGTCGGCCGAGACCGAACGCGCGACGCCCAGAACCTCGTAGTGCGTCGCGCCGCGCGCGAGCGCGAACAGTTCCTCGACGGTGCCGCGCGTGTCCCGCTCGGGCTCGGTC
Organism: Pyrinomonadaceae bacterium; assembly: GCA_040510435.1. Lineage (GTDB taxonomy): Bacteria > Acidobacteriota > Blastocatellia > Pyrinomonadales > Pyrinomonadaceae > QHXN01. The sequence goes on along the minus strand of JBEVJD010000233.1, from coordinate 6,035 downwards.
GCGGCCGGACGCTCATCAGTCTGTGGCTGACTTTCGCGTCCCCCGGTCTGGCGCAAGGTCTCCTGCGCGGACGCCGCCACGGCGGCGCGCTGCTGTTGCGCCGCGAGCTTCAGAGCCTCGGCGGGCAGTATGCGCCGGCCGCCCGTGCGCGTGAGCAGGCCGCCGAGCGCGAGCACGTAGACGGCGCGGCGCGTCTCCGCCTCGGGCAGCCCGCTGACGGCGACGACCTCGCTCAGGGGCGTCGGCGCGTAGACGCGCGACATGACGAAAGCCTCCGCGGGGAGGAGCCGGAGGCCGGAGTTGATCTTCTCTTCGACGCCCTCGGCGGGGCCAAACGTCTCCGCGTCGTCGCGCATCCTCGCGGCGGCGAACTCGGGCGGGAGGTTGCGCGCCGACTCCGCGAGCAGCCCCGAAACGTCAACTTGAGCCGCCTGCTTCCCCGCCAGACGCACGCGCGGGTCGAAGCTCCACTCGCCCGAAGTCCAGCGCAGCGCCTCGCCCAAAACCTCCTTCGACTGCCGCTCCTGAAGTCGCTTGAGCCCGACCTCGTCGAGCACGCCCGAGTGCAGGAGCGCGACGCCCGCCTGCTCGTCCGACATGCGCTCGCCGACGGCGGCGTAGAGCCGGCCGGCGTCCACGGCCCCGCTGCGGCGCAGCACCTCGACGAAACGCAACGCGCGCACGTTCGAGACCGCGGCCACGACCTGCCCGCCGTCAAAGTAGACCGCGGCCTTCGCGCTCTCGTGCTCCAGGCGCAGCGCGCCCGACAGACGTGTGTCCGAGATTTCGCGTACGAGTTCGGCTAGAGGGTGGTCTGACAGTCGGCCGTTCATCGAGGAGTAGGGGCAACCCTTCAACAGACCCCGCGCAATCATAGCTTAGAGAAAGGTCGGAGGCTAATGCGGAGCCCGGAGGCTAAGGGCTTGAGATTGAGGGGTAGCAGTTGCAACCGCCTTATCGTCTTCATTTCCGCTCAAGCCGCTCACAGGACAGCTTCAAATCGAGGCCAGTCTCAAGCCCTTTTTGCCCCCCCGGCCTCCGCATTTTGCCTCTAGCCTCTCCGACAAGTTTTGAGATAAAAAACGGAAAAGTTTCTGTCAGGCTGCGTACACTCTGGGCGGCCGCCAAAGGCCGCCGGCTCAAGCGAGTTTTTCACGCCGAACGTGATGGTGCAAAGATCGAAAACAGCTTCGGGCGGCCGCGCGCAGACGAATGGCAAAGGGGGGGCCGTGTACGGCGACCTCACCTGCGGCGGCGCGGAGATCGCGCAGGGCCATTTGCAGGGGATGGTCTCCGAGGTCGTCAGCCTGCTCAACGAGCAGGCGTTCGCCGAGGGGCAGGCCACCACCGAGCGTGAAGTCTGCGAGTCCTTCTCCCAGATACTGCTGCGCCACTGGAACCTCTGCTGCGTCAAGATATATCTACGCGAGGAGGGCGGCGCGCTCACTGCGCGCGCGGCCTTTACGCACCCGCACGTTGACGGCGAGGCGGCGCGCGCCGTCGGCGACGGGCTGGCCGAAGAGGCTGGGGGCGCGGGCGAAGAGGTAGTGGTCGGGCTGGGCGAGAAAGGCCACAAGGGCGGCGCGGCCTCGGGGGCGAAGGCTCTGCTCGCGCGGGCGGGGTTTGAGGCGGCCGCGGCCGTGCCCATCAGCGCGAGCGGCGCGGTGGCGGGCGTGCTGGTGGTCGCCGCGCGCGACGCCGCGCGGCTGCGCTCGGCGCTCGGCGGCGTGAGGTGCGTGGCGCAGACGGTCGTCATCGCGCTCGGCAACGCGCGCCGCAGCGCCGCGATGGACGAGCAGCACAGCCGCATCGAGTCTCTGGTCGAAGAGCTGCGCAGCCGCACGGCCCAGCTTGAGAGCGCGAACCTTGAGCTGCAACGCGTCGGCCGCTACCGCTCGCTCTTCCTCGCGCGCATGTCGCACGAGCTGCGCACGCCGCTCACCTCCATCCTGGGCTTCGCGGAGATTCTGATCGACCAGGAGGACTTGAGCGAGACGCAGCGGCGCTTCTGCGGCAAGATACAGTCGTCGGGCTTCCAGTTGCAGGCGAGCCTCAACCAGCTCGTCGACCTCTCGCGGCTCGAAGCGGGTCACACGGAGCTTTTCCTCCACGAGTTCTCTCTGCGCGAGACTTTGCGCGAGTCGTGCGCGGCCGTCTCGCGTCTGGCGCAGAAGCAGTCGGTGGCGCTCGAATGCACGACCGCGCCGGAGGTGGGCGGCATCGTCTCGGACGAGGGGAAGCTCCGGCAGGTGCTCTACAACTTCCTCGCCTTCGCCATTGGCCGCAGCCCCTCGGGCGGCTCGGTCAACGTCAACGCCGTCCCGGCGGAGGGCGGGGGCTTACGCGTCGAGATCACCGACTCGGGCGCGCCGCTCGAAGACCCCGCGCGGCTCTTCGAGCCCGTGGACATAGACGCGCCGAACGAGCGCGGCACGAACATGAACGAGCTGGGCCTCGTCATCGCGCACCGCCTGCTCGACGTGCTCGGCGGCTCGGTCACGCTCCACGACCTCGAACCCACTGGCCTCTCCGTCCATCTCAACCTCCCGGCGTGCCCGACGGAGAAGAAACCTACGGAATAAGAGAAGTTCCCGCCCGCCAGGACGCGGCGCACAAACGAACACCGGCGCCATTCGCGCGCGCCGGTGTGAAGGGTTCAAAGGCTTCGACCTGTGTCGCCGTCCCGCTAATTCGTCCGCTGCATCGTGATGATCGTGAGCGGCTGCTCGCCCGCCGTCCTGCTGTAGGCCACCCAGTAGCCGGCCTTCGGATACTTGACCATCTTATAGAGCGAGCCGTCCTGCTTGGGCTCGATGTCGGAGCCGAGGATCGCCCGCGCCGTCGGGGCATCGGCGGCCGTCCCGATGTATATGACGATGATCGCAGAGGCCGCGCCCTTGTCGTCGTAGTAGACGCGTGCGCGCTCGCGTTCGGAGAAGACGAAGAAGTCCTGCACCTTACCCTTCTCCTGCGGGTTGCCGAGCAGCTTCCGCGTCTCGTCCTGGCTCGCGCCGAGCTTGAGCCCCTTGAACTCGCCGTAGAGCGGTTCTTCCGCGGGGGTGTTGGCTTCGGGCTGCGGCGGCGCTGGCGTCGAAGTGTCGGGAGAGGGCTGTTGAGCGGGCGGCTGCTGCGGCGCGTCCTGCGCGGCGGTGCCGGGCGCGGAGTAGGCGAGGGCGGCCGCGAAAACGAGCGAAGCCGACAGCAGACGCGCCGTGCGCCAAAGGTGGACGCATGTCATGGCAGGTACCTCCTTGCTTTGCACAATGGAATCGTTCTAACGGGCGGGGGAATACCTCTTTATGATGGACGACTCGGGGCGCGGGTTTGCCGGTCAGGATGCAGGGAAGGCGCGGACATCTACCGTGTAGCGTAGCCGGACGCGCCGAGCCGTCCGTACCACACCTTTGACCGACTCAGCCCGTGTCGGCGGCGCTCAACTCTTCGAGATAGTTGTTGTAAATGGTTCTGGCCTCTTCGGACATCGAGGTGATGCGCACGCCGATGAGGTAGACGGGGTTGTCTGCGTCGGAGTCGAGGCGGATGTAGTGCGCGGCCGTGGCCTCCATCTCGATCTCGCCGGGGGGCAGGGCCAGCCGGAGGCGGAGCGCGCGACCCTCGTCCACGACGCAGATGTAGCCGATATAGATTGAGCCGGCGACGACGCCGACGCCCGTCTCGCTCAGGTCGCGCGTGAGGCATTCGAGCCTGTCGTCGGGGTTGAGAAGTTGGGCGTCGCCGGGCGCGAGGTCGCACGGCAGCTCCGCGTTGAACCGGGGCTTGAGGCGGCGTTCCTTACCCTTCTTTTCCATCAAGAAAACGAATCCCGGCCGCGGCCGCGCGGGGGCGCGCGCCACGCTCTATAAACATTCTGAGAACTTTGAGGCGGAGGGGCTTCTCGCTTTAGCGAGTTTGGCGCAAGGCGAGCGCTCGCGTCAATCAGGCGGCCTCGTAGAAGCTCAAGGCCGAGTCGCCCTGTTTGAGCACGCGCCAGCGGCGCAGAAGCCCGAGCGTTTCGGGCAGAGGATTCTTGTGGTGGTGTTCGACGACGAGGACGCCGCCCTCGCGCAGCAGCGCCGCGGTGTGCGTGCCGAACTCGCGCAGGACTGCGAGGTAGTCTGACGAGTAGGGCGGGTCGAAGTAGACCACGTCCCAGGGCTCGGTGCCTGCGCGCCACTCCTGCCCCTCGTTGCGCCCCGTGCGGCGCAGGTACTCGGCCGCGTCGCTCTTGACGACCTCGGTCATCTCCTCGGGCACGTCGAGCAGGTCGAGGTTCTCCTCGACGAGCCCGCACATCTTGTGGACGCGGTCGACGAAGGTGACGAAGGCGGCGCCGCGCGAGAGGGCCTCGATGCCGATGGCGCCCGTGCCGGCGCAGAGGTCGAGAAAGCGGGAGCCCTGGAGCCGCGGCGCGAGCACGTTGAAGAGCGTCTCGCGCAGTCGGTCTGAGGTCGGGCGGGTCTGCAACCCCTGCGGGTTCTTCAGCACACGCCCGCGGTACTGTCCGGCGATCACGCGCATGACTTTGAATGTAACACAGCGCCCGCCCGCGGCCGCCTCAGCGCGGCTGCGCCTCGACCTCGACGACGAGGAAGACCTGCGAGCGGACGTTGAGCTGACCGGCCGCGACGGGCGTGCGTGCGCGCGGCGCTTCGGCGTGGAGCGCGCTCGCGGATGCGTTCACGTTGCTCAAGCCCGCCGACGCCTCGTTGCCGACCAACTCCGTGGGCCGCTCGGGGAAGCCGCCCTCGCGCTGCTCGACGACGCGGACGATGCGTCCGTTCATGGCCCCGGCCATCGCCTCGGCCTTCTGCATCGCCTGACGGCTCGCGTCGCCGAGCGCCTTGCCGCGCGCGACGTTCGACTCGCGGAGGATGAAGTTAACGCTGTCGACCGCGTTGGCACCCGCGCCGGTCGCGGCGTCGATGACGGCCCCGACGTTGTCGAGCGCCTGCGTCGTCACGCTCACGCTGTTGCGCGCCTCGTAGCCGACAATGCGCGGCATCTGTCCCTGATAGTCGCGCTGCGGCTCAAGGCTGTAGTCGCTCGTCTGCACCTCGGGGTTCGCGCCCGCGGCCGTCTTGATCGCGTTGATGACCGCCTCGCTCTTGCGTGCGTTCTGCCGCTGCGCGTCGAGCGCGGCGCGGCTCTGCGTAACGACCGAGAGGACGACGACCGCCGTGTCCGGCGGCACCTTCGCGTCGGACTCGCCCGTCACCAGCAGGCGCGTCCGCACGACCTCCGTCTTCTTCTCCGAGCACGCAGTCGCACAGCCGAGTGCGGCCGTCGCAAGGACGAGGGGCAGGAGGCGGGGGATGGTTCTCATCGGACTTGTCTCCGCGCGCCGCACGCGTCAGCGCTTGTCAACGGGGGAACTTGTAGACCGCCGTGCGCGCGACGACGAGCAGTTCGTTCTTGTCGTTGAAGGCGAGGCCGGAGGCCGCGCCCTTGACCTTGATGAGGTCGAGGTAGCGGCCGTTAGGGTCGAAGACCTGCACGCCCTTGAAGTCCGCGACGTAGACACGCCCCTGGTTATCGACGGCGATTGCGCCGGGCGCGCGGAACAGACCCGGCTCGTCGCCGTCGCCGCCGAAGCGCGTCATGAAGCGGCCGTCGGGCGAGAACTTGAAGACCGCGTCGTTGAACTCGCCGAGCGCGTAGATGTTGCCCGTCCCGTCGGCGGCGACACGGATGCTCAGCTCGCTGCGGTCGGTCTGGCCGCTGACGGCCTCCCTGATAACCTGCCTGACCTGACCCGACGGGTCGAGCCGGACGATGTTGTCGCGCGCCTGATAGGAGAAGGCGACGAGCCCGCCGTCGGGCGTCGCCGTCACGTCGTCGTAGTGGCCGCCGCCCTCGCCGGTCGCCCCGAGGGGCTTGCCCGTCGCCCCCTCGTAGCGGTTGATGATGCCCCTCTGCACGACGTAGACGGTGCCGCGCCGGTCGGCCGTCAGCCCGCGCAGGGGCATCTTCGGGTCGGCCGTCCACTGCGTCAGGAACTTGCCCGACGCGTCGAAGACCTGTATGCGTCCGCCCGA
>JBEVJD010000232.1:0-16614 GCA_040510435.1 Pyrinomonadaceae bacterium | reverse complement strand
CCACGACGTGCTCGCGCGCGTGTCGCACCTCGACCGGCAGTACCCGGACGACTTCAAAGTCCTCCCCATCCGCGGCTACGCCGAGCCGCACACGCTGACGCTCGACCTCGGCGGAGACGGGCGGATGGGGAGATGGGGGGATGGGGAGACGGGGGGACGAGGAGATGAGGAGATGGGGGCGCGTGGCGCGTCACCTCGTCCGCCCGTCTCTCCGTCTCCCACTCTTCTTCTCCTGACCGGTTGGACGGACTACGCCTGGTCGAGCGACAACGTCGCGGCGTCGCAGCGCGGGTTGGAGATGAGGCCGCCGTCGCTTCAGGTCAAAGACGAAGAAGGGAAGTGGCAGACGGTCGTCGCCAACGTCGGCATCCCGGTGGGTCGGCCGCAGACGCTCGTCGTTGACCTGACGGGCAAGTTCCTGTCGGCGAGCCGCGAGGTGAGGATAGCGACGAACATGCGCGTCTATTGGGATCGGATTCTCGTCGCGTCGGACGGCGACCGTGTGCCGCTCCGGCTGACGCGCCTCGACCCCGTCTCGGCCGACCTGCGCTGGCGCGGCTTCTCCAAGGAGGTGACGCCGGACGGGCGCGAGCCCTTCTCCTACGACTACGCGCGCGTCTCGCTCGACTCGCCTTGGAAGGCTTTCCCCGGCCGCTACACGCGCGAGGGCGACGTGCGCGAGTTGTTGAAGACGACGGACGACGTGTTCGTCGTCTCGCGCGCGGGCGACGAGATCAGCCTCTCGTTCGACGCCGCGGCGTTGCCCGCGCTCCCAGAGGGTTGGACGCGAACGTTCCTGTTCTACGCCGACGGCTTCAGCAAGGAGATGAACATCCATTCGTCGAGCCCCGACCAGCTCGCGCCGCTGCCCTACCACGGCATGAAAGCCTACCCCTACGCGCCGCCCGAGGCGAACGGCCTGAAGGCGGAGCGCGGCGACTACGTCGAACGCTTCAACACGCGCGTCGTCGCGCGCCCGCTGCCCACCCTCCGCTGACGGCCGGGCGCAGTCCTCGGCGCGCGGGCGGCTGTGTTAGGATGCACAGCCGCCCGCGCGCCGAAGCGTGTGCCCAAGGGAGTTTTCAGTATGACCTCAGCCTCGCGCCCGCCGCAGAAGTTCCGCCTGACCGCCTCCAACGTCGCCAAATATTTCGGGAACAGGTGTGACCGTTACTTCCGCTGGAGCACGGTGGCCGGGCCTCTGCGCGGGCACCCGGGCATCGGCTGGAACGTGCCGCGGAAGTTGCGCGCGCACAGCCGCCCCGGCATCGCGCTGCTGATGGAGGCGGGCAATTTTTTCGAGGGCGACCTGGTCGAAGAGTTCATCGCCGAGCACGGCGACGCGGTGTTGACGGCGGGCGTCGAGCGCGACGAGGACGGTTGCAGAGTTCGGGTGTTGCCGTTCGACACGTTCGCCGGGGCGTTCCGGGCCGAGAGTCTGCCGCGCTTCGTCGCGCAGCTCGAAGTCATGCTGGACGAGGCACAGGAGGCGCGCCTCCTCGAACGCTTCGGGCTGGACGCCGCGCGCGTCACGCTCGGGCCCGCGCGCCCGGACTTGCTCGAAGTGCTCCCGCCCGCCGCCGCCGGGGGCAGGGCGCGTCTGCGCGTCTGGGACTTCAAGGCCAGCCAGCAGGCGCGCCACGACCACTACGTGCAGGTCGCCTACTACTCCTTCATCCTCGAACACGCCGTGCGTGAGGCGGGACTCGATAACGTCGAGGTGGACTCGGAGTTCGCCGTCATCCGCTCGCGCAAGGGCGCGGAGGAGTTCGAGCTGCGACCCTACCGCCTCGCGCTCGAAGACTTCCTGCGCAACCGCGCCCGCGCGCTGCTGGACGCGCCGGCCGCCGACTCGCACTTCCACGTCGCGGAGCACTGCTCGATGTGCGAGTACATGGAGCAGTGCCGCTCGGAGGCGGACGCGCACTTCGATCTGTCGCGCGTCGCCTACATCAGCTCCGAGTCGAAGCGGCGGCTGCGGCGGCGCGGCGTCCGGACGCACCGCGAGCTGGCAGCGCTCGACGACGCCGAGCGCCTCGCCGATTTGCAGACCTTAAGCCACGACCTCTCGCTCAACCTCGCGCGCTACGTCGAGACCGCGCGGGCGCTCGAAGACGGCGTGCCCCGGCAGCTTCAAGCGACGACGCTGCTGATGCCGCGCTACGAGAACGTGCGCGTCGTCGTCTCGGCCGAGCACGACCCCGTCACGGGCACCTGCTTCGCGCTCGGCTTCAAGACCTTCGAGGGCTGGGACGAAGAGGAGAATAAGCCGGTCGGCGACGAGCAGGTCTTCGTCGCACGCGAGCCGAACAACGAGGCGCACATCCTGCTTGAGTTCCTGCGCGCGTTGAACGGGCTGATGCGCCGCGTGGACGCCGCCAACCGCGAAGTCCTCGCGGAGCCGTTAGACGATGTGCCGGTCGTTCGCGCGTCCACGGACGAGCTGGCGCGGTGCGAAGAGGCGGCGGCGGACTTCAAACGCAGGTGCCCGCGGCTGCTCAAGACCAACCCGCAGTACGCGGCGTTGCTGGCCGAGAGGGAGGCGTTGGCCGAGCGCGCGAAGCAGGCGAAGGCCGCAATCAAGGAGGCACGCAGGGAGGCCGGTTGGGAGTTGCGGAAGCGGACGCGCACGCTCCACTTCTACGTCTACGACACGACCGACCTCAACGCGCTGCGGAGCCTCGTCGAGCGCCACCTCTTCACGGAGGAGCCGCCGGGGCTGCTCGCAGAGATCACGCACCTGCTCCGCCTCTTCCCGCCGCCGTCGGTCATGCAGGACGCCGAGACGTTCCGCACCATGCCCGGCACCGTCGTCACGCAAGTCCTGCGCACGATGGTCGCGCTGCCCGCGCCCTACGCCTTCGACCTCCGCACGGTCTCGCAGATGTACCAGCCGGCGGGCGCCGACGGCGAGGAGAAGGGTTATCTGTTCCGCCCGCGCTACGGCTTCGGCTGGGAGTTCTCAAGTCAGGTGGCCTACGAGCGCATCCACGACGTGTGGCGCGGCGAGCCGTTCCGCCCCGACCCGCGCGACTCCGCGCGCGACCTCGCGCCCGACGAGGTGACGCGGCAGATAGAGGAGACTCTGCGGGCGAAGATGCGCGCGACCGACTCGGTCGTCCGCCGGCTGAAGCAGGACTTCGGGACGGAAAAACTCTTACTGCGCAAGGAGCCGTTTTTGCTCTGCGGCGAGTTCGACCCGCTCAACTTCCGCACGCTCGAAGCCCTGCGCGCCTTCTCGATTCTTGAGACCTCGCTGGCCGAACTGGCCGTCAAGGGGCTCCACTCGCTGCCGGCGGAAGACCGCGCGGCGAAGTTCGTCTGCCTGCGCGGCCTGCGCTTCGTGCCCGGCTCCGAGCAGGAGGACGGCACGCTCTGGTTCACCTTCGACCCGGCCTGCAAGGACGTGAAGTTCGACGCGGGCGACTTCAACCTCGTGCTCACGCCCGAGGCTCAGCCCGAAGTTCTTTTGAGCGGCGTTGACGGTAAGCTCTTCGAGAGCAACCTGTGGCGCGCCGCGCCCTTCAAGGTGACGCTCGCCGCGTACGACACGCGCTCGGAGCCGCCGCGCGTGCGCCTGCTGCCGGACAGCCCCGACAAGTTCCGCGAGAGCGTTGACCTCACGCAGCCGCTCGTGCTCGACCAGTTGTTCACGGACTACACGCTCAACCGCGTGCTGTCGGTGCTCGGCGAGTTGCAGGAGAACCCGCAGAACGCGCGGCACGTCCACGACCTTCTGCGCGACGGGCGCGTCGCCGACTGGCGTCCGGTCGTGAGTGATACGCAAGGCGTGGAGCGGGCGTTCAGGCAGCGCCTCGCGAGCGCGGGCAGAGACCCGAACGCGCTCTTGAACGAAGGCCAGTGGCACGCGTGGCGCGGCGTCTTCGCGGAGCCGCTGACGCTCATCTGGGGCCCGCCCGGCACGGGCAAGACGCACACCGTCGCGCACATCCTCGCCGCCTACGCGCTCGCCGCACAACTCGAAGGGAGGCCGCTGCGCGTCCTCGTCACGGCCTTCACGCACCACGCCATCGTCAACGTGCTGCGCAAGCTCGCGGAGCTTGCTTCAGCTTACGGCATCGGCGCGGAGACGCTCGCGGTCGTCAAGCTCTCGGGCAGCGGCAACGCGGCCGACGAAGAGCTACCCCCGAGCGTCGAGCGCATCGCGGACGAGAAGTTGGAATCTTGTTTGCAGCGTGAGACGCCGTGCGTCGTCGCGGGCGCGACCGTGTGGAGCGCTTATAAAGCGATGAAGAAGTCGGGCGGCGTCTCGCGCCCTTGGTTCGACGTGGTGCTGGTGGACGAGGCGTCGCAGATGCGTCTGCCCGACGCGCTCGTCGCCTTCGGCGCGAGCAAACGTGAGTCGAACATCATCCTCGCGGGCGACGACATGCAACTGCCGCCCATCATCCACGGCGCCTACCCCGAGGAGCACGAGCACATGCTCAGCTCCGTCTTCGCCTTCATGCGCGGCCGAATCGAGGCGGCAGACTTGAACGAGCCGGGCGTTGAGGCGCGCACCATCTTCCAGCTCGAAGAGAACTTCCGCATGAACGAGCCGCTGACGGCCTACCCGCGCGGCGCGCTCTACCGCGGACGCTTCCGCTCGACCCGCCAACGCATCCGCATCAGCACCGACCCGCGCATCGAAGAGGCGAGCGAAGATTTGATTGACTTGCTCCTCCACCCCGCGCGCCCCGTCGTGCTCTGCTGGTACGAGCCGCCGCGCAGCTTCACCGCGCGCAACCCCGTCGAGGCGGAGCTGGTCGGGCTGCTCGCCGACCGCCTCGGCCGGACGTTGTCGAGGGAAGGGAAGGACGGGACGTTCAAGCCCTACACGCCCGAGGAGTTCGTGCGGAAAGGTCTGGCCGTGCTCTCGCCGCACCGCGCGCAGAACAGCGCCATCCGGCAGGCGCTCACGCGGCTCGGCTTCGGCAGCGACGTGCGGCCGATGCCGCTCGTGGACACGGTCGAGAAGATGCAGGGCAAGGAGCGCGAGGTCATCATCGTCTCCTACGGCGTGGCCGACGAAGAGTACGCGACGGCCGAGGCGCAGTTCCTCCTCAGTCGCAACCGCTTCAACGTCGCGGCGACGCGCGCCGAGCGCAAACTCGTCGTCCTCTGCTCGACGGCCGTGCTCGACGCCGTCCCGACCGACCGCCGCACACTCCTCGACGCGATGATGCTCAAAGAGTTTCGCCAGTACTGCGCCGACGGCCACACGCAGTTGGACTGGACTTCGTCCGAGGGCGACGAGGTGAAACTCAACATCCAGTGGAAGGGCTTTTGAAGAAACGTGCCGCGCGCGCTCGGACAGGGCGGTCTTCAACCTTCGACGATCTCGATCTCCACGCGCAGCAACTCCGACCCGCGGCGCGCGAGGATGCTGAGCGCGGCCGGGCCTTCGACGTTGAGGTGTCCCTCGCGCTCGTGCTCGCGCGCCGGGAGGAAGGCGTCGTACTCGCGCCCCTCGACGCCGTCAACGACCACCAGCGACTTGCCCCTGCGCCGCGCGGTGTAGACGACGTGGCGGCCGTCCGGCGTGAAGTCGAGGTTGGCGATTGAGTCGTAGGCCGCGCCCGCCGCGCCGTCCAGCACCACGAACTCCTTACCGCCCTTGCGCCCGACGTAGGCCACGCGCCCGCCCTCCTTGCTGAAGGCGAGCCGGCCGTCGCGGCTCCAACCGACCTCGCCCCCCGCGCCGCCGTCGGGCTCGTACAGTTCCGACTCCGCGCCGTCCACGACCATCACCCAGCCGCGCCCGCGCTGCGCCTTGAGGACGAAGCGACGCCCGTCGGGGCTGAACTCCACATCTTTGATCTCGTCGTAGCTGAAGGCGCGGCCGTCCACGACTACGGTCTCGCGTTCGTTCGCGTTCTTTCGCAGGCGGAAGAACATGCGCCGGCCGTCGGCGGAGAAGCGGAAGCCGCCGTGGTCGGGCAGGTTATCAAAACCGGCGACCTCCTCGCCGTCGCGCACGAGATAAGTCTTCTGCCGGGCCGTGTCTGAGGCGAGGTAGAGGAGGTGCGCGCCGTCGGGCGTGAAGGCGACGTGCGAGACGTAGTCGTAGGGCTTTCCCTCTTTGCCGTCCGCGACGACGAAGTATTTACGGTCGCTGACCCCGCGCGCCGCGGCGTAGGCGTAGCGGCTGCCGTCGGCGTTGAAGGGCGATTCGTAGGAGACATCGACGTGGTCGTACTTCGGCCCTTCCTTACCGTCCACGACGACGAAAGACTCTTCGCCCACACGCGCCGGGTAGAACGTGCGCGCGCCGCCGGGGCTTGTGTGGATGGTGCCGACATAGTCGTAGGGCTTGCTCTCGACGCCGTCCACGACCGCGATCTCTTTGCCGCCGCGGCGCCCCTCGAACGCGACGAACCAGCCGCCCGCGCGCGGCGCGGCGTGGAGCGAAGTCCCTATCTGCTCGTCGAACGGCCCGACCTCTTTGCCCTCCCACACGACGAAGTGCTTGCCGCCGCGCACGACCTCGCGGGGCCGCGCGGCGTCCTCGCCGTAGAACAGCTCGCGCCCACGGAGGTCGTCGGCCGCGAACTCCTGCCCGTTAACGACGAACAGCTCCCGCCCGTCGCGCACCGCGTCGAAGGCGACGACCGCTCCTCTGTCTTTAAAGTCCCTGAAGGCCGGCTGGCTCACGCGCTCGTAAGGGCCGCTCTCAACATTGTCGGCGACCGCGAAACGTTTGCCCCCGCGCTCGGCCGTGTAGGCGAAGTGCTTGCCGTCCGCGCTGAAGTGGAGCCCGCCCGTCCAGACGTAGTCGAAGACCGGCCCTTCGACGCCGTCCACGACGACGCGGCGCGGCCCGCGCCCCGCCGCGAGGTGCGCGACGTAGGCCACGCGCTGCCCGTCGCGGCTGAAGGTGAAGGGGCTGCCCGTCCCTGCCTCGCTCAGGGGGTCGCTGGCGACGGCCGGGTAGGTCTTGCCCGCGCGGCCGTCCACGTAGGCCGCCTCGCCGCCCACGACCTTCGCCACGAAGGCGACGCGCCTGCGGTCGGGCGAGGTCGTCCGCGTGCGCTTCAACTCGCCCGCGTGCACGCGCCCGAGCGCGACCTCGCGCGTGACGAGCCGCACGCCCGCGCGGCCCGCGGCGCCGGCACGCAGCTCGGCGCAGACGAAGCAGAGCGCCGCGACGACGCTCAGAAGGGCGAGGACGAAAGACTGCCTCTTCATCAGAAATCCCTTCGGGAGGGTGTTGGGTTTTGGGTTTTATGTGTTGTGTAAAAAATTCTGCCTCGTCTTACCCAACACCTAAAACCCACAACCCGGCACACCTTCATCTTGAAGCGGGAACGCGGGTCACCAGCACAACTTGCGGGGGAAGAACTCGTTGACGAGGTCTTCGTAGAAGGGCTTGAGCGCGGCCACGTCGGGGCGCGCGGCCGCTTTGGAGTAGAGGTCGTGCGGGTTGAAGGCGCGCACCCAGCGGAACATCTCGCGGTCGTGTTCGCTCATCAGGTGCCCGTAGGCGCGCTCGCGGTGGACGGCGTAGGCCGAGTGGTAGCGAATCATGTAGAGCGCTTCTTCGGGCAGGTGGTCTTTGACGACGTGGTAGAGGTATTCGTCGTGCCCCCAGGAGAAGTGAACTTTGTCCAGCCCGCAGCCCTCCTCGTAGATGCCGCAGGGCGTCTGGTAGAGCGGGTTCTGATTGTCGGGGTTGTCGGCGAAGAACTCGTGGTAGACAACGCGCTCGTCGAAGCGGCAGCCGACGGGGAAGGTGTCGCCGACGACCGCCCACTGCGGCTCGCCGAAGAGGGTGAGCACCTTGCCGAGGTCGTGGACGAGGCCGGCGAGGATGAACCAGCGCGGGTGTCCGGCGGCGCGGATGGACTCGGCCGTCTGTAGGTTGTGCTCGATCTGCGGCACGTCTATGTCGGGGTCGCTGTCGTCCACGAGCGCGTTCAGATGCTCCATCGCCTCCCACACGCCCATCTCGGCGCGGTCGAGCTTGAGATACTGCCGCTTCTTCTCAAGCACCGCGTCCAGAGTCTGTAACGTATGGTTGAGCCGGTAGAACTCCTTCACGCACGCGCGCGCCTCCGCCGCGTAGTCGCGGAACTGCTCCGGCCGCTTGCCCCCGCCCGCGTGTGTCGAGATTGTCATAAGCCCCCCCGAAAACAGGAAGTCAGGAGTCAGGAGTCAGTAGAAAAACCTTCGCAGTCGAACCGTGCGGTTGTCACCCTCAACGTCCGTCAAGCAGAGCCTTCTGACTCCTGACTCCTTCCCTAGTAGTTGAACTTGAGGGCGAACTGCATGACGCGCGGGTCGCCGGCGAGGGTGGAGATGCGGCCGGCGGAGGTGCCCGAGATGTTGCGGTCGGGCAGTCCGAACTGCGGCGTGTTGAAGACGTTGAAGATTTCCCAGCGGAATTCGAGGTTGCGGTCTTCGCCGAAGTAGTCGAACGTGCGCGCCACGGACACGTCGAAGTTGGTGATGTTCGGGCCGCGCAGGGTGTTGCGGCCGCAGGTGCCGAGGCGCGCCGGATTGGGCGCGGCGTAGGCCGTCGGGTCGAACCAGCGGTCGATGTCGCGCTCGCCCGAAGAGAGCGAGCCGTCGCGCAGGCAGTCGGCGAAGGCGCCCACGAGCCCGCCGCCGCGCGCGCCGCCGAGCGCCGTGCTGTTGCCGTTGGCCGCGACCGTGAAGGGGCGTCCCGAGCGCACGTTCGCCAGCCCGCTCAGGCGCCAGCCGCCGACGACGTGCGCGAGCGCGCCGTCGTTGACGTAGCTGCGCCCCTGGCCGAAGGGCAGCTCGTAGATGTAGCTGCCGACGAGGCGGTGGCGCACGTCGAAGTCGCTCGGGCCGCGCCGCTCGCGCAGGTCGCGCGCGTTCTGCGTGAAGCTGCCCGTGCCGCCCGCCGCCAGGTGCTCCTGCGCGTAGTCGATGGACTTCGAGTAGGTGTAGGCCGTGCGGAACGAGAAGCCGCGGCTGAAGCGCTTCTCAAGCGTCAGCTCGCCGCCGTGGTAGTTCGAGTTGCCGCCGTTGTCTCGGTACTCGATGGGGCCGAGGTTGGGGTAGGGGATGACGCCCGTGCCGACGCCCGCGGCGTTGAAGAGCTGCTGGTTTAAATTCCTGAGCACGGAGAGGTGCGTGCCCTTCGTCCCGACGTAGTCGGCCGTGACGACGAGGCTGCCGGGGAGTAGGCGCTGGACGCCGATGTTCCACTGGTCGATGCTCGGCATGACCGCCTCGGGGTTGATGGCGCGCAGGCGGACGAGCCGCGGGTCAACGGACGCGGGGTTGAGCGAGAGGTTGAAGCCGGTGCGGAGTCGTATGTTGTTGGCCGTCGAGTTGTTGTTGGCGGCCGTCACGTTGTTCTGGACGAGGAAGGGCAGGTTGAGGGCCAACTGATCCTCGCTGCCCGCGCGCTCGAAGAGCATGTAGAAGCGGCCGTAGCCGCTGCGGATGACCGTCTCGTCGTTGAGCTGGTAGGCGAGCCCGACGCGCGGCGCGAAGTTGTTCCGGTCGGGCTGAATCAGGCTCCGGCCGAACGGCGAGTTGGCGGGCGTGAAGACCTGACCCGTCTCGGGGTTGAGGTTCGCGAGGCGGTCGCCCCCCTCATACGGCCACGTCGCGTAGTCATAGCGCAGCCCCACGTTGAGCGTGAGCCGCCGGCTGGCCTTCCAGTCGTCCTGTATGAAGCCCGAGAACATCTTCAGGCGCGAGTCCACCACCTGCGGGTTGGCGAGCTGCGCGCCCGAAGGGTAGCCGAGCAGGAAGTCGGCGAGGCCGACCCCCGTGCGGTTGCCGTCGAAGTTGAGCGTGCCGCGCAGGGAAGGCACGTCGAGGTAGATGTTGCGCATCGGCCCGCGCACGTCGCCGCCGAACTTCAACTGGTGCGCGCCGTAGGAGAGGCTCACCGTGTCCGTCCACTGGAACTGATTCGTGCGCTGCGACTTCGGCAGGAAGTCGGGCGAGCCCAGACGGTCGAAGCCCGACTGGCCGCCCGGCAGCGTCGTGCCGCCGCGCGCGGAGATGCTGATGCCGGGCAGGCCGCCGCTGTAGAGCGGCGAGTCGGGCACGCCGATGACGCCCAGCTCGGCCAGAGTGTTTAAGCCGAACGGGTCTTGCACGGCGAGCGAGTTGTTGCGACCCCAGCCGAGCCGGAACTCGTTGATGAGCCGCGAGCTGATGATGCGCGTCCAGCCGACGGCCGCCGACTGCCCCTTCATGTTCAGGCGCCCGTTGGCCGAAGAGCCCGTGCCGTCCACGACGCCGCCGAAGATGCCGGGCACGTAGCGGAAGCGGTCGGAGAGCGTGTAGCGGACGAAGAAGCTGTTCTTCGTGCTCTGCTGCCAGTCGAAGCGCCCCGTGTAGCTGTCCGTGTCGTCGGTGATGCCGGGGTTGCGTATGAAGTTGTTGAGGTTGAGCGGCCCCGAGCCGGGGGCGACGTTCGGGCCGGGCAGGAGCGCCAGCACGCGCTGCGCGAGCGGGTCGAGACACTGCGCGGGAATCTGGTTGTTGATGAACGAGCCGTTCGCGTTGAAGGCCGAGGGGACGAGCGCGCGGCAGTCGCCGACGCGGTCGAAGAGCGTGGCGTAGGCGCCGCCGGGGATGCGGTTGGCGACCGCGGCCGCGTTCGAGAAGTCGCCGCGAATCTCGTTGGCGAGCGGCACGTTGCCGAGGCGCGTCACCCCTTTACGGATGCGCGTGCCCTCGTAGTTGAAGAAGAAGAACGCCTTGTTCTTGACGACGGGGCCGCCAATGTTGCCGCCGAACTGGTTCTGTATGTTCTGGGGCTTCTGCGCGCCGGCGCGGTTGTTGAAGAAGTTGTTGGCGTCGAAGACGCGGTTGCGGTGGAACTCGTAGAGCGTGCCGTGGAAGGCGTTGCCGCCCGCCTTGGTCGTGACGCTGATGAGCGCGCCGGGGCTGCGCCCGTTCTCGGCCGAGTAGGGGTTGGTCGAGACCTTGAACTCCTGAATCGAATCGACGGACGGCCGCGCGACCTGCGTCGTCAACTCCTGCACGTTCTCCGAGATCGAGTTGTTGTCCACGCCGTCGAGCACGAAGTTGTTCTGGAGCGAGCGGACGCCGTGGACGTTCGCTCCGCCCGTGCGGCCGGCGGCGGTGGCCCCGCCCTCCTCCGTGTAGCGGTCGGCCTGCACGCCGGGGACGAGGCTGATGAGGTCGTCCCAGTTGCGCCCCGAGAGCGGGAGTTGTTCGACCATGCGGTTCTCGATGACGCCGCCGGTCGTCGCCTCCTGCGTCGTCAGCAGGGTCGCCGAGGTGACGGTCACGGTCTCGGTGACCGCGCCGACTTCAAGCGCGGCGTCCACGCGCGCTTTCTGCCCGACTTCGAGCTTGACCTCTTCGAGCACGACCCGCTTGAACCCCTGGCGCTCGACCGTCACGCCGTAGGCGCCGACGGGGACGCTCGCGAAGGTGTAGTAGCCCGAGCTGTCGGTCGTGGCCGTGGTCTCGACGTTCGTCGCCTTGTTCCTCAAAGTCACCGAGGCGTTCGGGACGACGGCGCCCGTCGTGTCCGTGACCAGCCCCGTCACGCTCGCGTTGTTGACCTGCGCGGACGCGACCGGGGCGAGGCAGACGGACAGGAGCAGAAGGCATGCGGTGACGCGGGAGACTCTTCGCAACATATTTTCTCCTGGGCGGGCCGGGCGGCCGCTGGGGGTGTAGAAAGTCGTCTTCGAATTAACGGGTAAGTCTCGGGCGGGGCGGCCGCGCGAGTCCCTATCGCGAACCACGCTGCGGTGCCGACCCCTTCAGGCGTGCGGCGGATTATAGCTCATGTGTTGTTAAGCCGAAGAGAAATTTCTGTGAAGCCGAGGGGAAAAATTAAGCTTGAAACGACCGCCGATTTGACGTAGCTTGGGCGCCGAGACTTCCGCGCTTCGGCCGAACAAAATTCACGCGCCGGCCCCCGCGGGCCGAACCTTTTACATGAACACAATCCCGGGCCGTCTCAGGCTCAGCCTGCTTATCCTTCTAATCGCGGCCTGCGCGACTTTGCCCGCGCGCGCGCAGAATCCCTGCGTGCCGTCCGCGCCCAAGACCTCCGCTCCGCTCGCGGTCGAGACCGTCGAACTCAAAGACGACGCGGAGGTCGCGCTTGAGATCGAGGCGCGCTCGCCCGGCGCGTCGTGGGCGCGCAAGGGCTCGGAGGCGGCCGCGCTCGTCGTCACGGTTGACGGCGCCTATAACCAGGACGTGATGCTCTGGGCCGGCGAAGGCTTTTACCGCTACAGCGTCCTGCTCGGGCGACTGCCGAAGGGGAGTCACAAGGTCTCCGTCGCGCTCAACGAGGCGCGCTCGGCCGCGGGCGCGCGCCGCGCGGAGGTGAAGTCGCTGCGCGCGGTCGTCCCTTACGCTTTCCTCGGGGCCGACCCGGGGGGACACGCCTTCGCCGTCGCGCACGCGCCCGTCCTGTACGCGCGCCCGAACACCTTCGACCACTTCACCGACATTCCACTGCTCATGTACCAAGAGAGTCTGCCCGAGGGGGACGATGTGGTCTTCCGCTACACCGTCGTCTTCACGAACGAGGACGGCGGGACGCAGACGGCCGCGCTCTTCGCGCGCTGGGGGCGCGGGACGGACATCGAGTGGGTCTACGAAGTAAGGGTGCGCGGGGGGAAGGTCGTCGCAGAGACTTTCCAGGGCGTGAGGCACGAGACGAAAGCCTTCAACGGCCAACGCGCGAGCGGGAATCATCCGCTGCTCGCCGTCGCGTCGGACAACAACAACTTCTCAGACCTCGCCTGCTCGGCCGTGCGCTTCGCGCCGATGCCCGTCGCCGTGCGGCTCGAAGCGGCGACGCGCGAGAGCGTGATGGACGCCGTCCCGCAGACCTACCGCGCGATGTACGAGGAGCTGCTGCGCGAGGGTCGCATCAGCGACAGCCCTTCGGACATCAACACCGTCGCCGACCCGCGCGAGTACCTCTACGTCGAGGCCGCCTCGGAGCAGACGGGCGCGGCCGTCGCCTTCGACGTGAAGGTCAGGGGGCGCGACGACGTGTTCAAGTCGGACATGGGCGAGCCGCGCCTGCGCATCGAGCGCAGCGGCTACTACCGCACGGCCGTGCGCCTGCCGAAGGGCGTCGCGGCTGATTCTGTCGAATCTATCAACGCCCGCTGCCACACGCACCCGGCGACCGCCTCGGGCGGGACGTGCGCGCGCCTCAAGCTCGTGCGCGTGCTCACGCTCGGGGCCGACTTCGCGCCGCGCACCCTCCCGCATCAGCCGCAGCCCGAAGCGTCGCTCGCCGCGGGCGAGTCGAAACTCTTCCGCCTCGCGCCGAACGGCCCTTGAGCCTAACGACGCCTCCCGACTTTGACGTAGACGGGGTTGGTCAGGATGAGCATCTTCCCAGCCTCGTCGCGCACCTCAAGGCGGTAGTAGCTGTCCCGCTCGCACACGACCTCGAAGACCTCCGTCAGCCTGTCCGCCGACCATGTGCGGACGGCGCCGCCGTCCGAGACGAGCGAGACGGACGCGCGGCGTGGAATGTAGGCGGGGGGCTGCATGCCGAGGGGCGCGGTGCCGACGCGGACGAAGAAGACGAGGCCGCCGGGCGCGGCCAGACGTATCTCCTCGCCGACGCCCGTGCGCGCGCCGACCGCGCCCGGCGAGCCGAGCCCGCCCGCCGCCGCCCCGAAATCAACCGTGAAGCCGTGCGGCTCGCGCGTCAGGTAGACGCGGCCCCGGCGGACGGCGCCGAGCAAAGCCGCCTGTGTTAACTCTGCGGCCGCGACGTGCGTCGTCGGCCGCCCCGTGGGGTTCTGCGCGCGGTGCGAGTCGCTCGAAGCGACGGCCGTCGGGCGCAGTCCGCGCCGCAGCAGGCCGTCCCAGAGCTTGAGCGCTGACTCGTCCGTTGCGTCCCACTCGCCGTTCCAGACCTCGACCGCGTCGAACTCCTTGATCGCGTCCCCGTAACTCCAGTCGCAGCCGCCGCACAGCGCGAACGGGTGGTTGACGGAGATGAGCGCGCCGAGGCGACGGGCGCGCGCGGCGACCGCCGACATCGCCGCGGCGTCGCCGGGGCGCACGCGGAAGTCAACGAACGCGCCCGCCGGCAGACCCCAGGCGTTGGCGTGCCCGCCGTAGGTCGTGACCTCCTCGCCGCGCATGACGAGCAGTTCGCGCGAGATGTCGTCGGCGCGCGCGACCTCCGCGTGGTGGCTCGCGGTGTTGTGGTCTGTGACGAAGATGAAGTCGAGATAGTCGCGGTAAGCGGCTCTAGCGAGTTCGGCGACCGTCCAGTCTCCGTCGCTGTGGACGGTGTGCATGTGCAGGTCGCCTGCGAACCAGCGGAGCTGACGGTCGGCGGGCCGGTCGCCGGGAATCACTGGGCCGCGCGACCAGCCGGCGCTGTCCGGCGTGTCTGAGGGGACGGCCCCGGGCCGTCGCGCGCCCGCGCCGCGCGGCGGTCCGGCCTTCTCAGTCTCGATGGCGACTTTGACTTTAACGTCCACGCCCGCGGGCGCGACCTTGTAGAGGCCGAGGATGACGCGCCACCTGCCGGCGGGAATCTCGCCCGCGAGGTAGCCGGGCGTCGCCTCGTCGCGCGAGATGAAGAACTCGGAGCGCCGGCCGCCGCTCCAGCCGCGGAAGCCGCGCGCGCTCACTTCGCGGCCGGGGCCGTCCGAGCGCGAGTCGAAGACGCCGAGGTCGAGCGTGTTGGCCCCGCCCTCGCGCGCGTAGTCGTAGCTGACGCTCACGCGGACGGCGCCGCGCGGCACATCGAACGGGACGTAGACGTAACGCGCGCCGTTCGCGCCGAACGGCGCGACGCGGATGACGCGCTCGATGGTCTGCGTGCGTGTAGTCTGACGCGGTTGGGCGTTCGCCGCCGCGGCGAGCGCGCAGCAGAGCGCGGCGTGGACGAGTATGCGCGTCGCCGTCATCATATGTATCTCCGTCTGCGGGGGCGGAAGCCCGACCGTGAGGGAGGGCTCCGGTGTTACTCAGTCATGCCCCCCGCGATTTCCGGAGAGCCCTCCGCGTGTGTCGGGGAGCCCTCCCTCACAGTCGGGCTTCCGCCGCGGACATCGAGGGCGGGCGTTCGACGCGCCCCCAGTCGGAGGGCTTCGGCCCCATTTGCAGGACGAGTCGGCCGCCGGCCGCGACCTCCTCGTGCCTGAGCCACGCGCGGCTCAGGGTGCGGCCGTCGAGCGTCGCCGCTTGAATGTACAGCTTAGTTGCCGAGACGCCCGGCGCTTCGACGACGAACGTGCGGCCGCCGCCGAGGTCGATGGTCGAGCGCTCGAAGAGGGGGCTCGTGACGTAGTAGAAGGGCTGACCCGCGTTCGGGTAGAGCCCCGTGGCGCCCCAGACGTACCACGAAGACATCGCGCCGCTGTCGTCGTTGCCGGGCAGCCCCGCGCGCCCCGTCGTGTACTCGGTGTCGAGTATGCGCCGGACGCGCTCCTGCGTGCGGTCGGGGCGGCCGGCGTGCGTGTAGAGGAACGGCGCGAGGAAGTTCGGCTCGTTGTTGTGGTTGTAGAGGCCGGGGTTGAACCCTTCGGCGCGCGTCGGCGGGTTGTCGAAGAAGGCGTCGAGCCACGCGACGAACCGTTCGTCGCCGCCGAGACGGTTGATGAGCCCCTGCGCGTCGTGCGGGACGTATGTGCCGTAGATGTAGCCGCTGCCCTCGTAGAAGGGCGCGTCCCAGTAGCTGAACTCTTTGTCGGGATAAAAGTGGGAGGCCGTGAAGGGCGCGAGCCAGCGACCGTCCTCGAAGCGCGGGCGCGCCGAGCGCGTCTCGTCGCTCCACACGTTCATCCAGTTCTTCGACCGCTCAAGATACTTCTCGCTCTCCGCGGTCTTCCCCAACGCGCGCGCCACCTGCGCGACGCAGAAGTCGTCGTAGGCGTACTCGACCGTGCGCGAGACGGAGCGCGGGTAGTTCAGAGAGACGTAGCCGAGCCGCTTGTACTCCGCGAGCGCGCGCCCCTCGTAGAGCGGCCGCGGGCTCTCGACCTCCGCGTTCTTGACCAGCGCCTTGTAAGCCTTCGCGTAGTCAATCCCCTTGACGCCTTTCACCATCGCGTCGGCCACGACCACGTCGCCGTTCGAGCCGCCCTGCGTCATGCCGTTCGCGCCCGCGATGCGCGAGTCGGGCATCCAGCCGGTGTGCCGGTAAGTATCCACGAGCGAGCGCACCATGTCGCGCTGGCGCTCGGGCTGAATCAAAGTCAGCAGAGGGAAGTGCGTGCGGAACGTGTCCCAGATGGCGTAGAAGTCTTCGTAGTGCGGCTCGTCCGAATCCCACCAAGCGTTCTCGCCCGAGAGGTCGTGCGGCATGTAGTGGCAGTGAAAGAGCGCGGTGTAGAAGACGCGACGTTGCTCATCCGTGCCGCCCTCGATTTTTATCCTGCCGAGCGCGTCCTCCCACGCGGCCTCGGCGCGTCGGCGCACGGCGTCGAAGTCCCAGTCCGAAGTCTCGCGCAGCAGATTCGCGCGCGCCTTTTCAGGACTGATGAAAGACACGCCGATCTTCATCGACACGATTCGGGTCGCGGTCGTGTCGAAGGTGGCGTAGGCGCCGACCTTACCCTCGTTCGCGGCGGCGATTGTGCCGGGTTCGACGCGCTCGTCGCGCCAGGTGCCGTAGGCTTTGAAGGGGCGGTCGAACTCGGCGGA
>JBEVJD010000231.1:0-7248 GCA_040510435.1 Pyrinomonadaceae bacterium | reverse complement strand
CGCCGAGCACGACCGCCGTCACTTCCTGCCCGAGCCCTGCGCCCAACTGCTGCGCCGCGGCCACGGCCTCGAACGAGGTCTTGTTGATGGCACCCTGCCGGTGCTCGATGAAGACAAGGATTCCGTTGCTCATTATGTTAAGTAGTCAGTAGTCAGTAGTCAGAGCCTGTTTGAAAACTAAATGACTGCCGGTCAAGTACGCGGGTAAGCTTTGGAGTGTGTGCAACCAACGCTACCCCACTGACCTGACCGACAGCCAGTGGCATCTTATCAAAGACTGGCTCCCGCCGCCCGCTCGAACGGGTCGCCCGCGCTTAGAGTTGCGCGAGGTACTAAACGCCGTCTGCTACGTCCTGAAAGGCGGCATCCAGTGGCGGTTGATGCCTAAAGACCTCCCGAAGTGGCAGAGCGTTTACGGCCACTTCCGCCGCTGGCGCACAGACGGCACTTGGCGCAGAGTCCACGACGCGCTACGCGCGCAGGCGCGCCGCACAGCGGGTCGGCACAAGCACCCGACCGCGGGCTGTCTCGACAGCCAGAGCGTCAAGACGACCGCCGAGGCCGCGCCCGAGACACGCGGCAGCGACGCGAACAAGCGGGTGAAGGGGCGCAAGCGCCACGTGCTCGTCGACACGACGGGGCTCCTGCTGGCGGCGGCCGTCACGCCCGCCAACACTCAGGACAAGGCCGGGGCGCTCGTCGCGCTCAAGCGGCTGGGCGGCGGGTGCAAGAAGCTGCGCCGCATCTGGGCCGACGGCGCGTACCGTACCGAGCGCGGCCACTTGGCCTCGTGGGTCGAGCGCCACGGCATCAGCCTTCAGGCGGTCGAGCGGCCAGAAGGTCAGCGCGGGTTCGCGTTGCTGCCGCGGCGCTGGGTCGTCGAGCGCACCTTCGCGTGGCTGTCGCAGTCGCGCCGCTTGAGCAAAGACTACGAGCGGCTGGCGGAGACGAGCGAGGCGCTCATCTACATAGCGATGATGCGGCTCATGCTACGCCGACTCGCGCCGAAGTGAGTTTTCAAACAGGCTCTGACTACTGACTACTGTCTACCGTTCCCCCCTCACGGCTTGAGCTTCGGCGGCGTGGCGCGTGGGATGTCGTCTTCGATGACGGGGGTGAGGGCGTCGCCCTCTTCGCCGGGCTTGAGTTTGGGTGGCGCGCCGCGTAGCGCGGGCGGGAGTTTGGGGCGGGGGATTTTGACGGTGGCGACCGAGTCCGTGCGCTTGAGGATGGCGCCGCCGCGCCCGGCCACCCAGGCCGCGTTGCCGCCGTGGTAGGCCGCGCCGAAGAGCGCCGCGCTCGTCAGGGTCGGCAAGCCCTCCCACTCTTCGCCGCCGTCGCGCGTCTGGAGCACGCGCCCCTGGTCGCCCACCACCAGAACGTCCTCGCGCGACGCCGCGGCCACCGAGTAGAAGTTGATCTTGAGCCCCGTCTCCTGATCCTTCCAACTCTTCCCGCCGTCGTCCGTGCGCAGGATGAGGCCGCGCTCGCCGACGGCGTAGCCGCGCAAGGCGTCGGCGAACGCCACGCCGTAAAGCCACTCCTTCGCGTTCAAAATGATCGGCGTCCAGGTCTCGCCGCCGTCCTCGCTCCGCACCAGCGTCCCCTGCGACCCGACCGCGACCGCCACACGCTCATCCGCGTACGCGACCGACTCCAGCCACCCCTGCGTGAAAGACTTACTCACGCTCCACGTCTCGCCGCCGTCCTCGGTGCGCAGAATCCTCCCGCGCGCGCCGACCGCGAGCCCGCGCTTCGCGTCGAAGAGGCGGACGCCGAAGAGGTCTTCCGAAACGTCGAGCGGCGCCTTCGCCCACGTGAGCCCCGCGTCCGCCGTCCGCATCAGCGTCGCCTTCTCGCCGACGACTACGCCGTTCAACTCGTCGGCGAAGGCGACCCCGAACAGGCGCGCTGTCGTCCCCGTCAAACGCGGCGCCCAGCGCTTGCCGCCCGTCGAGGTGTAGAGCACGCGGCCGCGCGAGCCGACCGCCCAGCCGCGATCCTCGTCGAGGAAGTAGATGTCCGCGAGGTCTTCGCGCCCGCCCTCGGTCAGGCGCCGCCAGTCAATGCCGCCGTCGTCGGTGCGCAGTATCAGCCCGTCGCGCCCCGCGGCC
Organism: Pyrinomonadaceae bacterium; assembly: GCA_040510435.1. Lineage (GTDB taxonomy): Bacteria > Acidobacteriota > Blastocatellia > Pyrinomonadales > Pyrinomonadaceae > QHXN01. The sequence goes on along the minus strand of JBEVJD010000231.1, from coordinate 5,134 downwards.
CAGCCCGTCGCCTCGTCCGCGAAGTGGACTGACGCCAGGCGCGGGCGCGTCTTGACGCTGACGGGGAACCACGACACGCCGCCGTCGCCCGTCGTCAAGACCTGCCCCTCGTCGCCCGTCACCCACCCGTGGCGCGCGTCCGTGAAGAAGACCGAGAGCAGGTCTGTGCGGAGAAGGTTCCCGACCGCGCCCCACGTGTCGCCGCCGTCCGACGTGCGGTAGATGGTGCCGCCGAGACCCACGGCGACGGCCACGTCTTTGCCGCCCGCGTAGGCGACCGAGGTGAAAGTCAGCCCCGTCTTCAAGCTGCGGTCGAGCCAGGTCTTCCCGCCGTCGTGCGTGACGACGAGCGCGCCGTCGGCCCCGGCCGCGACCCCGTTCGAAGAATCTGCGAAGGCGACCGAGAGAAGGTGCGCCCTCACGCCCGACGCCTGCATGACCCACGTGCGCCCGCCGTCGGCCGTCTTCAAAATCTCGCCGTAACTCCCCACGGCCAGCCCGTGCGTGGCGTCCGGCGCGAAGGAGACGCCGAAGAGGTGGTTCGCGCCCTCGCGCGTCGCGGGCGCGTTCTTCGCGGGCTTCTCGCCCACGGGTCGCAGAGTCCAGCGGCCGCCGCCGTCGTCCGTCGTCAGCACCACCCCGCGCGCGCCGACCGCCACCGCGCGCCGCGCGTCTCGGACGTAGAGCCCGTACAGCGGCACCATCAACGGCGGCCGCTGCTCCTCCCAGCGGAAGCCGCCGTCCGAACTGTGCAGGATGACGCCGTCGGCGCCGACGGCCCAGCCCGTTAGTTTGTCGGCCGCGAAACGCACGGCGTGGATGGCGTTGCCCTGCGGCAGCGGGTTCTGCCACGCCCACGCGCGCTCGGCCTGCGCCGCTGCCCCCGCCCCTGCCGCGCACACGGCCGCGCACGCGAGGCACACAAGCCACGCGCGCACGGGCGCCGTCGTTCGAAACCTGACTCTCATCGGAAAAACTTCGTGCGGTCGGGGAGTGGAGATTTTAGCCTCTCAGTCGCCGCTTTCCTAACGGGCAGGCGGTTTTCCCCGGCGCGCGCCGCCCCTCGCGCGCGGGCGGCGGCCTCATCCCAACATCCAGAGGAGGGCGATGAGCTGCACGGCCAGCATCGTCAGCCACAACACGAGCGAGCCGCGCATGTCGCGCCTGACGCGCACGAACTCCTCGTCGCCCGCCTTAAAAAGGGCATACCTGTTGAACCATTTCGCTATCAAAATCAGCGGTATCACGGGCCACGCCAGGACGAAGTAGAAGAGCGCGGGCGCGCCGACGGCGTACGTGTCGATGAGGTACATGACGACCGAGAGGGGGATGGCGAGGTAGGCGAAGGGGTCGAAGCCTTTGATGGTGTTGGCGATGGCGCACGCCTGCGTGTTGTGGTGGACGACCGCCGCGCTGAGGAGGCCGTAGTCGGGGTCTATCTCCTCGCGACACCTCGGGCACATCTGCGCGCCGTACTCCAGCAACTGTTTGCAGTTCGGGCACTCGACGAACGGGACGACGGCGTGCTGCTCGTTGATTGATCGGCGCATGTGACGAACGATTCGCGCGGCGGCGGGCCGGGCCTTCAGCCCTCTTTCAACCCCTCGGCGACCGTGGCGGCCGCGTCGCTGAGGGCGTCTTCGTCGGCGTGGCCGGCGGCGGCGATCTTGCGCGCGGCCTTGTCCACGGCCTCCTGCGCGACGTGGCCGGCGTGGCCTTTGAGCCACTGCCACTTAATCTGGTGCCGCGCCGAAGCCTTGTCGAGCCGCGCCCACCAGTCGTGGTTCGACTTGCGGCGGAAGCGCCCCGACATCGTCTCGACGACGTAGCGCGAATCACTCAACACGGTCACGCGGCACGGCTCGCGCAACTGCTCCAACCCGAGCGCGGCCGCGGCGACCTCGGCCTGCTGGTTCGTCGCCTCGCCCAGATATTCGCCGAACGCGCGCCACACGCCGCGGAACCCCAGCAGCGCCACGGCCGCCGCGCGCGGCTCCCCGCGCCCGTTCCCGAGGCTCGAACCGTCGCAGTAGACGAGAACCTCTTTGAGGTTTTGGGTTTTGGGTTTTGGGTTCTGGGTAGGCGCTTTCGACACACCGCCGTCGTCCTCATCGCCCGCCACACTGTTCTTACTCTTCATCAATCAAGACCCGCTTCCTCTTCAACCCAACACCTAAAACCTAACACCCAACACCCCTCACGCCGCTTCCCCGACCTCTTCGCGGGCGACGGTGACGACGTTGTCAACGGTCTGCTCGAAGGTGTCGTCGTGGGAGATGACGAAGAGCTGGTCGAAGTCGCGCACCTGGCCGATCTGCTGCGCGAGGCGTTCGCGGCGCTCGGCGTCCATGTTGACCGTGGGCTCGTCGAAGAAGGCCACGCGGATGTCGGAGAGCTGTTTGAGCAGCGCGAGGCGGACGGAGAGTGCGGCCACCATCTGCTCGCCGCCCGAGAGGCTGATGAAGGAGCGGTCGTGCCCCTCCTCTTCGAGCACGATGTCGTAGTCCTTCGTCCACCGCAACGCCCGCCCCCCCTCGCCCGTTATCTCGCGGAAGAGCTGGTTGGCGTCGATGGAGATGTTGTAGAGGTAGCTCTCGGTGACGAGCGGGCCGGCCTTGCGCAGCGTGTCGCGGATGAAGTCGGTCGCCTCGTGCAGCCCGCGCAGCCGTTCGAGCGCCGACAACTCCTCGCGCATGGACTCGCGCACCTCGTCGAGCCGCGCGACCTCGACCGCGAGCGACGACTCGCGCTCGCGCGCCGCTTCGAGCTGCGCCGTAGTTTTCGCGCTGTTCTCGCGCGCAAGGGCCAGCAGACCGCGCTCCGACGCATGGCGCTCGCGGTCGTAAAGCGAGAGCGCCTTCGCGTGCTCTCCGCGCGCGGCCTCGGCCTCCTGCGCGGCCTGCGCGGCGCGCGCCTCGGCCTCGGCCGCCTCGCGCTCGCGCTCGGGCAGGGTCGAAGCGAGCGAGGCCGATTCGAGGTGCTCGCGGTGCGCCTGCGCCGTCTGGTCGCGCCGCGCCGAGGCTTCGGCCCAGGTCGCGTCGAGGTGCTCGAACTTCTTCAGCTTCTTGTCGAGCGCGCTCGCCTGTTTCTGTAAAGTTTCGAAGGCGTCGCGCGCGCCCTGCGACTCGCGCAGAAACTCCTGTTCGCGCCCGGCTTCGAGTTGGAGTGCGGCGGCGCGCGCGCGCGGGTCGCCGAGTTCGCGCAGACGACGCTCGACCCCGGCGGCGTCCTCGGCGAGCGTGGCCTCGCCGCCCGCGGCCGCGGCGACCTGCTCGCGCTCCTCGCGCTTGGCCTTGCCCTCCTCCTCTATCTCCGCGAGCCGTGTGCGCGAAGATTCAAGCTCCGCGTACTTCAAAGCCTCCTCGCGCGCCGTGCGCCAGACCATGTCGATGCCCGACATCTCGGCCTGCAAATCGTCGCGCAGCGTCTCGCTCGCGCCGGAGAGTTTTTCCAGCTCGGCGTCCAGCATTGCTAACGCCGACTCGCGCTCCGCCAGCAACTCGCGCTCGTGTGCGAGACGCGCGCGCGTAGTCTCCGTGCGCGCGGCGGCCTTCTCCGCGTCGCGCGCCGCGCGGACTTCGCGTGTGAGCGTGTCGGCCTCGCGCTCGAACTCGGAGAGGCGCGCGCGGTTACTCTTGAGCTGTTCGCCGAAGTAATCCTCGAAGGTGCGCCCCTCTTCGGCGAGGTTTTTACAGGGCTCGTTGAGGATGGGGCAGAGGCGGCCGCCGCCCGTGCGCTCGCTCATCTTCTCGTCGCGCTTGATGGACGCACGCAGGACGGCGAGCTGGTCATTCAACTCGCGGTCGCGTTCCTCTAGAGCGCCGAGCCGCGCGGCGGCCGCGGCCGACTGCTCGAACTCGCGCGCCTCGCGTTCGAGCGCGGTGACGCTGCGTCGCAGGCGTTCGGCCTCGCGCGCCGCCTCGCGCCGCTGCGTCGTCAGGTGCTTGCGCGAGTTGAGGTCTTGTTCGAGGCGGCTCAGACGCGTCTCGACGCCGAGCCTTTCGCTCTCAAGTTTGTCGGCGCGCTCCTGCGCCCCCGCGAAGCCTTCGGCGGCGCGGACGCGCTTCGAGAGTTCGGAGTGCGACTTGCGGAGCACGGCCAACTCGCGGTCGAGGTGCGCGAGGCGTTCGGCGGCGGCGCGCGCCTGCGCCAGCAGGTCGCGGATGCGTTCGCGCTCGCGTTCGAGTTCGGCCTGCGCGGCCACGTCCTTCTCCATCTCGGCGAGCGCGGCCGCCGACTCGCGCGCGCGCCGGAGCGAGTCGTCGAGCCGCCGCACGTCGGACTCGGCCGAGGCCGTCAGGCGCGCGGCGTCTGAGGCTGCGGCGCGCAGGCGGTCGCGCTCGGCGCGCTCGGCTTCGAGGCCGCGCAGACGTTCGAGCGCTTCGAGGTGCGCGCGCGAGTCCGCTTCCGTCGCGCGCTGGCGCTCGGCGGCGCGGCGCGCGGAGGCCAACCCGCCCTGGAGGTCGCGCAGGCGGCGCTCGGCCGAATCCTTCTCGACTTCGAGCCGGTCGGCCACGGCGCGCGACTCCGAGACGCGCCGCTCGGCCTCGTCCAGACCACTCACGGCGCGCTCGCGCTCTTCGGTCTCGCGCCGGAAGGCCGCGAGCGATTCGGTCAGGTCTTCGACCCGCGCGCGCGCCGACTTTTGCTCTTCGACGGCCGTCTCGTAGCGCGAGAGCTGCGCCTCGGCGGCGCCGATGCGGACGCGCGCGTCGTTGACGCGCTCGTTGATGAGGTTGGTCGTGTCGCGCAGACGGTCTGAGCTTTCGCGGTACTCTTCGACTTTGAGCAGGCGGTCGAAGGCGGACTTGCGCTCGGCGGCGGAGCGGAGGAAGTCGGTGGTGAAGAGCCCCTGCGGCACGCCGATGGCCGAGCGGAAGAGGGCGCGCAGGTCAGTGCCCGGCTCGACGCCGAGGTGCTGGTCGAGCCACTTGCGCACGTCGGCCTTGCCCTGCTGGAGCTTGACCTTCAGCTCGGGGTCGTAGACGTAGTAGCCCGAGCCCGTGTCGCGGTAGATGGTGTAGCGGCGCTCGTCGAGGTCGCTCTGGAAGGTGACGCGCACCGAGCCCTTCTTCGCGCCGCGGCGGAGGAAGTCGTCCTTGCTGTAGTCGAGCACGTCGAAGAGCGTCCACGC
>JBEVJD010000230.1:0-36687 GCA_040510435.1 Pyrinomonadaceae bacterium | reverse complement strand
GGCGGCGGCGGCGACTGCGGGTACACCTTCGAGGTTGGGAAGCAGTATCTCGTCTACGGCTACGACTCGAAGGCGGGCGGGCGGATAGGCACCGGCATCTGCACGCGGACGCGGCCGCTCTCCGAGGCCGCGGACGACCTCAAGTTCCTGCGTGCCGTCTCGGACTTGCCCCCGGGCGCGACCATCTACGGGCTCGCGCAACGTTACACGGTTGACCTTGAGAAGCACGGGGCGCGGGAGCCGGCCGGCCCCATCGAAGGGGCTTTAGTCGTCGCCACTTCCGGCGGAAGCCGCCAGGAGGTGATGACCGGCGGCGACGGCCGCTACCGACTCTCGGGCCTCGCGCCCGGGAAATACACTGTGCGCGTGACGCTGCCGGAAAAGCTCTCGCCCTTCGAGCAACGGGTGGTCGAGGTACACGACCGCGGCTGCGCCGAGGTGAACATCAGCGCGGTGACCGACGGCCGCGTCGCCGGCAGACTGCTCGACGCGCGAGGGCTGCCCCTGAAGGGCAAGTCCGTAGACCTGCTGCCCATCGGGCGAGACGGCAAGCCCCTCCCGAGGCTGTGGGAATTCACGGAGGATGACGGGAGTTTTATCTACAAACAGCTCCCGCCCGGCCGCTACATCCTCGCGGTCAACACCTTCGACGCTCCCGACGAGGACATGCCTTACAGGAAGACGTTTTACCCTTCGACTGCCGACGAGTCCGCGGCGGAGGTCATCAACGTGGGCGAGGGGCAGCACCTTTCGGGAATCGAATTTCGACTGCCGCCCACGCTCGCCCCCCGCGAGATGACGGGGACGGTCGTCTGGTCGGACGGCAGCCCCGTGGCCGGGGCCGAGGTGAGTTACACAGAGGTCGTGTCGGGGAGGCTCGTGCACCTGGGGTTGAAGACCGACGATGATGGGCGCTTCAAGTTACAGGGTTACGAGGGGCTGCGCTACCGCGTCGCGGCGACGATCCCGTCCGACCCCGATTGGGAACCCGACAGCGGCCGGGGCGTCGAACTGCTGACGGCCCCCGAGGTTGAGGTCAGTCCCACAGCGCAGACCGCGCCGCTGCGCCTCGTCATCGAACTCAGGGACGACCGCGCCCGCAAGACGCAAGGCGTCGGCCCGAACAGAGACCCTTCACCCGCCGGCAAAAAACGAAAGAGGCCGTAGAGAAAGAGGCCGAGAGCGCTCACTTATATAACAACAAAACGGTTGACAAAAACTACTTTGTATTTCAAAGTAGTTTTTCATTTTGGCCCTCGGCCGGTCTGAACGATAGGGAACGGGTTAGACAGAGAAGAGTTAAACTTGAACGCGAGTATTACGATCACACCCAAACAACTCACGGAGTTTCTGCTCAACGTGGCGGTCGTGCGCCCGGTCTTCATCTGGGGGCCGCCCGGCATCGGCAAGTCTTCGCTCGTCCAGCAGTTCGCGTCGGAGGTCGGCCTGGAGTGCGTCTCGCTCCTGGGCAGCCAGCTCGCGCCCGAAGACCTCATCGGCGTGCCGCAGATCGAGGACGGGACGAGCCGGTTCTGCCCGCCGCGCTCCATCGCGCGCAAGGAGCCTTATTGCCTCTTCCTCGACGAACTCAACGCCTGCTCTCACGAAGTCCAGAAGGCGTTCTACAGCCTGATCCACGAAAGGCGGCTCGGCGAATACTCGCTGCCGGAGGGCTCCATCGTCATCGGCGCGGGGAACCGCGCGCAGGACAGCGCCATCGTCAAGCCGATGTCGTCGGCGCTCCTCAACCGCATGGTGCACGTCCACCTCAAGGCGTCCCACCGCGAGTGGCTCGACTGGGCCGGCGGCGAGGGCGTTCACGATTCGGTCGTCGAATACATCCGCACGCGCCCCGACCATCTGTGGAGTCAGCCGCCGAAGCACGAGGAGCCTTTCTCCTCGCCGCGCGCCTGGCACATCCTGAGCGACGCGATGCGCGGGTACGGCGACCGACTGACGGACGAGACCCTTGAGCTGTTGGCCTTCGGCTGCCTGTCGCCGCACCACGCTGGGCAGTTCCGGGCCTTCATCAAGCAGGTGCGGAGCAAGTACCGGCTCACGTCCATCCTGAAGGGCGAGTGCGGCTGGCCGCACCGGCCGGAAGACAGGGACGTGCTCTACTTCCTCTCGCAGTCGTTCCGCGCGCAGCTCGTCAAAGAACTGCCGGCGGACAAGTCCGGCGTCGCCAACGGCTACAAGGAGCTGGCCCACCGCGCCAAGACGCTGCTCAAAGACCTGGCCTCGATCAGTCTTGAGATGGCGCAGATGGTCGTCTCGAAGCAGGGCGAGGGCGACGCGCTGCCCGACTGGTTCGTGGTCGAGATCGTCCGCGACCTGCCGCGCCTGGTGGAGAAGAAGGATGGCGCGTAAGGGACGGGGCGGCGGCGGCGACTCGCAGAGTGATGTCGCGTCGAAGAACTTCGCAAGCGGGCTCGCAAGAATCAACCACCACCCCATGTTCGCGCCCCTGCTGGCGCACGCCAGCGTGTACCGCCGCAAGGGGAACCGCTGCCCCCCTGACGGCTGGGCCGTCGTCACCTCGGGCGGCGTCATCCACGCGCACCCGGCGCGGCGCGGCGAGCCGGAGGAGTGGGTCTACGTGCTGGCCCACTGCCTGCTCCACCTCGGCTTCGGCCACTTCCGCGTCGAGCCGCGCGCGCGCGAATGGAACGCCGCCTGCGACTGCTTCATCGCAAAGTTCCTGTCAGACCTTAAGCTCGGCCGACCGCCGGAAGAGTTGAGCTACGCGGACGAGTTCACTTCCGCCTCGGAGGAGCGCCTCCACCGTGACTTCTGCGGGCGCGGCATCCCCGAACAGTTGCGCGGCTTCGGGACGGCGGGGCCCCACCACAGTGACATGATTGTCGAGCCGGCGACCGAGAGCCGCCCGGGGCGGAAGGTGGACTGGCAGGCGTGCTTCGGCAAGGGTCTGTCGTTGGCCGTCGCCAGCGCCGTGAACGTCGCCGCGGGGGTTGAGTCTCACCTCGGGGCATACAGTAACAAGCGCTCGGCGGCGCAGATGGCGCGCGCGTGGTTCATCAACAGCTACCCGCTGCTCGGCGCGCTGGCCGCCGCCTTCGAGATTATCGAAGACCCTCTCGTCTGTACGCGCATGGGCATCTCCGTCGCCGCCGTGAACGCCTTCAGTCGTGAGATATACATCAACCCGGCCGCGGGGCTGGACGAGGGCGAGTGCCGTTTCGTGATGGCGCACGAGATTCTGCACGTGGGGCTGCGGCACCAGGCGCGTTGCGAGGGGCGCGACCCGTACCTTTGGAACGTGGCCTGCGACTACGTCATCAACGGCTGGCTCGTCGAGATGGGCGTGGGGCGTCTGCCCGCGTTCGGGGCGCTCTACGACCCGGAGTTAAAGGGGCTGTCGGCCGAGGCGCTGTACGACCGCATGGCGACCGACATGCGCCGCTTCAGGAAACTGGCGACGCTGCGCGGCGTGGGCTGCGGCGACATGCTCGCTAAGGAGGGGCCCGAGTGGTGGGCTTCGGGCGACGGGCTCTCGCTGGACGACTTCTACCGGCGCGCGCTCGGCCAGGGGCTCGTTTACCACGAAGAGCAGGGGCGCGGTTTTCTTCCCCTCGGGCTCGTCGAGGAGATACGCGCGCTCAGTCAGCCACCCATCCCCTGGGACGTGGAGCTGGCGCAGTGGTTCGACAATTACTTCTCACCCCTGGAGAAGGTTCGCTCGTATGCGCGACTGAGCCGCAGGCAGTCGGCGACGCCCGATATCCCTCGGCCGCGCTGGGTGCCCGCGGCCGGGGCCGAGGACGGGCGCACGTTCGGCGTGGTGCTCGACACTTCCGGCTCGATGGACAGGGAGTTGCTGGCGAAGGCTCTGGGGGCGATTGCCAGTTACAGCATCTCGCGCGACGTGCCGGCGGTGCGCGTCGTCTTCTGCGACGCGGTGACGTACGACCAGGGCTACATGCCGCCGGAAGCCATCGCCGACCGTGTGAAGGTGCGCGGGAGGGGCGGGACAATCCTGCAACCGGGCATTGATCTACTTGAGAAGGCCGAAGACTTCCCTGAGCGCGGCCCGCTCCTTATCATCACCGACGGGTTTTGTGACCGCCTGCACGTCGGGCGTCCCCACGCCTTTCTACTCCCGCGCGGCCAACATCTGCCTTTCGTTCCCAGGGGTCAGGTCTTCCGAATCGTCTAGCCGCGGCGCCTCTTCTTTACTCTCGGCGCACTCGCCGGGATAATACCGCCGCGAAGGCCCTAGACTTTGAAAGCCCCAACACTCTTATCCCTTATTTTCATACTCGCCGCGGCGCTGAACTGTCCGCGGCTGACGCCGCAGGTGTTCTCACAAACACGCGACGCCGGGCGTGTGCGGGCGGGCGGGGCCGCGACCCGCTCGACAGTCCGCGGGCGCGTCGTCTACGCCGACACCGGCAACCCCGTTCGCAGGGCAGAAGTCATCATGACGAACGCCCGGACGGGCGAAAGAGTGGGCGGGGCCGTCGCCAACGTCAAGGGTGAATTCAGCTTCGACGAACTACCCGCCGGGCGCTATTCCCTTTTGGCGTTGGCGCCGAGCCTCGTGGCCCCCTACGTCGTCTCCGGTTCGGACGCGGCCGCGGAGTTGCTCGATCTGGTCGAGTCGCGTGACGGACTCGCGGAAGTCGAGGTTGACGGGAACAGGGGCGCCGACATCATGCTCCGCGCGAGGCGCGGCGGCGCGATTACGGGCCGCGTCACTTACGAAGACGGCGAGCCCGTGGCGGACGCGCAAGTGCGACTCTTCCGACTGCGGCAGGGTCGAATCGTCTGGGTCACCTCCACCTGGGAGAGATACTCAAGGGACAAGGCGAATCTGAAGACTGACTCGCGCGGCGTCTACCGCGTCGGGGGGCTCTCCGCAGGCGAGTACATCGTCCGCGTCTCCGAAAGCCGCCTCACCAGAGGCGTCGAAGGGAATGAGGGTGACGTGTACGGGGACGGCTCGTTGGTCGTCACGTACTTCCCTTCCGCCGGGTCTGTCAAAGACGCCGCGCCGGTGCGCGTCTACGAGGGGCGAGACACCGACAGGGTAGACATACGCATCCCCGAGCGGACGACGCGCAAGCTCGGCGGCACCTTCACCCTCAAGCGCGGCGGGCACCCCGTGGCCGGCGCTGAAATCATGCTCACACGCAAGGACGAGGGGGCGTTCCCGCAGAGGCTGTCCGGCGACGAGTCGGCGCGGACAGACAGGAACGGGAGGTGGGAGGTTTCGGGTGTGCCCGATGGCGAATACCTCCTGACGGTCAGCCCCACCACCGCGTACGTCGCGGCCGGCCTCGAAGGCACGAGGAGCGTGAACGTGTTGCCCGTGAAAAGAGAGTTGACAGTCTCGGGCGCAGACCTCGCCGACCTGAAGTTGGAGGCGGAGGAGGGCGGCCGCGTCAGCGGCACGGTGTCGGTCGAGGGGGGCAAAGGATTACCCGACTTCGTTCGAATCGAGGCGCTGAGAGACGGCGAGGAGGTGGACACGACTTTCCCGAGAGCAGGCGGAAAGTTCGAGTTCGACAGTGTGCCCCCCGGCGAAGTCCGGTTCCGCGTGAGCGGGTTCCCCGAAGACCGCTTCTACGTAAAGTCGATTTCAAGAAATCAGCTTGACCTCCTGCGCGAGCCCGTCCGTGTCGGCGAAGGGGCGAGGGTCGAAGGCGTGAGCGTCGTGCTCGCAGCCGACGTTGCCACTCTCAAGGGGCAGGCGCTCTCACGTCACGACGGCACTTCGCCGCTCGCGCACGCGTGGGTCGTGCTCGTCACGGCCGACGAGAAACTGCGGCGCGCGGGGGCCCTGCCGCGCGTGGTGCGTGCAGACGCCCGTGGGCGCTTCGAGATTGCCGGCGGGCCTGGCGAATACTTCGTGGCCGCCATGCCGGGGCGTGACTTGTTGAGGCAGAATTTCAGGCTCGACGAGGAGTACGTACGGCGTTCTCAATCGACGCTCGCTCGGGTCACGCTCAAGGCGGGCGAAAGCGTCTCGGGTGTTAAAGTCATGGGCGGCGAGAGATAGTCACACCTTCCTCCGCGGGAGTGGTACGCAGACTTGCTAACTGCATGAAGTCTTACCCGACGCAACCGAACGCACGTGCCGCGCGCCGCGCGATAACCCTGCTCCTCCTGGCCCTCTTCATCCACGTCAGTGCGGCGGCGCAGGAGGGCGAAGGGGGCTCGACGCAAGGCACCTCCGGGCGCAGCGCGAGGGGGCAACAGAAGGAAGGGCGCGCGACGGTGCGCGGGCGCGTGACGTTCGGCGACAACGGCAAGCCCGTCAGGCGCGCCGTGGTCACGCTGCTGACCGACATCAACCACCCGGACTTGTTGCGGACGCTGACCGACCGCCGCGGCGAGTTCCGATTCCGCGGCGTGCCGGCGGGCAAGTACATTGTGGCCGCGGACGCTCCCGGCATCGTCTCGCGTTCGAGCGGCTTCAGTTTCCGCGACACGGGATTGGGACTCGAAGGCATCGAGAAGAGCATCGGCCGGGTGACGGTCGGAGAAGACGGCGAGGCCAAAGTCGAGTTCAGCGTCGAGCGCGGCGGCGCGCTCGGCGGGCGCGTCACATACTCCGACGGGGAGCCGGTTGCGGGCGCCTACCTCTTGCTTTACACGCGGAAGGGCGGCGAGCTGACGCGCTACTTCACAGACCTCGCCCGCACCGACGACCGTGGCTCTTACCGCGTCGAAGGTCTCCCGCCGGGAGAGTACGTGGTCGGGGTCATCGAGAAGGGCGCCGGGGGCAAAGACCTCCTCCCGCGCACCGAAGGGGTGGGGCTCGCCTCCCGCTACCACCCCGCGGCCGCGAGCGCGAAAGACGCGGCCGCGGTGCGCGTCGTGGCGGGCGAGGATTCGGAAGACGTTGACGTGCGGCTCGCCGAGAACGAGTTGCGGCGACTCTCAGGCGTAGTCAGGTGGCGGCGCAGCGGCGACCCGGCGCCGAATGCCACCGTCATGCTGCGGCGGCGCGCCGACCCCGGCGTCGAAGTCTCCGTCACAGACTTTCTACAGAACATCACGCCCGCCGACTACACCAAGGACGACACCATGATGCGGGACATGATGCTCTTCACCATGATGAGCAGCAACGCCCCTTATGTGGAGACGGACGAGGCGGGTCGCTGGTCGTTCGAAGACGTTCCGCCGGGCGCTTACCTTCTGACCGTGATCGCTTCGCTGCCCGCCGAGAAGACGGACAAGCCGGAAGGCGTTAAGGGTAAGGACACGGCCGGCGACTCTTACACCTCCGACTTCGACCGCCCGAACGTGCAGAAACGTCTGACTCTAACCCTAGGTTCGAGCGACATCACCGACCATAGAATCGAGCTGACGGAAGGGGGTCGCATCTCGGGGGTGGTGACGGTGGACGGAGGCGCGCCGCCCTCGTTCGGCGTCAAGGTCTCGGCGGTCACGCCGGGCATGGGCATCGAATCGCTCTTCGGGTCGTACGCGTTGGCGAAGCAGGACGGCACGTTCCTGCTCGAAGCCGTCACGCCGGGCGAGGTCAACCTCGAGGTGACGATGGCCAAGGGTAAGCGTTACTACATCCGCTCAATCACGGCCAACGGCGCGGACTTGCTGCGCGGGCCGCTCCGTGTCGCGGACGGCGCGGAGACCGCAGGGGTGCGGATAGACCTCGGCTCCGACCCGGCCAAAGTATCCGGGCAAATTTTCTACTCCGACGACCGTTCGCCGGCCGCGGGCGCCGTAGTCCTGCTCGTCGCCGCAGACGAGCAGTTGTGGCAGTCGAAGACCTCCCGCCTCTACGTGCGCGCCGACACGGCCGGAGAGTTCTCCGTCGAGGCCCCGCCGGGCGATTATCTCCTCTTCGTCTGGCGGCCCGGCGAAGAGCCCGCGGGCTCGTTCGAAGGTTACGTCAGGTCGCGCGCCGCGTCTGCGCGCAGGGTCTCGTTGAAGCCGGGGGACAACCCGAGGTTGGAGTTGCCCGCCGCCCGGGGCGAGGGGCGCAAGTAACCGAAACGTTTCTATCGGAGGTGCCGATGCAGTTTGCTTTTACCTACCGTTTGACGGCGCTGCTCCTGCTCGTCTGCGTGTCCGCGGCCGCGCTCGGTCAGGCGCCGGGTGCGGGCGATGCCGTGGACAGACAGGAGTGGGAGGAGCTTCGGAAGCGCTTCAACGAGCCGCGCGCGGTGAACCTTCTAACCGGCGGCATGTGGACAGTCACCCACGCCTACGAGTCGAAGCAGGAGGTTGACGAGGTACTGAAACCGCTGCTCGTGCTGTTCAATTCTTTCGAGAAGCAAGACCCGGCGCTGCTCGACGGCGTGGGCGGCGTCCGGGGCTTCAAAGAGAGGATGGCGGCCTTTCTGAACTCGCACGACGACACGGTGGCCGGTTTCGCCGCCACCATGCTTGGCATCACCGGCGACAAGCGTTACGTGCCGTCCATCGCGCTGCTGTTGGAAAAGAAAGACCCTCCCGAAGAAGACGGAAAATTTCATCACGCCGTCACCTCACGCGCCCGCGCCGCCGCCGCGCTGAGCCGACTCGGCGCGCGCGAGTACGTGCCGAGATTCGTCCGGATGCTCCGGAGCAGCAACCGTTACGACCGCTCGGGCGCGGCCATCGCCCTCGGCGAGCTGCGCGCGAAAGAGCACGCGAAGGACGTGGCCGCACTTCTCTTCAACGAAGAGTTCAGTTATGGAGACGACAGCCCCATCTACGCGCTGTCCGAGATGGGGGTGTTGGAGGAGTATGCCGGCGAGTTGGCCGGGATGCTGCGCAGCGAATTCAAGAGGGAGACGGTGGAGGCGGCGGCCTACGCGCTGGCGAGCATCGGGGCCAGACAGTATGCAAAGGACGTGGCACTGTTGCTGAACGATAAGTTCAGGAGAGGCGACGCGGCGAAGGCGCTGGCCGTCATGGGCGCGGTCGAGTACAAGGGTCGCATCGCGCGTCTGCTCGACGTTAACGACAGCCTCGACCGTTCCGACGCGCTGCTGGCACTGGGCATCTTGAACGCCAGAGAGTACGCCCCGCGCATCGCCGGATTCCTGAAAGACCCGAGCAGCGTCAGCAACTACGCCGCCGTCGCGCTCGTCCTGATGGGCGAGGTGCGATACGCGCGGCGCTGCGTGCCGCTCGTCGAGAGGGCGTACAACGCCAACATCTATCTGGGCGCCGACGAATTCCACCCGCTGGTCGAGGGGCAACTAGTCAAACACCGGAAACGTTTCGCCGAATCGTTCCTCCGGATGAAGGCGCGGCTCTCCAGGTGAGGCGGGCTCAGTCTAAAGCACGGCGGGCGCTACATCCGAAGCGCCCGCCGTGCCTCTTTTTTCGTCTTAAGGTTCACCTCAACTGAGCTGTTTCCTGAACCGCCACACGCTCGCGCCGACGATGACGAACGTGAAGGCGGTGAGCGCAATCAGGTTGGGGTAGAGGATTTCGAGCCCGACCCCTTTGAGCAGCACGCCGCGCGCGATGGCCGAGAAGTGGCGGATCGGGTTGACGTAAGAGATTTGCTGCATCCAGTAGGGCATCCCTTCGAGCGGCGTCGTCGCACCCGACAACATCGAGAGGGGCGGGTTGACGAAGAAGCCCATCAACTGCGCCTGCGTCTGCGAGCGCGTGAAGGTCGCGATGAACGTCCCGATGCCGATGCCGGCGAGCACGCACAGCATCCCCGCGAAGAAGAGGAGCAGGAGGCTCCCGCGCACGGGCACGTCGAAGACGAGGCGGACGACGCCGACCGCGAGCAGGATGTCGCCGGAGAGCAGCAGCATGATGGGCGCCACCTTCGCCGTGATGATCTCCGTGCTGCTCGCGGGCGTCATCAACAACTGCTCGATGGTGCCGCTCTCCTTCTCGTTGACCATCGAGGCCGAGGCGACCAACGAGCCGATCATGACCATCAGAAGCCCTATCGTCCCCGTCACGATGAACCACGACGTGCGCAGACCCGGGTTGTAGAGCACCGCCACGCGCGGCTCCACCCGCGCCCCGCCCCTCACGTCCGAAGCGCGTGCCGCGACGCCCGCGGAGCCCGGCCGCTCGTTGAGCGCCCCGACGACGAGCGCGGCGTAGCCGGCGGCAATCCCGGCGCGGTTCGAGTCCACGCCGTCAACGAGTATCTGCACCTCGGCCGTCTGCCCGCGCGCGCGCAGACGCGCGTAGTCCTGCGGCACGACTAACCCCGCGTCCAGGCGGCCCGCGCTCAAAGCCCCGCCGAGCGCCTCGGCTGAACCGAACGTTTCGGCGATCTGGAACGAGCCGCTCTCGACGAACGCGGAGACCACCTCGCGGCTCTCGGCCGTGCGGCTGTAGTCCACCACGCCGAGCTTGACGTTCTTGACCTCGGAGTTCATCGCGAAGCCGAGCAGCACGAGGTTGACCGTCGGCGGCATAATCAGCATCACGACGAGCTTGCGGTTGCGCTTAATCTGCCGCAGCTCCTTCATGAAGAGCGGCCAGAAGCGGTTGTCCGTGAGCATCCTGAGCAGTCTCATCTTAAGCCTCCACCTGCATGTGTCGCATCCGAGCCCACGCCGACACGAAGTAAACCGTACTCAGCAGCCCGAGCGCGACGGGCACGTACCACACGGCCGGCCAGCCGCCGCCGCGCACAAAGGCGTCGCGCGCCACCTCGATGTAGTAGCGCGCCGGAATCAGGTACGACACCCACCGCACGCTCTCGGGGATGTTCGAGACCGGGAAGATGAAGCCCGACAAAAGGTACGAGAGCAGAAAGCACGTGTTCTGAATCGCCTGGATGGCCGCCGCGCGGTCGGGGATGCGCGCGCCGATCATCGCGCCGAAGGCGACGCTGCAAAAGAGGAAGAGGAACGAGCTGACGATGAACGGCGTCGGGTCGCCCTTGAACCACAGCCCGAAGAGCAGGACGGCGAGCGCGAGCGTCAGAACCCACTCCGCGGCGGCGATGATTAAGAACGCGAGAATCTTCCCCAGCAGGTACTCGTGCGCCGAGATGCTAGACACGTAGACTTGCAGAATCGTCTTCTGCTCGCCCTCGCGCGAGACGGCCAGCGCGGCGAGCAGCGGCGGGAAGAGCGCGAGGCCGACGGCGAAGATGCCCGGGCCGATGAACTGGTCTTCGTCGTTGCCGGGGTTGAACCAGAAGCGCTCGCGTGCGACGACCGCCGGCCGCGCGTCACCGGGCGCGAGCAGACGGTTGTAGGCCCCCGTGATGGTGTTCGCGTGGTTGCGCATGTTGGTGGCCGTGTTGGCGTCCGCGCCGTCCAGGAGCCACTGCACCTCCGCGCCCGTGCCGCGGCGCAGGTCGCGCTCGAAGCCCTCGGGGATGATGACGGCGGCGTGCGCGCGCCCGTCGTCGAGCGCGCGCTCGGGCTGCTCGTCCGCGGGCAGGGACACGACCTGGAAGGTGAGCGACCCGCGCAACACTTCCGCGTACTGGCGCGAGCGCGGCGTCTGATCCATGTCGCTGACGACGACCCGCAGGTCTGTGACCGACAGCGAGATGGCCTCGCCGATGAGCCACATCTGCGCCAGCGGCAGGATGAGCGCCAGCGCCAGCGTCAGGCGGTCGCGGAACGTCTGCGTCAACTCTTTGCGTGTCTGAGCGATGATTCGTTTCATGACTTTGAAGGAGTCAGGAGTCAGAAGTCAGAATGGCTCCGCCTGACGGGTATCGACTCTGAAGCCAAGACCGCGCGCCGGCGTCGGCCTTTATTCTGACTTCTGGCTACTGACTCCTGACTCCTTTCTTCGCCTTCTCCACGACCGCGATGAAAACATCTTCGAGCGAGTAGGACTCTTCGTGCGCGTCGAGCACGCGAATCCCGCGGCTGCCGAGCCGCTCGGTGATGTTGCGGACGCCCGCGTCCGGCTCCTCGTCCACGATGACGTGGAGGCGGTCGCCGAAGAGCGAGACGCGCCAGCGCTCCAAAGTCTCTTTGAGCAGGTCGGCGGCCGACTGCGGCCGGTCGGTGACGAGTTCGAGCAGGTGCCCGCCCTGCTCGGCCTTGATGCCGGTCGGCGTGCCCTGCGCGACCAGCTCGCCCGCGACCATGAAGCCGAGGCGGTTGCACTGCTCGGCCTCTTCGAGGTAGTGCGTCGTCACCAACACGGCGACGCCGCGGTCGGCGAACGAGTTGATCATCTTCCAGAAGGCGCGGCGCGCGAGCGGGTCAACGCCCGAGGTTGGCTCGTCGAGGAAGAGCACCGAAGGCTCGTGCATCACGGCCGCGCCGAAGGCCACGCGCTGTTTCCAGCCGCCGGGCAAGGAAGCCGTCAGCATGTGCCCGCGGCCTTCGAGTCCGGAGACCGAGAGCACCCAGCGTTTCTTCTCCTCGCGCTCCTCGCGCGGGACGCCGTAGACGCCCGCGAAGAAGTCGAGATTCTCCTCAATCGTCAGATCGTCGTAGAGCGAGAACTTCTGCGACATGTAGCCGAGCCTTTGGCGCACGAAGCTCGAACGCAGACTCCCGCGCTCGCCGGCCAGCTCCATCTCGCCGCTCGTGGGCGAGAGCAGGCCGCACAGAATCTTGATGGTCGTCGTCTTCCCCGCACCGTTCGCGCCGAGCAGTCCGTAAATCTCGCCGTACTTGACCTCGATGTTCACGTCATTGACGGCGTGGAAGGCGCCGAACCTTTTGTGTAGAGAGCGCGCGCCGATGGCGACGGCGCCCGCGGGGCGCTCGCGGAACTGGCGACGGCGCGGGAAGGCCGGCGTCGCCGCAGAGCCGCCGCTCGCGCGGAGGATGCTGACGAAGGCGTTCTCCAACGTCGGCGAGGTGTGGCGGACGCCGCGCGTCTCAAGCCCCGCCCCCGCGAGCGCCGCGCGCGTCAACTCTTCGCCGCGCGCGGGGTCTTTGACCATCAGGTCGAGGCGGTCGCCGAAGCGCTGCACGTCGTCAATGCCTTCCGTTGACGCCAGCACGTCCTCGGCGCGCCCGAGGTCTGAGGCGTGGACTTCGAGCCGTTCGAGCCCGAGGCCGCGACGTATCTCGGCCGGCGTCCCCGTCTGGTGAATCTGCCCGTCGAACATGAGGGCGACGCGCGTGCAACGCTCGGCCTCGTCGAGATACGGCGTGGCGACGACAATCGTCATCCCCTGCCCAGACAAGTGGACGAGCGTGTCCCAGAACTCGCGGCGCGAGACGGGGTCAACGCCGGTCGTCGGCTCGTCGAGCAGCAGAATCTTCGGCTCGGCGATGAGCGCGCAGGCCAGCGCCAACTTCTGCTTCATGCCGCCCGACAGACTCCCCGCGAGCCGGTCGGTGAACCGCGCCATGTCGAACATGCGGAGGTAGTGCATCCCGCGCTCCTCGATCTGCGCGCGTTCGAGGCGGCGCAGCTCGCCGATGTAGTGCAGGTTCTCCTTTACCGTCATATCCTGGTAGAGGCTGAACGTCTGCGTCAGGTAGCCGACGAAGGGGCGCGCGTCGCGGGCGCTCACCCCGTACATCTCCGCCGCGCCCGCGGTCTGAGCCATCACGCCGCCGAGTATCTGGAAGACGGAGGTCTTGCCCGCGCCGTCCGGCCCGATGAGGCCGAAGATTTCGCCCGCCTTAATCTCAAGGCCGACGCCCTTGACCGCTTCGAGCGCGCCGTAGGACTTGCGCAAGTCGCGCACGCTGATGGCGACCCGCGGCTCCTCCGTCTTCGCCGCCTCCGACTCGTCGAACGCGAGTTCTTCGAGGTCGAACGACTCGACTTCATTCAGTTCTTCCAACGCGCCTGTCATCGTTTCGCTCCTTCAAACTTTAGTCAGTTGCGTTTATCGTGCCCGGGCTTAACCACAGAGCCACAGAGCCACAGCTTCTAAGACATAAGGCACCGGGCTGTGCCTCTGTGGCTCTGTGGTTACTTCTGACTTAACGCCACCTCATTCGACCCGACGAAGACCTTGCCGTCGGCCGGCATCCCGGGCTTGGCGTAGCCGACGGCGCCGCGGAGCGTGAGCTTGACGCCGACCACCTGCTTCACGCGGTCGTCGCGAAAGTAGGTGTTCTCGGGCGTGAAGGACGCCTCCGGGTCTATGCGCGAGACGACGGCCTCGATGGGCTGTTCGGGCGCCGAGTCGAGGAAGACCTCGGCCTTCTGCCCCGTGCGCACGCGGCCGATCTCGCCCTCGGGGACGAAGCCACGCAGGTAGACCGAGGAGA
Organism: Pyrinomonadaceae bacterium; assembly: GCA_040510435.1. GTDB lineage: Bacteria > Acidobacteriota > Blastocatellia > Pyrinomonadales > Pyrinomonadaceae > QHXN01. The sequence goes on along the minus strand of JBEVJD010000230.1, from coordinate 22,573 downwards.
GGTTGACGAGCGTCAAGACCGGCGTTCCCGGCGCGACGACCTCGCCCGGCTCCGCCGAGCGCGTGGCGACCGTGCCGTCTATCGGCGCGACGATCTGCAAGTCCCGACGGTTCGCCTGCGCCTCGCCCAACTGCGCCTGCGCGCGCCCCATCTCGGCCTGAGCCGCGGCGATGTCTGACTGCGCCTGCGCGATCTGCTGGCGCACGCGCGCGCCCTCGCTGCTGCGTATCGCCGGGTTGGCGAGCGTCGCTCTGGCCGACGTGAGCGCCGCGCGCGCCACGTCCACCTGCTTGCGCGAAGCGCGGACTGCCGCCCCCAGCGCTTCGGAGGTCGAGCGCGCGTGGCTGCCCTTCTGCTCGGGGATGTCGCCGCTGGCGGCGAGCGCCGTGTAGCGCTCCTCGTCAACCCGCGCCTTGTTGTGCTCGGACTCGGCCTGCGCGAGCTGCGCTTCTGCCTGCGCGACCTGAGCCTCGGCCTGCCTGACTTTGCCCTCGGCGTCGAGCTGCGCCTGGTCAGTCCCGAGCCTGCTCTGTTCCAGCTCGGCTTCGAGGACTGAAATCTGCTGCTGCGCCCAGCGCACGCGCGCCTCGGCCTGTCTGACGGTGCTGCCGGCCTGTTCCTCCCTCGCGCGCACCTGCTCGTCGTCGAGGATGGCGATGACCTGGCCGGCCTTCACCTCGTCGCCCTCGCGCACCGTGATTTCGCGGATGCGCCCCGAGGTCTTCGACGCGACGACGGCATCGTCGCCCTCGATGCGCCCGCTGACCTGGATGACGTTCGGCGCGACGGCCGGGCCGCTGAAGACGTAGCGCCAGACCATGAACCCGGCCAGCACGATGACGATCAGGACGATGGCGGCGCGGATGATCTTCTTCGCCTTGGCGCGAGACGGTGCGCCCGCGCCAGTAACTTTCGAGCCTGCTTCCGTGTATGTTGCGGTAGACATGTTCACTCCTTCTCGAAGCCGGATGCGGTTTCGCCCGTGTTCGGCGCCGCCGGGTTGTGTGTCTGCTCGAACCTGCGCGACGGGTCGCCCGGCCGCAGGGCCACGTTGTGCGTCTGGAGCGTGCTGCCGGTCGCGCGGCGGAAGTCTGCGACCGACTTGTTGAGGTCGGTCTGCGCCTGTAGCTCGCGGCCGCGCGCCGCTATCAAGTCGATCTGCCGCTGCGAGACCATGTAGGCCGTTGACATGCCCGACTGAAACTTGCGCCGCTCGCTCTGGTACTGCTGCTCGGCCGTCGAGCGTGCGGAGGCCGCGGCGGCCAGTCGCGCCTCGGACGAGCGCAGCGCCTGCAACGTGTCGCGCACCTCGGCCTCGATGACTTGCTCGGCCTTCGCGCGCTCGTTCTGGACGCGGCGGCCTTCGGCGACCGAGCGCCCGAAGTTCGCCTTCGCCGTGCGGTTGCGTAAGGGGAGCGAGATGCGCACGCCCACCTTCACCGTCGGGTTGTCCTGCGCGAAGAGGTTTTTGAGCGACTGCCCGTAGCCGCCGACGATGTCGCCGTTCGTGTCGAACGTCGTCACCGGCAGCGCGGGCAGACCCGAGAGCGTCGAGAGCTGGTTGACGCGGTTCTGAAGCGAGACCAGACCCGAGACGAGCGGGTTCACTTCGTTGCGGAGGCTGCCCGCGAGTGCGTTGCTGCTGTAGCTCGCGGTCAGGTCAATCTGCGGGCGCGTCTGGTCGCGGTAGAAGCGCTGGTCAATCTTGTTAATCTCGGCGCTCGTCGCAAGCTCCGACAGTTCGAGCCGGTTGCTGAGCGCCGAACGGACGGCCTCTTCGAGCGCGACGCGCGGCGCTTCGACGTTGACGTGCGTCACGGGCAGCAGCGCCTTCGACCAGAGGCCGGCGCGGCGGTCGGGGGCCAGCATCTTCTTCAGGCCGTTCTCGGCGCGCGCGACCACTTCCTGCGCCGCGTAGACGTGCTGCTCGAAGTTCTTGACCTGCGTCTCCGATTCGAGCAGGTCAACCGGGGCGATGACGCCTCGCTCGACCTGGCGGCGGTCGGACTCGGCCTGCGCGCGCGCCTGCTTCACGGCGTCAATCTGGATTTGCAGGTTGCGGAGCGCGTAGGCCAGCTCCCAGTAAGCCTGCTCGACGTTCGTGATGACCTCGGTCGCGCGGCGGCGGAACTGAGCGTCTGTCAACGAAAGATTCTTCTTCGCGATCTCGACCCGGCGGCGCGTGTCGTCGGTCTTGCGCCCGCGCAGGAGCGGCTGCGTGTAGCTGAACGAGAAGCCGTTGGAGACCGCCGGGTTGATGTCGTTGAAGATGTTGTTCGACGAGAGCCGGCGCGACGTGAACTCGAACTTGTAGGAGCCGCCCGCGCGCGGCGAGAGCCCCTCGAAGCCGAATGTGCCCCCCACGTCCGTCGTCTTCAGGGCCCCGCCGCGCCCGCCCGCAAGGAACGAGGCCACGGGCGTCTCGCTGCGCTCGAAGTATGTCTCGGAGGTGAGCCGCGGGTCGTAGGCGCCGCGTGCGGCCGTCAAATCGTGCTCGGCGACGGTGACATCAATGCGCGTGGCCTCGATGTCGTTGTTGTGTTCGAGCGCGAGGCGGATGGCCTCGTCGAGCGTCAGCGCCTGCGGCTCGCCGGCCTCCACGCCGACCCTCTCGACCGAGGGCAGCTCACGCGGCGGCGCTTCGTAGTTCGGCGCGACCGCGGGCGGGTCGGCCGGCAAAGGGTTCGCCTGCTGCGCGTGCGCGCCGGTTGCCTGAAGCGCGCAGGCGGCAACGACGAAGGCGGCGGCGCGTGCGTTTCTGAGAATGTCGTTCATCCATCGTTGCATGTTTCACCTGTTCCCTTCTTTCAACTTTGCTTTGCGCCCGTTACTGGTGCGCCCGCTCCGCGATCTCAATGACCTGCTGGACGAAGAAGTGAACTCCTTCGAGGTCAACCTCCTGCTCGCGCCGCAGACGCGCGAGCACCGACGCGCTCTCGCTGTCGAGAAAGCTGATGTCCGTCAGGTCAATTGTGACGCTCGCCCCGGTCTGCGCCTTCAGGTCTGAGCAGACCTGTTCCAACAGTTCCGCTTCCACGCGGCCGAGCGTGCCTTCGACGCGGAGCAGCGCACGCCCACCGGCGACGCGACCTTCGAGTTGTGTTATGCGTGTCGTCATCTTTCTCGTTCCCTCTTCCGCCCCTTGACGTTGCCGCCCTAAGTGCAAGCACGGGGCCGCGACGACGACGCGCGCCGTGGATGGTGCGTAAACCGTTGAGGGAGTTAGGGAAAAGAAGTGTCAGGGGGCTGAGGATTCAGAGAGGGCCGACGTGCCGACACGCAGAGTCGGATGCGGCATGCCGCATCGGATGCGGGATGCCGCATTGAAGATGCGACTCTTGAGAATGGGATTCGGGAGGGAGGTTGGGCTACATCAGGCCGAGCTTTTTCATTCGCCCGCGCAGGGTCGAGATGGGCAGGTCGAGTATTTCGGCGGCGCCTCCTCGGCCGCCGACCACGCCCTTCGTGTGGCGCAGGACTTCTTCGATGTGTGCGCGCTCGGCGTCGGCGAGCGAGAGCAGTTCGGCGGGCGCCGCGGGCGGGGCGTGTCGCCCGTCTTCGCTCGACGCGGCGGTGACTTCCAGCTCCGTGAGCGGAGCCTGTAGCTCGTGGCCGCGCGTGAGGATACAGGCGCGCTCGATGAAGTTCTCAAGCTCGCGGACGTTCCCCGGCCAGTGGTAGCGGCTGAGCGCCTCGACCGTCTCCGAAGGGATTGCGTCGATGCGCTTGTTCATCCGGCGCGAGTGCTTCTGCGCGAAGTAGCCCGCGAGGAGCGGGATGTCGCCCGCGCGCTCGCGCAGCGGCGGCAGGAAGATGGGGAAGACGTTCAGGCGGTAGAAGAGGTCGCTGCGGAACCTCTTCTCGGCCACCATCTCGCGCAGGTTGCAGTTGGTGGCGGCGATGAGACGCACGTCAACCTTAATCGTCCGCGAGCCGCCGAGGCGCTCGAACTCCTGCTCCTGAAGCACGCGCAGGAGCTTCGGCTGTAGCTCCAAAGGAATCTCGCCCACCTCGTCGAGGAAGAGCGTCCCCTTGTTCGCCAGCTCGAAGCGGCCGGCGCGCTGCGTCACCGCGCCGGTGAACGCGCCCTTCTCGTGGCCGAAGAACTCGCTCTCAAGGAGCCCGGTCGGGATGGCCGCGCAGTTGACCTTGACCATCGTGCGCTCGCGGCGGCTGCTGAGGTCGTGGATGGCGCGCGCGATCAGCTCCTTGCCCGTGCCGGTCTCGCCGCAGATGAGGACGACCGAGTCGGTCGGCGCCACGGTCTTCAACTGATCGAGGACGGCTTTGAGCGTGCGGCTCTGGCCGACGATCTCGCCGAAGTTGTACTCGGCCTTAATCTCCTCTTCGAGGTAGAGCTTCTCGCTCGCGAGCTTGTTCTTCAGCCCCTCGATCTCGCCGTACTGCAAGGCGTTCTCGACCGCGATGGCGAACTGGCTGGCGATGTGACCCAGCAGCTCCGCGTCCTCCTCGCTGAAGGCCGACTCGCGGCGGCTGGCGACGGCGACGGCCCCGAGCGGGCGGTCGCGGAAGACGAGCGGCGCGTTGCAACTCGATTTAATCCCGGCGGCGAGCGCACGCTGGACGATTGGCGAAGGGTATTCCCAGTCTTCGAGCCGTGGGACGAGCACTACCCGGCGCGTGGTGAAGGCCAGCCCCGCCGGGCTCCCTTCGAGCGGCATCAGGAAGCCCTCGTCCACGTACTGCGCCGCGGGCTGCGCCAGGTCGAGCGAGTGGACGCGCAACTGGTCGCTCTCGGCGTCGTAGAGCGCCATCCCCGCCAGATCGTGCTTGAAGTAGCGGCGCAAACAGTCCGAGGTCGCACGCAGCAGCTCGCGCAGGTCGAGGCTCGTGGTGATGGCGTTGTTGACTTGAAGCAGCGTCTCGGCGCGCTCGCGCTCCTTCTGCGCGCGCTCGAAGTTGAGCGTGTTCCCGACGCCGATGGCGACCTGCCCCGCGATGCGCTCCAACAGCTCCACGTCCTCGGCGGTCATGGCCCCCTGCTGCCGGCTCCCGAGGGTGAGGACGCCGACGATGCGGCCGTGCGAGATGAGCGGTACGCAGCAGAAGGATTGGAGTCCCTGCTGCTCGAAGAACCTCCGCGCCATCGGCGCGTGAGTCTCCTCGGCGTTGATGGGGCTGCGGTAGACCGCGCGGCGCGTGGTGAAGGCCAGCCCCGTCAGTGTGCCCTCCACGGGGACGGGCTCGCCCTCATAGATGTCCGTGTCGGGGCGCGCGCGGTCGAAGGCGTGAACGTGGAGGCTGTCGGTCTGCTCGTCGTAGAGAGAGAGGGCGGCGAAGTCGTGTTTGAAGTAGGCGTGCAGACAGCCGGAAGTCGCGCGGAGCAAATCGCTGATGTTGAGGTTCGCGGCGATGGCGTTGTTGACTTCGAGGAGCGTCCGGACGCGCGCGCCCTCCTTCGTCGCGCGTTCGTAGTTGAGCGCGTTCTCGACGGCGATGGCGACGGGGTCGGCTATCTGCCGGAGGAGTTCCGCGTCCTCGCGTGTGAAGGCCGCCTCGCGGAGGCTGGCGACGTTGATGGTTCCGAGCACTCGCTCGTGCGAGATGAGCGGGACGGAGCAGCCGCTGCGCAGCCCCGCCGCGTAGACCATGCGCACCTGCGGCGAGTTGAACTCGTCGAGGTCTATGCGCTCGCGCAGAACCGTCCGGCGCGTGCGGATGGCGAGCCCGGGCGGCGTCCCCTCCATCGGCATGAGCGTGCCGACGCCGAGCACGCCCCCCGGCGGCGGCGCGTCGAGCGCGTGCACGCGCAGCAGCCCGCCCTCCTCTTCGCAGAGGACGATGCTGGCGAAGTCGTGGTTGAAGAACTGCCTGAGGCAGCCGGAGACGGCCAGCAGGAGGTCGCGCAGGCTGAGGTTCGAGACGACGGCGCTCGTCACTTCGAGCAGGATTTGCGCGCGCTCCGGCTCGCCCACGCTCCTGCGTGAGCCCCGCGCGGGGGGCGCGGTCTGCGTCTCGGGGGGCCGCGTCTCTTCTGACATGTCTGAAGGCGAAGTCTCGGGCTTCGCCGCGAGCGAGGTCGGAGAAACTGCCGGCACACGTCGGAGCGTTGCCCGCGCGCCGGCAGATTTGCGCCCGAGAATATATTTCAGTTCCTCTTAAATGAAAAGCAGAGCCGTCTCAGTCTCCGGATTTCAAATCCTTCGAAACGGTATTTGGCTTCCGACGCGGCATACCGCATCGGCCGCCCCGCGGGCACGAGCCGTCGGCGCGCACGCCCTCACCAGCCTCGCACCACCTTCTCTTCCCTTTTCAACGACTTATGACTTTAAACCGTCCGTCCCTCCCGTGCGGCCCCGCGCTTGCACAAGGGAGGCGCGCCGCGAATGGGACGGCCGAGGGAGAGAGGAGGAGGCATGAGTCGTCTGAGGCTGGACTTAATGCAGTTCATATTCGTGCTGCGAATCGTCTGCGCAATCGCCGCGCTGGCGGCGCTGGCGCTGCTGGCGCCAGAGGATTGGCGCGGTCACTTCGGGCGCGTCAGCGCAGCCGGCGAGCAAGGCACCGGGCAGTAGAGACTTCGTATGGCCACGAACTCAATGCACCTGTTCGGGGACACGGCGCGCGGCGAAGAGCTACGCCGCGGCGGGCCGACGTTCGTCGAAGACGAGCTTGAGCGCGAGACGCTGTGCACGGAGAAACTGCGCGTCAGCGTCCTGCTCGTCGTCGTCGGGCTGGGCGTGGCCTTCTCGGTCGTCCCGGTCAGATACCTGCCGGACGGCGTCGAGCACGCCTTCCGCGGCGACGCAGCGACGTTCGTCCACTGGCGTTTCGTCGTCCTGCTCGCGTGGGCGCTCTACCTCTTCGGCGAGCGCGCACTGCTCGGCCGGCTCAACCGTCGCGGGCGGAGGCTGCCCCGCCTCTACCGCTACTTCACCGCGTTCGTCGAGACCAGTTGCCCGACGGCGCAGATTCTAGTGGCCGCGTCCTACACGGACGCCGAGACAATCGCGACGGCGCCGGCCATCGCCTACCCGCTCTTCATCGTGCTCTCGGCGCTGCGCCTGAACTTCAGGCTGTGCGTCTTCACGGGCGCGGTGGCCGCGCTCGAATACGTAGTGGTCGGGCTTGCTTACGTGGACGGTGCGGGCGGCGGCGCCCCCGACCCGCTCTCGTTGAACGGGTCGGTGCACGTCATGAGGGGCGTGGTGCTGCTCTGGCTCGGCGTGCTGACCGGGCTCGTCGCGCTCCAGATAAAGAAACGCCTGCTTCACTCTTTTAGGCTCGCCGAGGAGCGCAACAACGTGTTAAGTACGTTCGGGCAGCACGTCTCGCCGGCCGTCGTGGATAAGCTGTTGGAGAAGCGCGAGGCGCTGTCGGGCGAGCGGCGGAACGTGTGCGTGATGTTTCTCGACATCAGGAACTTCACGGGCTTTGCCGAGGCGAGGAGCCCCGAGGAGGTCGTCGAATATCTCGAATCACTCTTCGACTTCATGATCGAGATCGTCAACCGGCATCACGGCATCATCAACAAGTTCCTCGGCGACGGCTTCATGGCCGTCTTCGGCGCGCCCGTCTCGGACGGGAGGGACTGCCACAACGCGGTGGCCGCGGCGCGCGAGATACTGGCGCGCGTCGAGGAGGTGGTGGCCGCGGGGAACGTCCTGCCGACGTTCGTCCGCATCGGCATCCACGCGGGCGAGGCCGTCACGGGCAGCATCGGCTCCCAACTGCGCCGCGAGTACACGGTCATCGGCGACGTGGTGAACCTCGCCTCGCGCATCGAGCAACTGAACAAGCGGTTCGGCTCGCAGCTCTTAATCTCGGAGACGGTCTGGGAGGCGGTCTGCGACGACTTCGACGGGGCGACCCCGATGGGGCACGTTCACGTCAAAGGCCGCGAGGCCCCCATCGCCGTTTACAAAGCGGCGTGAGGTTACAGGCGGGTCTTAAGGAAGGTCACGGGCACGCTCTTCGGGCACGATCACCTTCAGCGCCGCGGGGCGCGTCGCGAAACGTAGCGGCGTCTCAAGCAACAGCACCTCGCCGTCGAGCGCGACGGGCAGACGCGGGCGGCGCGTGGTGACCCTCGCCTTCTCCGTGCAGATGAGTTGCAGCCGCCGCTCGCCGTGCAGACGCCCGAGCAGGGCCTGCACGGCCAACAGCATCAACCCCGTCCATCCCGTCGGACGCGCGACGTAGATGGCCAGCTCGCCGCGCCCGACGCACTCGCCTCCGGGCAGGCCGAACTCCTCGATCTGGTACTTGTTGCTGCCGACGAAGACGAGCGGGGTTCGCACGGGCAACTCCTCGCCCCCGGCCGAGATGTGGACGCCGAGGAACGGGCTGCCCTGAAAGAGCGCGCGCGCCACGGCCGCGTAGGCTACCAACTGGCGGCGGCCCCAGCGCCGGTACTCCTGCTCCCGCTGCCGTATGATGCTGGGGTAGAGACCGATGCTCGCGTTGTTGAGGATGATGCGCCCGTTCACCTCGGCGAGGTCAACTTCGGCCGTGTGCCGCCGCGCCGCCGTGCCGACTGCTTCCGCGAGGTCGAGCGGTATCCCGAGGTTTTTCGCGAAGTAGTTGAACGTCCCGACCGGCAGGACGCCGAGGCTCTTTCCCGTGCCGACGAGTGCCGAGGCGACGGCGTTAATCGTGCCGTCCCCGCCCGCCGCGACGACGACCTCGCTTGAGTCCTCGCGCGCGCGTTGCGCCAGCGCGGCCAAGTCCTTCCCGCTTCCGGCGAGCAGGATGTTTGCCTCGACCCCCTGGGCGCGAAACTGCTCGGCGATGAACTGGCGCAGTTCCTCCGCCCGCCTCCCCCCCGAGCCCGCGTTCAGGATGACATCAAACCCTGTCTGCACGTTATCACTTTACCGCAACCCGAAACCGGTAGACGCCCGAGCCCACCTCGTAGACGACGCGGCCGCCCTCGACGCCGACCAGCCGCACCGACTCGGCGCGTTCGGCCAGCGTTGCGGCGCCGCCCCCGACCTCTGTGACGGCCCGCGCGCTCTCGGCCGGGACGTAGACGCGCCCCGTCGCGTTCGCCGGCACCGTCACGTCGAGTTCGAGCCCGCTCGTCGTCCTTCGCCAGGACGTGGCGACCGTCCCGCGCACGCTCTCGTATGAAGCGGACGCGCGGTCGAGCCCGCCGGAAGGGATTTCGGGTCTGAACTCTATCACCTTATAGCCCGGCGCGAGCGGACGCATCCCCGCGAGGTCTTCGTAGTACCACTGGACGACCGAGCCGAACATGTGGTGGTTGCTCGAGCGCGTGGAGGCCGGCCAGTGCTCGCCGAGCGAGGTGAAGCCGGCGACATCCGTCCAGTAGCCCCAACTCGGCTCGGCCGTCTGCGTCGCCACGCCGTAGGCCAAGTCGTGGTGCCCCGCCGCGCTCAGCACCGGCAGGACGTAGCGCGCGCCGAGAATCCCGACGTAGGCGCGACCGCCGCGGTTATCCCTGATGTCGGCGGCCAGACGGTCTGCGAGCGCCTGCCGCCGCGACTCGGGGACGAGGCCGAACGCGAGCGGGAGTATCTGCGCCGTCTGCACGAAAGGGTCGCCCGGCTTCTCGCGGTAGACGCCGTCTGTCCCGAGGAAACGCGCGTTGAAGTCGCGGCTAATCTTCCCGAACAACTCTTCATAACGCGCGGCGTCCTGCCGTTTGCCGAGGGCGCGCGCGGCGTCCGCGGCGATGCGCGCGAAGTGTGCGTAGTAGGCGGTCGAGGCAATCGCGTTGACGGTGGGGACGCCTTCGGGCGGCACCCAGTCGCCCAGGCCGGCCGTGAGCGTGTGGTCGTACGAGTCGCCGTCCCTGCCCGTCCAACGCGGCAACCAACTGTCGAGGTAGAGACGCATCGCCGGGTAGGTCTTCTCAAGCGCACGCAGGTCGCCGAAGCGCTGATAGCTCTCCCACGGGATGACGAACCAGAACGCGTCCCACGCGGGCGTCGCGCCGCAGCAGTCGGCCTGCTTGAAGATGGCGGGCTTGCCGTCGTAACCGTAGTTCCGGTTGCTCGGCGCGAGCAAAGGCACCTCGCCACTCTCGGTCTGTGCGTCGAGCATGTCCCTGAACATCTTCCGGTAGAGCCGTTCGGTGTCGAACAGGGTCGAGGCGGCTCCCGAGGTCAGTTGTGCGTCGCCCGTCCATGCGTTCTTCTCGTAGACGGGCGTGTCCGTGATGATGCCGTGCAGGTTGTTCTGTATGGCCCACGTCGTGTTCCGGTGGACGCGGTTGAGCGTCGCGTTGCCCGAGTCGAAGGCCGACGTGGCCGCGAGCGCGGAGCGCACCTGAAGGATTCGCTCGACCGAGACGCCGGCCCCCGCCGGGAGCGACGCGCCGTTCGGGCCGCTGATTTGTAGATACTGAAAACCCTTGTACGTGAAGCGCGGCGACCACGTCTCTGCGCCCGCGCCCTTCGCCACGTAGTAGTCGGTCTGAAGTTGACCGAAGACGAGTTCGTTACCCGCGTCGCTCGCCCTCCCGTCTTTGCCGAGCTTCTCCGAGTAGAAGAGTTCGACGGCCGTCCCGGCGGGCGCCCTGACCTTAAGCTGCGCCCAGCCCGTGAGATTCTGCCCCACGTCGTAGACGTAGACGCCCGGCGACGGCTCAGTGCGCGCGCCGGGGCTGCGGTTGCCGACGACACGGATGGGCTCGTTCGTCTGCGCCATCAAAGTGCCTGCGGGCGCGTCAACGACGCGCGCCGTGGGCCAGCCCGCGGCGTCGAAGCCCGGCCGCTCCCAGCCCTTCACCTCGCGCCGCGCGTCGTAGGTCTCGCCGAGGTAATAGCTGTCGTAGCGGGTCGGGCCGGCCACGCTCACCTTCCAGGAGGCGTCGGAAGAAACGACCTGCTCCGACCCGTCGGCGAAAGTGACGTAGAGGTCGAGCCGCAGGCGCGGCGTCGCGCGCCACTCGGCCTGCTCCCAGCCCCAGTCCCATGAACGAGCCGCGGCGTCGAACTGACCCGAACCCAGTTCGGTGGCTATCACGTTCTCGCCCTGACGTATCAGGCTCGTCACGTCGCTCGTCGTATAAAGCACCGTCTCGCTGTAGTCGGTGAAGCCGGGGTCGAGCACGCTGCCCGCGGCGGGAAGGCCGTTGACGCGCAGGTCGTTGTATGCGAGGCCGGAGGAGTAGACGCGCGCCTTTGCGATTGGCTTCGTGACGCGGAAGGAGGTGCGGAGCATCGACGCGGGGCGGACTTCCCTGCACTCCCCCTGATTGTTCTTGACGAGCTGCGCCGACCACACCCCGGTCAGCCAGCGCACGGGCCGGCAGAACTCGCCCGCCTCTCGGATGCTCGCGTCGTCGGCCGCCCCCTCGGCCTCCGTCAGCACGCCCCCGCGCTCAGGCCCAGCGATCCAAAGACCCTTCCACTCGAGCGCGTCGAGCAGCGCCGTCTCGAACCACGTGGGGCGCGACCAATCGCTCGCGCCGTGTGTTGACCACACGCGTGCCGACCAGTAGTAACGCGTCCGCGACTTGAGCGCGGGGCCCGCGTAGAAGGCCCAGGGGTCTGAGGACTCGATTCTCCCCGAGTCCCAAACGTCGGCGCGACCCGCGCGCGCGAGCGCCGGGCCTGAGGCGACGAGCAGACGGTATGCACGCTGCATCACGCCGCGCCGCGCGCTCGCGAGCGCCCAACTCAGACGCGGCGCTCGTTCGTTTATGCCGAGCGGTTCGGCCGCCGCTTCGGTTTCGAGGCTCGTGATTGTGACGGGCCCGCCCTGCGAAACTCGCGCCCTCGCGTCGGCGCACGGCGCGGGAACAAACGGCAGCAGCAGCACCAGCCCGAGCGCGCAGTGAATGGCCGTATAACTCCGCACCGACAAGGTGTGCGAGCCTCCTGTCTTTAAATTAGACTTGTAGAGAGTTGTCGAACGAGCGCGGTTTGGGGATTATACCCGAAAGCCTTTGGAAGCACAGACGAAGCGTTGCCGTCACGACGAGAGACCGATGCGAAAGCGAAACGTAAGCAGGAAGACCCGGCGCGGCGCCATAAAGCGACTGTTCACTCTCCTCCAAGCCTTCGTGCTGCTCGGGGCGGGCGCGGCCACGACCCGACCTCAATCCACGCCCGCCGTCAGAGAGTTTGAGCCCCCTCAACCCGCCCGCGTGACCTCTGACGCCGCGGGGCCTTCGCGTGCGTCGGTCGAGCCCTTCGAGCTGCGGCAGGTTGAATTGCTGGCGAGCCCCTTCCGGGCGGCGATGGAGCGCAACGCGAAGTACCTGCTCGGGCTCGACGCCGACCGTCTGCTCCACAACACGCGCAAGTACGCGGGGCTGCGACCGAAGGGCGCGCTCTACGGCGGCTGGGAGTCGAAAGGCGTCGCGGGTCACACGCTCGGGCATTACCTGACGGCGCTCTCGCACCAGTTCGCCGCGACGGGTGACGCGCGCTTTAAAGAGCGCGTCGCTTACATCGTCAGAGAGATGGCCGAGTGCCAGCGCGCGTACGGCGACGGCTACGTCGGCGCGCTGCCGCCGTTGGAGCTGCAAACTATGCGCGGCTTTCGGGACGGCAAGGTCGAAGTGCAGGGCAGCTTCAACTTCAAGGGCGGCGCGTGGGTGCCCTGGTACACGCAGCACAAGGTGCTCGCAGGGCTGAAGGACGCGTGGGTGCTGGCGGGGAACGTGCAGGCGAAGGAGGTCACGCTCAATCTGGCCGACTGGGTCGAGGACGTGACGCGCAACCTCACGCCCGAGCAACAACAGAGGATGCTGCGCGTCGAGCACGGCGGCATGAACGAGACGCTGGCCGACCTCTACGCGCTGACCGGCGAGAAGCGATACCTCGACGCCGCGCGCCGCTTCCACCACGAGGAGATCATGCGCCCGCTCTTAGAAGGTCGCGACGAGCTGGCCGGCAAACACGCCAACACGCAAATCCCGAAGGTCATCGGCGAGGCGCGACTCTACGAAGTTGCCGGCGATGAGGGCGGGCGCGAGATAGCGCGCAACTTCTGGGAGCGCGTGGTGCGTCAACACTCCTACGTCATCGGCGGCAACAGCGAGAACGAGCACTTCGGCCAGCCCGACAAGTTGTCGGAGCGTCTGGGGCCGGCCACGGCCGAGTCCTGCAACACCTACAACATGCTCAAGCTCACGCGCCACCTCTTCGCGTGGCGGCCCTCGGCCGAGTATTTCGACTACTACGAGCGCGCACTCTACAACCACATCCTCGGCTCGCAGGAGCCGCGGCGCGGCATGTTCGCCTACTTCATGTCGCTCAAGCCCGGACACTTCAAGACCTACTCGACGCCCGAGGACTCCTTCTGGTGCTGCGTCGGGTCGGGCATGGAGAACCACACGAAGTACAACGACTCGATCTACTTCCGCGGCGACGACGCGCTCTACGTCAACCTGTTCATCCCCTCGCGGCTCAACTGGGACGAGAAGGGCTTGGTGCTGACGCAGCAGACCGCCTACCCGAACTCTGACCGGGTCGAGCTGCGCTTCGCCCCGAAGCGGCCCGTGACGCTCGGCCTGAAAGTGCGCTCACCGCGTTGGGCGAGCGGCGGCCTGCGGTTACGTCTGAACGGGAAGCCGCTCCGCACGCCGGCAACACACGACGGTTACATTGAAGTCCGCCGCGCGTGGAGAAATGGCGACGTTCTTCAAGTCACCATCCCGATGTCGGTACGCACAGAGGCCACGCCCGACGACGCGCGCAAGGTCGCGTTCCTTTACGGCCCTCTGGTGCTCGCGGGCGACCTGGGGCCGGTGCCTGAGAGCAAGACGATTCCTTACGCCGTCGAGCAGTGGGACAACTTCCGCGCGCCGGTGGCGGATGTCCCCGTACTGGTGACGCAGAACGGCAAGCCGGCAGGAGCCGTGCGGCGCGTGCGCGGAAACGGGCTGTCATTCCGCACCGCCCGAACCGGCCGGCCGCGGGACGTGACGCTGCGACCCTTCAACGAGATTTTCTACAACCACTACAACGTCTACTGGGACGTGTTGACCCCGGCGCTGTACGCGGAGCGGAGCGCGGCCATGCGTGCGGAGTCGGCGCGCCGCGCCGAGTTAGACGCGCGGACGGTTGACGAATATCGTCCCGGCGAGCAGCAGTCCGAAGTTGACCACGGGCAGAAGGGCGAGAAGACCTCCGCGGGCGAGTGGCAGTACCGCAAGCTCCGCCACGCGCCGGACGGCGGCTGGTTCTCGTTCGACATGAGGGTCGCGCCCGACCTCCCCGTCGAACTGGTCTGCACCTACTGGGGCGGCGAGACGGGCCGGCGCACCTTCGACATCCTTGTTGACGGCAAACTAATCGCGACCGAGACGTTGCAGCGGGACAAGCCGGGCGCGTTCTTCGACAAGACCTACGCCATCCCCTTCGAGCTGACGCGCGGTAAGCAGAAGGTCGAGGTGCGCTTTCGGGCGCACGCGGAGAACACCGCCGGAGGACTCTTCGGGGCCAGAATACTGAGGGCGCGGCCTTAGCCCGCCGACGTTCGGCATCTTTTTCGAGGTCATCAACAAACACTTGATTGACTCTTTTCACGGGCGCGTGCGCCGTGGTATTCTCCCGTGGCTTCGCGTCCTATCTGACGAGCGGGAGAGCTTTTAGCCTCCCCTTTCGATTCACCGAAAAACGGAAGCTACTCCCCACGCCACTTAAAGTTTCCGTCACCCCAAACGTCCCTTCCGAAGGGCGTACATAGCCCCGGAGCTACACAATGCCGAGCCCCTCGTCCTCCTCTCGCCGCTCGCACGCCCCCGTGCGCCATAAACTTTCGACCGCGTTGTTGCTGTTGCTGCTCCCCCTGTTCGCGCTCGGCGTAGCCCTCTTCCCTTCGGCCACACCCGCCGAGGCCGACGGCCGCGCCGCAGCGACGTCCGCGCCGAACACGGGCGCCGCAAGTCCCGAGGCAGCGGCCGAGGCTTACGGCAGACTGCCGCTCCAGTTCGAAGCCAACCGCGGGCAGACCGACGCGCGCGTGCGATTCCTCTCGCGCGGTGACGGCTACGTCATGTTCCTCACGCCGGACGAGGCGGTGTTGGCGCTGAGCCGCGGCGGCGGGAAGAAGGGCGCGGACGGTAAACAGGAGGAGGGCTATCGCGTCCTGCGGATGCGTCTGTCGGGCGCGAGCGCCGAGCCGAAGGTCGAGGGGCGCGACTTGATGCCGGGCCGTCTGAACTACTTCGTCGGCAACGACCCGGCCGACTGGCGCACGGGCGTCCCC
The DNA here is from genome assembly GCA_040510435.1 of Pyrinomonadaceae bacterium. Taxonomy (GTDB): domain Bacteria; phylum Acidobacteriota; class Blastocatellia; order Pyrinomonadales; family Pyrinomonadaceae; genus QHXN01. The sequence continues at coordinate 7,423 of JBEVJD010000230.1, read as the reverse complement.
GTGTTTGAGAAGGTGCATTACGCTGGCGTCTACCCCGGCATCGACCTCGTCTACTACGGCAACCAGCGGCAGCTCGAATACGACTTCCATCTAGCGCCGGGAGCAGACCCGCGCCGCATCAAGATTAAGTTCGACGGCGCGGAGCGCGCGAAGTTGGATGAGAAGGACGGGAGCCTCGTCCTCACGGTCGGCGGCGGCGAGGTGCGCATGAAGCGACCCGTCATCTACCAGACGGCGAACGACGGCTCGCGCAGGGAGATCGAGGGCGGGTACAAAATCAATGGGACTGAGGTCGAGTTCGGCGTCGGGGCTTACGACGCGAGCCGCCCGCTCGTCATTGACCCCATCCTCTCTTATTCGACGTTCCTCGGCGTGGTCAACAATCTCAGTTTCACCAGCGGGGCGGCCCTCGCGCTCGACTCTTCGAACAACGCCTACGTCACGGGGGCCGCGGGCTTGCTCGCCTTCCCCGCCCCCGGCGTGAAGATCGTCCCGGCGGGCAGCGGCTCGTCAAACGTCTTCGTCACCAAGCTCAACCCGGCGGGCACGGCGCTCGTCTACACCGCATACCTCGGCGGCTTCTCAGACGACACGGGGCTCGGCATCGCGTTGGACTCGGCCGGCAGCGCCTACGTCACGGGCGTCACACGCTCCTCCGACTACCCCACGGTCAACGCCGTCCGCGCGAACGACAGCCTGATTAAGAGCGCCGACGGCGGCGCGACGTGGCAGCCGAGTAACAAGGGGCTCCAGAACCGCCCCGTCACGCGGATGTGGGCCGACCCGTCGTCGGCCGCGACGCTCTACTCGCTGACCTTCAACGGGCTTTACAAGACGACCGACGCGGGCACCGAATGGAACCTGCTCAACACGGGTCTCAACAACCCGGGCAGCACCTTCGCCGCGGCGCTCGCCATCACGCCGTCCAACCCGTCGGTGCTCTACGCGGGCGGGAACACCTTCAACTCCCCCGCCATCGTCAAGAGCATTGACGGCGGGGCCACCTGGTCGCCTTCGGGCACGGGGGTCAGTTCGAGCGTCACCGGTCTGGCGGTTGACCCCACCAACGCTTCGGTCGTCTACGCGGGCACCAGTTTCCAGGTCATGAAATCAACCGATGGCGGCGCGAACTGGGCGCCGTCGAACACGGGCCTCAACTTCGCGAGCATCTCCAACTTCGTCATTGACCCGACGAACCCGTCGGTGGTCTACGCCGCGGCCGGCTCCGGCGGCGTCTTCAAGACGACCAACGGCGGCGCGAACTGGGCGCAGTCGAACACGGGACTGCCCGGCGGCGGCATCCGCGCCCTCGTCATGCACCCGACGAGCACGCCCACGCTCTACGTCGCCACGAACGGCGGCGTCTTCAAGTCCACGAACGGCGCGGCGAGTTGGTCGGCCGTCAACAACGGGCTCAACAACCTCACCGTCACCTCGCTCGCCTACGACCCCAACGCGCCCTCGACCCTCTACGCGGGCACGACGAAGGGCGGCGTCTACAAGACGACGAACGACGGCGCCGACTGGACGCAGGTGCACAGCGGCATGAGCGGGGCGACCGTGCTCTCGCTCGCCGTTAGCACTTCGTCGCAGGTCTACGCCGGGGTAGACACGCTCGTCGGCGGCAGCAACCCTGACTCTGAGGCGTTCGTCTCGAAGCTGAGCCCCGCGGGCGACGACCTCATGTACTCGACCTACCTCGGCGGCAACGGCAGCGACGAGGGCGACGCCATCGCGGTCGATTCCTCGGGCAACGCCTACGTCGTGGGTCAGACCTCTTCGGCCGACTTCCACGTCGCGGGCCCCCGCGCCTCTTCGCTGAAAGGCACGACCGACGCGTTCGTCACGAAGCTCAACGCGGCCGGGAGTTCCGTCCTCTTCTCGACCTTCGTCGGCGGTGCCTCAAACGAGACCGGACGCTCGGTCGCGCTCGACTCGTCGGGCAACGCTTACGCCTGCGGCGAGACCTCTTCGACCGACTTCCCCGTGACGGCCGGTGCCTTCTCGACGACACTCAGCGGCGGCTCCCCCTTCGCGAGCGGGGACGCCTACGTCTTCAAGATTGACGCGGCGGGCTCGGCGCTCACCTACGCGACCTACCTCGGCGGCAACGGCGACGACCGCGGCAACGACATCGCGGTTGACTCGTCGGGCAACGCCTACGTCGGCGGCTCGACCGGCTCGACGAACTTCCCACTGCTCAACCCCGTCCTGGCGACGCCCAAGGGCAACAGCACCGCCTACGCCACGAAGCTCAACGCCGCCGGCTCGGCGCTCGTCTACTCGACTTACCTCGGCGGCGGGTTCGCGCAGAGCATGGCGCTCGACTCTACGGGCGCCGCCTACCTGACGGGCACGACCGCGGCGAACACCTTCCCGCTCACGCCCGACACGCTCAAGAATCAGAGCAACTTCTGGCGGACGACCGACAGCGGCGCCAACTGGACGAACGACAGCTTCGGCCTCGAAGTCGCCAACGTCCTCGGCAACCCCGCCCAATTCCGCGGCCTCGTCATCGACCCGCTCGCGCCCAATGTCCTCTACGCCGCGACCGACGGCGGCGTCTACAAGAGCACGAACGGCGGTCGCAGGTGGGTTCGTTCGAGCAACGGCCTGACCGCTCCGAGTATCGCCGCGCTGGCCGTTGACCCGAAGACGCCGACGACACTTTACGCGGGCGTCATCCCGAACATCTCGAACACCCCGACCCTCTTCAAGACAACCGACGGCGGCGCCAACTGGAGCCCGCTCGCGTCGAGCAGCGCCTTCTCCTACGTCAACACCATCGCCGTCGATCCGCAGACCACGTCCAACGTCTACGTCTTCAACGGCACCAACATCGTCAGGAGCACGAACGGCGGCACGAGTTGGGAGCCGGCGGGCACGAACTCGCCCGTCGCGACCATCTCCATCACCATCGACCCGTCGAACCCTTCGGTCGTCTACGCCGCCGCGCAGGGTGGCGTCCACAAGACGACGAACGGCGGCGCCAACTGGTCTCTCGCCAGCAACGGCCTGCCGAACAACCTGCTGGTCGGGCGCATCGCCGTAGACTTCGCGAACACGTCCACGCTGTATCTGAACTCAATCAGCGGCGTCTACAAGTCCACGGACGGCGGCGCGAACTGGACACAAAGTTTAAGCGGCACGGGCGTCATACGGCTCATCGTCGTTGACCCCGCGCACACTGCGACGGTCTACGCCGTCCTGACCAGGAACAACGGCTTCAGCCTCACCCACAATATCTACAGGACGACCGACGGCGGCGCGAACTGGGCGCTCATCAACAGCAACCTGCCCTACGCGCTGAACACCCTCGTCCTCGACCCCGTCACCCCCACGACCCTCTACGGCTTCACCGACTCGCCCACCAACGACTCCGACGCCTTCGTCATCAAGTTGGCCCCCGCGGGCGGCCCCGTCGTCTACTCGACGCTGCTGGGCGGCCGTGTCGCCACCTTCCCCGGCTCAGTCAACTCGACCTCCGACCAGGGAACCTCCGTCGCCGTTGACGCGCAGGGCTCGGCCTACGTCGCGGGCGTCAGCTTCACGACCGACTACCCCGTGACGCTCGACTCGTTCCTGCCCTACAACCGCTCCGGCCTCGACGTTTTCGTCTCGAAGCTGACGGTCGCCCCCACCATCGGCGGGGTCGTGACCGACGCGGGCAGCGCCCCCGTCCCGGGCATGAAGGTGAGCCTGACGGGCTCTGTCAACGGCACGCAGTTCACCGGCGCGGACGGCACCTTCCAGTTCGTCAACCTGCCACCGGGCGGCAACTACACCGTCGGCGCGTCGAAGGCGGGCTCCTCTTTCACGCCCCCTTCGCACACGTTCTCGAACCTGAACGCCGACCAGACCGCGAACTTCACGCTCACTTCGGGCGTGACGACGCACAGGATTTCGGGGCGCCTGACCGAGGCCGGCGGTGCGCCCGTCGCGGGCGCGTCCGTCACGCTCACGGGCTCGCAGACCGAGCTGACCTCGACCGACCCGTCCGGCAACTACTTCTTCAACGCGCCCGCGGGCGGCAACTACACCGTCACGCCCTCGGCGGTCGGCTTCAGCTTCACCCCCGGCAGCGGCAACGTCAACAACCTCTCCTCCGACCAGACGCTCGACTTCGCGGCGGCGCGACAGGACTTCGCCGTCACGAACACGAACGACGCGGGCGCCGGCTCGCTGCGCCAAGCCATCCTCGACGCCAACATCGTCCCCGGGCACGACCGCATCACCTTCAACATCCCGGGCTCGGGCTTCCGCACCATCAGGCTGAACACGTCGCTCCCGACCATCAGCGACCCCGTCACCATCGACGGCACGACGCAGCCCGGTTTCGCCGGGTCGCCCGTCGTCGAGCTGAGCGGCGCCAACATCTTTTCGTCGTCGCCGTTCGTCAACGCGGGCTCCGGCCTGCTCATCACGGCGGGCGACTCGGTCGTCCGCGGGCTCGTCATCAACAGGTTCAGCGGCAGCGGCATCTTCATCCAGACGGGCGGCGGCAACCGCATCGAGGGCAACATCATCGGCCTCGACCCGGACAGCATCGTCAGGCAAGCCAACACCGGCAACGGCATCACCATCTCGGGCTCTTCGTCGAACATCATCGGCGGCACGTCGCCCGCGCAGCGCAACCTCATCACGGGCAACGGCGGCAACGGCATCTCCGTCTCCGGGTTCGGCAACCAGATCAAGGGCAACTACATCGGCACCGACGCCACGGGCATGTCCACGCTGGCCGACGTGAGCGGCGGCAACTCCTGGGGCGTCGTCCTGAGCGGCGTCTCCGGCCAGACGGGCCCGGGCAACGTCGTCGGCGGCACCGAGCCGGGCGCGCGCAACCTCATCTCCGGCAACGGCGCCGGGGGCGTGGACGCGTCGAGCGCCGACGCGGTCGTCCAGGGCAACTACATCGGCACGAACGCGACCGGCACGACGAAGCTTGAGAACGGCGTCGGCGTTCAGGTGAGAGGCGCGGGCGTGGTGCTCGGCGGGACGACGCCCGAAGCGCGCAACCTCATCTCGGGCAACTCGATTGGCGTCCGTCTGGACTTCTTCATCAACAACCCCTCGGTGACGTTCAAGGGCAACTACATCGGCACCGACGTGACCGGGACGGCGAAGCTCGGCAACGGCATGGGCGTCTACTCTTCGGGGCAGGGCGTCATCGGCGGCACCGAGCCGGGCGCGGGCAACCTCATCTCAGGGAACGTCGGCGCGGGCATCCAGCTCAACTGCTGCGGGCCGGGCAGCACCACCGTCATGGGCAACCTCATCGGCACGGACGTGACAGGGACGCAGCCGCTCGGCAACATGACCGGCATCGACGTGCAGGGGTCGCAGCACGTCATCGGCAGCGCCGCGGCTGGCGGGCGCAACGTCATCTCGGGCAACACGACCGGCATCAACCTCGGCGGCCTCATCTCCTCCGGCCCCACGTCCACGGTCATCCGCGGCAACTACATCGGCACGAACGCCGCCGGCACCGGGCCGCTCCCCAACATCGGGCACGGCATCGTCATCACCAGCGCCTCGGGCGGCACGACCATCGGCGGCGACGCCGCGGGCGAGGGCAACGTCATCGCCTTCAACTTTGGCGCGGGCGTCTTGGTCAGCAACTTCCCCGTCAACAACAGCATCAGGGGCAACTCGATCTTCTCGAACGCGAAGCTCGGCATCGACCTCTTCGACGCCAACTCCGCGCAGTACGTGAACCGTAACGACGCGGGCGACGCCGACGAGGGCGGGAACCATTTGCAGAACTTCCCCAACGTCACCTCCTTCGCCAACGTCGCGGGCGGGACGAACGTTAAGGGCACGCTCGCCAGCAAACCCTCGACGCAATATCGCGTTGACTTCTACTCGAACGCGGCCTGCGACCCGTCGGGGAACGGCGAGGGCGCGCGACCCGTCGGGAACACGCAGGTGACGACCGACGCCGCGGGCAACGCCTCGTTCGACGTGACGCTCGACGGGCCACTCGCGCAGGGTCGGGTCATCACGACGACGGCCACCGACCCGGCGGGCAACACCTCGGAGTTCTCGCCCTGCGACGCCGGCTCAGCGCAGGGCAGCGTCCATTTCCGCAGCGCCGTCTTCGGCGCGCTCGAAGACGTGGGGGCCATGCCCATCCGCGTCGTGCGGACGGGCGGGAGCCGCGGCACATTGACGGTCAACTACTCGACCGGCGGCGGCACGGCCACGGCGGGCGCCGACTACACGCCCGTCTCCGGCCAACTCACCTTCGCCGAGGGCGAGACCGAGAAGACCTTCAACGTCCCCATCGCCGACGACTCGCTGCCCGAGTCGCCCGAGTCGGTCGTGCTCACCTTGAGCGGCACGGCCGACCTCGACTCGCTCGGCCACTACGCGCGCGCCACGCTCAACATCTACGCCTCGTTCACCTCGCTCTCGCTCACGGTGGACGAGGCCGACATCACCGGCCTCTCGGTCGCGGAAGGTGACGCCGGGAGGAGGAACTTCGTCGCGACCGTGCGCCTGCTCGGCGCCACCAGCCGCGCCGTGTCCGTTGATTTCAACACCTCGACGGGCGGGTCGGCGACGGTAAACGCCGACTTCGTCGGCACCTCCGGCACGCTCACCTTCGCGCCCGGCGAAGACACGCGCGAGATCGTCATCCCCATCCTCGGCGACACCATCGACGAGTTCAACGAGACGTTCTCCGTCATCTTCTCGAACCCGCAGGGGGCGACGACCCTCATCCCGTCCTTCCCCGTCAGCATCCTCGACGACGACGAGCCGCCGACCATCTCGGTCACGGACGTGACGGTCAGCGAGGGGCCGTCGGCGAAGGCCGTCTTCGCCATCAGGCTCTCGCAGCCGACCGGCAAGGGCGCGACCGTCAACTACCAGACGGCCAACGGCACGGCCACGGCCGGCAGCGACTACACGGCCGACAACTTCGCCGTCATCTTCAGCCCGGGGACGACCATGCGACACGTCGAGGTGCCCGTCCTCACGGACGGCACGGCCGAAGAGGACGAGACCTTCTTCCTCAACGTCGTCTCGACGAACACGACCCGCGCGGTCGTCGCCGACGGCCAAGGTCAGGCGACCATTAAGGACGCCTCGGCTTCGGCCTCGCTCGTGCAGTTCAGCGCGACCAACTACTTCGTGAACGAGTCGGACGGGCAATCCATCATCACCGTCACGCGCACGGGCGACACGACGCAGCCGGCGTCCGTGGACTACCGCACGCTGAGCCAGTCGGCCAGTGACCGCTCCGACTTCACCGCCGCCGTCGGCACCCTCAGTTTCGCGGCCGGCGAGGCGCAGAAGACCTTCCCCGTGCTCATCACCGACGACCGCTACCTTGAGCCCGGCGAGTCGCTCAACCTCGAACTCTCCAACCCCTCCGGCGCCGCGCTCGGCGGCCCCAACGTCGCCGCCATCGGCATCACGT
>JBEVJD010000229.1:0-4269 GCA_040510435.1 Pyrinomonadaceae bacterium | reverse complement strand
GATGCCGTATGAGCGTCCCCGCGGCCGCCTCCCCCTTCGGCGGGTCACTCTCGACCAGACGAACCCACTCACCCCTTTTGACGGAGACGGGAACCGAGAGCTTCAAGACTTTATCGCCGCGCCGCGCCGGGGCCGTGACCGCAGCCAGACGCGTCTCGGCCGTGACGGAATCCGACCCCGTCACGTTGATGAGGCCCGGGCGGAATGACCAGCGGGAGTGTCCGGCCTCGTTGAAGGTGTTGCCGAAGAGGTCTGTCAGCGAATTCGGGAAGTAGAGTATCGTCTCTTTCGGGCCGGCCCCGCGCAGAATCAGATTCCCTCTGGAGATGTCGATGCGCTTCGAGATGACGTAAGTCCCCTTCGGGATGTAGAGCACACCCGCCTTTATCGACCGAACCGCGTTCAGTAGTGCCTGCGAATCGTCAGTCCGCCCGTCGCCTTTGGCGCCGAAGTCTCGCTTCAGATTCCACCTGTTCGGCGGGGCCGGAATCTTGGCCTCGCCCGCGCGATAACCGGCGTAAGAGAAGTCCGGCAACCTGCCCGCGGGCTCCCACCTCTCACCCGCCGCGCCCCACAGAGAGGAGTGAGCGCAAGATGTTGACGAAGCCCAGACTGCTGCCCGCACGACCATGAGAGTTAACACAGAGACACAGAGACACAGAGACACAACTTGTCGAGCTATACGCTCGAAGCCGCGTCTCTGTGTCTCTGTGTCTCTGTGTTGAAAGCTCACTTCATCTCCACTCGAATGAAACATGCTCTAGTTTCCCGTCGCCGCCCACCGGATTCCATTCCCGAGCAACTTGATAAAAATCGGGTCTTTGAACATCTCGTCTGAATGCCCGAAGGTCGTGCCGAACACACGTGCTTTTCCGTAGCGGTTCGTCCAGGCAACCGGGTGGGTTGTCCCATCCCGCTCACTGGTCGAGACGGCCAGCACCGTCGTCTTCGGCCAGACCTTTTCGATGATGTATAGCTCGTCCTTCGAGCCCGTCCATTCGGCCGGAACGCCGCTCAAAACCTTGTGCTTTCGTGCGACAGCTTTCACCGGGTACTGGCTCTGATGATCGTGCCTTCGGCTCGTCACGCCGAGGAACTCTCGCCAGTCGTCCACCTCGGCCGCACGGTAGCTGTGCATGGCGCAATGAATCACCACCGCATTGACGCCCTCGTGATGTGCCGCCGTGATGCTCCTGATGTAATCGGGGTCTTTCGTGTCGGCGAAACACTCGTTATGAATCACCAGGTCATACCCCTTCGCCCAATCGTCCCTGTCATATAAAGGAATCATGGCGGTCGTGCCCGTGCCCCCTTCGTTCACCACCGTCCACTCGGCGGGCAAAGAAACGGGCAGACTCGCTTTGATGGCCTCGGTCTGAAACCCGTAGTTATGGCAGCAACCGCCGGTGACCAGCAGAATACGCAGCGGCCTTTTCCCTTGCCCGGGCACCCGGGCTGACAGGAATAATGCGATGGTTAAGAAGCCGAGAAGGATAAAGAGAACGGGCCTTACCCGAACAAAACGGTTTGCGGTTGCCTTCATCTTTTTTATCGGTTGAGCTGAACGAGATGACCTAAGTTAGAGGGCGGATTATAGCTCAGTAGTGATTCTTACTTCACCTCCGTCACCCGCGGGACTATTATTCTTCCGACCCGAAACTCAGGCACACGTAAAGGACGCTGAAATGATGAAGGTCAGACTTACCGTTCTTCTCCTCCTCTTCTGCCTCGCCCGTCTCTCCTCCGCGCAGGCGCCCGACCGCCAGCAGTTCGTCCGCGTCGAGGCGCCGACGGTGGCTCTGACGCACGTGCGTGTGATTGACGGAACCGGCGCCGCGCCGCTCGAAGATCAGACGGTAGTCATCAGCGGCGGCAAGATCGAATCAATCGGGCCGAGCGCGGCGGCGAGAGTCCCCGCGGGCGCGCGAGTGCTCGACCTCGCGGGCTACACGGTGCTGCCCGGCCTCGTCGGGATGCACAACCACCTCTTCTTCCCGATGGGCGGGTCGCCGCCGATGTACTCGAACATGGGTTCGAGTTTCCCGCGCCTCTACCTCGCGCTCGGCGTCACCACCATCCGCACCACGGGCAGCGTCGCGCCGTACACCGACCTCGAAATCAAGCGGCTCATTGACTCGGGTCGCATGATCGGCCCGAAGATGCACGTCACGGCGCCCTACCTCGAAGGCGCAGGCGCGTTCACGCCGGTCATGCATCAACTGGCGGGGCCAGAGGACGCGCGGCGCCTGGTGAACTACTGGGCCGACATAGGGGCGACTTCGTTCAAGGCGTACATGAACATCACGCGCGCCGAGCTGCGCGCCGCCGTCGAGGAGGCGCACCGCCGGGGCCTCAAGGTCACGGGACACCTCTGCTCGGTCGGCTACCGCGAGGCGGCGGAGATCGGCATCGACAACCTTGAGCACGGGTTATTGGCCGACTCCGAGTTCGTTACCGACAAGAAGCCCGACCAGTGCCCGCCCGGCGCCGCCGTCAGCGCGAGCCTGCGGCAACTCGACCTCAACGGCCCCGCGGCGCGGGAGACGATTCGCACGCTGGTCGCGCGCAACGTGGCCCTCACCTCGACGCTCCCCGTGTTCGAGGCTGGCGGCGCGCCCCTGACTCAAAGCGGCATCGGCGCGGCGGGCGCGCTGCTGAACCCGCGCGTGCTGAACGTGATGTCGGTGGACGCACGCGCGCGCTACTTGCAGGCGCGCGCGCGAGTCTCGTCCGAGACGAATTACATCGCGCTGCTGCGCAAGGCGATGGACTTCGAGCGAGAGTTCGTCCGAGCCGGCGGTCTGCTCATCGCAGGGCTCGACCCGACGGGCAACGGCGGCATCGTGGCCGGCTTCGGCGACCTGCGCGGGGTCGAGCTGCTGGTCGAGGCCGGCTTCACGCCGCTGGAGGCGATTAAGATTGCCAGCCTCAACGGCGCGAAGTTTCTCGGCGAAGAGGCGCGCATCGGCTCGGTCGCCGCGGGCAAGCAGGCCGACCTCATGGTCGTCAAGGGGAACCCGGCGGCGGACATCGCCGACATCGAGAAGGTGGAGATCGTCTTCAAAGACGGCGTCGGGTACGACTCGGAGAGGTTGATTCAATCCGTGCAGGGGTTGGTCGGTGTCCGCTGAGGTGATTTTTGTTAAAGGTGATGACGTAACCAGGACTTGCATCATTGCCGAAATCGCTCTCTATGCAAGCGGTGTGATACGCCGCCGCCCTCCGAAGTCTTCGCAGGAGTCCCGACGCGCGACGCCGATGAAAACATACGCCGCAGTCTTGTCTCTTCTCTTGTGCTCCACCCTGTGCGTCTCCGCCCGGCAGAGTCCGACTGTCTACGTAGACCCTTTCGTCGGGACGGGCGGGCACGGGCACACGTTCCCGGGCGCGTCGGCGCCCTTCGGCATGGTGCAACTCAGCCCGGACACGCGGCTGACCGGCTGGGACGGGTGCTCCGGATATCATTATTCCGACGACATCATCTACGGCTTCAGCCACACACATCTCAGCGGCACAGGCATCTCCGACTACGGCGACATTCTCCTGATGCCGATCGCGGGCGACGTGCGCCTGAACGCACTCGGCGCACGCGGCGCGGCCGACGGCTACGCCGCGCGCTTCAGCCATCGGAACGAGCGCGCCGCGGCGGGCTTCTACTCCGTCAGGCTCGACGACGACAACATCCTCGCCGAGCTGACGGTCACACCGCGCGTCGGCTTTCACCGGTACACCTTCCAGCCTACCGCCGACGCCAACGTCATCCTCGACCTGACCCACAGGGACAAGGTGCTCGACTCCGGGTTGAGGGTGACGGCCGGCAATCGCATCGAGGGATTCAGGAGGTCGGAGGCGTGGGCCAAAGACCAGCTCGTCCACTTCGTCGCGGAGTTTTCACAGCCCTTCAAGTCCTACGGCATTGCGGTCGGCGACCGGGTCGAGGCCGGGCTCTCCGAGGCGCAGGGCACGAACCTCAAGGCGTTCTTCACCTTCGACGCGCGCGGCGGCGAGCCCGTTTTGGTGAAGGTCGCGCTCTCGCCGGTGAGCACCGAAGGGGCCGCGAAGAACCTTGCGGCCGAACTGGGACACTGGGACTTCGACCGCGCGAGGTCGGACGCCGAACGCGTGTGGGCTCAGGCGCTCGGGAAGATAGAAGTCTCCGGCGGGACGCGCGAGCAGAGGGTCAACTTCTACACGGCGCTCTACCACTCGATGCTCGCGCCCAACCTCTTCATGGACGTGGACGGCCGCTTCCGCGGGCGCGACCTGAAG
>JBEVJD010000228.1:0-12803 GCA_040510435.1 Pyrinomonadaceae bacterium | reverse complement strand
TCTTCGACGAGCCCTCTTCGAGCGCGGCGAGCGTGACGAAGGCCGTGTTGGGCGTCGAGGACGTGAGCGTCAGTCGCGTCTTCAAAAGCTTCTGCGCCTCCGCCGTGCGCTCGCGGAACTTCGAGAGTGACGGCGGGTGCGCCGGCTGCAAAGGGACGGCCGGCGGCACGTACTGCGGCACATACTGCGGCGCGACCGTCGGCACGCCCGGCGTCGAGTTTGGCGCGGGCGAAGGCGCGGGCGTCGTGCCCTGCTGCCCCGCGGCGGGCGGCTGCGTTTGCGGCGAGCGTGCGGGCGCGGGCGTCTGCGTCACCGCGGCGGGCGTGGCCTGCGGCGTTGACTGCTGCGAAGCGCTGACGACGCGCGGACGCGTGAAGACCGGCGACGGCGACGCCTGCTGCGCGCGCGCGTCGAGCGCGGGCGCAAACACCAAGGCCGTCAAACTCATGAGCAGAAAAGAGCGATTGTTCATCTTCTTAACTTCAGGGCTGAAAGGCTAAACCGCACCGGGGGGCGGCATTTGCTGCCTTAAGATTCGCGCGACGGCGCCACGGTTGTCAATACCACTTTCGCCCTTCGCGTCAAATTGGCAGCCGTGGATGGTAATAAAGCAGTAGTCAGTAGGCAGTAGGCAGTAGGCAGTTGAAGGCCGGTTGAGGAGCCCCGGAGGGGCGTCATGTTTATAGACAACGTCAACGATAATTTTGACAAGCTCCCGAGGAGCGGCATGTAACATGTACACGTCGGAACTATAAACATCCCGCCCCTCCGGGGCTTCGCCAACTGGCCATAAGTGCCTACTGCCTACTATTCAAAACACCGGCGAGGGCTCCGGCGGCGGAGGCGGCGAGGTCTTGGAGCGCGCCGTCGCGTCGGTGCTGCGCGAGTCGGAAGCGCGCGGCGAGCGCGTAGCCCACGTCGAAGCCAGCGTCCGCGTCCAGTTCGTAGAGTTCGCGCGTGAGCACGTCCTGCGCGACGCGCTCGACCATTGGGCGCAGCTCGTCCGCCGCCGCGTCGAGCCCTTCGACGAAGACGACCTCGCTCTCGCTGCCCGAGCGCGAGCGTCGGCGCGCGTGCTCGCGCAGGCGTGAGCGCGCCTCGTCGTGCACCTTGCCCGCGGCGACGACCACCATACGCGTCGCGTGCGCGTCCGACTCGCCCTCGACCGCGCGCCGCGCGTGCGCGGCCGTGAAGTCGCCGTCGCGCAGGACGAAGAGGAAGGGCTCGCCAGAGACGTGCGCCAACAACTGCGCCTCGCCCTCTGACTGCGCCTCGCGCGGCACGGTCTGGCTCTCAGGCACGCCGAGCCCCGACAGGATCGCGCGCAGGCTGCTCAAGAGCCACGCGCCGTCCTTCAGCAGGGACGAGGCGAGCGGCGTCGGCGTCACAAGCTCTTCCGCGCGCTCGTCGGCCACGGCCGAGCCGCACTCGCTGCACACGGCGTTGCTCGCCGTGACGATTGAGAGCGCCTCCGTCGAAGGCAGGCGGAAGAGCGAGCGCCCGTCCTTGCGGCAACTGACCTGCACCTCGCGCCGCACCAGCCCCGCGCCCGCGAGCCTCGCCACCAGAGACTCCTGCTCGGGCCCGCGCCCGCCCGCGACGAACTCGGCGGCGCGGCCGTCGGCGTGCGCCTCGCCCAGCCGCTGTAGGAACCCGCGCGCGGCCGAATCCTCAAGAATCTCAACACCGCGCGCACGCTCCGGCGTGCCGGCGCCGCGCCGCGGCTCGGCGTCTGAAGCGACAACGTCCCCGCCCTGTCCGAAGATGCTTGTCGTCTGCCCCTCGCGCGCGCGCCACTCGAAACGCCGGGACGCTTCCGAGTCCGGGTCGGCATCAGAGCCCGCCGACTCGCGCGCGGCCTCGCCGTAGGCCTCTTCGACGTGGCGGCAGAAGGCTTCGAGACGTTCGTCCGGGGCAGCCGTCTCCGCGTCGTAGACGATGCCCGCGCGGAGCCCCGCGCCCCCGCCGAAGCCGTCGCCGAAGATGAGGTAGTGCACGAAGTCCTCGAAGCTGAAGAGGTCGCCGCGCACGTAAGGCTCCTCGCCCTCGGCCGCGGCGCGCTCGTCGAGCGCCCTCTCCAGCTCGCGCGCGCCCTCCACGCCGCCCGCCGCCTGCTCGAAAAAGTGCAGCCGCGCCGAGCGAATCAGGGGGACAAGCCCGCGCCTCCGCAGGGCTTCGAGGACGGGCGTCCGCAGGTGTTTTTCGACGTTGAGGTCGGCCGTCCTGCTCTCGACGAAAAGCATAAAAGCGGTCTCCTTTATGGCGGCGCATGCTATCACGCCGCGCCCGGAAATTTCCACGGTAAAAGAGTTTATGTGCGTTGCGTCACCTTTTGCCGTACCGAACCCATCCCTTCGCCTTCAAGTTGAACGATTGTCACGTCCCCTTTCCGTCCAAATTTGGAGACAGTCTCGCTGCGTCGTCACGAAACAGTCACATTGATTGTGGTGGTGTCTGTATCTGTTGTGTAGTATGGACTTCAGGCGTTAGACCTTGAAGGGCGGCGCCTCCACCTCCAGCACAGCAATACCCCAGAGCAATTGTAGACTTTGGCAGAGGAGACCGTTCCCCTAGATGTCTTTTTGTAAACTGTTCCCCCGGCCGCTCGCGGCCACGTTCGCCCTGTCCCTGCTCGCACTGTCCGCACAGGCGCAGACCGCCACGCGCCCGCGCCAGGCGACCGCCGCGGAGCCCACGACCGTCACGACGGAGCCACAGGGGCGCACGCGCCTCGAAAACGATATCTTCGTGGTCGAGTCGGCGCCGGAGGGCGAGGTCGAGCCTGAGGCGTCGAAGCCGCAGTTCGGCGTGCCGACGGCGAAGTTCGGCTTTGTCGAGCGGACGATGCTGGCGGCGATTGAGGAGCGTCTGGGGGTGCCTTACAGGATGGGGACGGAGGGGCCGTACCGTTACGACTGCTCGGGGTTCGTGTGGAGCGTCTTCCAGCAGGCGGGCGTGGCGTTCGAGCGCACCTCGGCGCGCACCCTCTGGAATGATTTCGCGCCTCCGACCGCGGAGGAGAAGTACAAGTTCGGCACGCTGGTCTTCTTCAACAACCTGCACCACGTCGGCATCGTGGCCGACGAGAACGGCTTCTACCACGCCTCGACGAGCCGCGGCGTCGTCTACTCGCGCTTCGACGACTACTGGACGAAGCGCCTCAGCGGCTTCCGCCGCGTGCCGCTCGCGCAGGGGGCCGCGTTCGTCGCCTCCGCCGGCAGGTAAACAGACACAGAACCGCGAGCGGTAGCGAGCGGGTCGGGGTTACGCGTAGAAGCTTTCTCGCGTAACCCCGACCCGCTCGCTACCACTCGCGGTTCTGTTTTTAACGACCGTCCCGTTACTTACCGCGGAAGCCGACGACGAAGCCCGCGCGTTGGTCACCCGACTTGGTCTCGCTGAAGACGATGATGCGCTCGATAGCGACGTAGAACATCTGGTCGTCCTCGTCCACCATGTGCGCCACGCCCTCGTCCACCTTGACGAGTTTCCCCCTCAGGCTCGACGTGCCGCCGCAGAACAGGTCGATCTTCTTCCCCACCATCTTCGTTAAAATTTCTCGCATCTGCTGAACACCTCCGCAAGGGTGATAAGTGATGAGTGATAAGTGATAAGAAAAACGCTCGGCGTTTAGCCGTCAGCTTTCAGCCAATCCGACGGCCGGCAGCATCTTATCACTTCTCACTCGTCACTTCTCACTTCTCAACACTTATCACTCGTCACTTCTCGGGCTGCCACTCCCAGACCTTCTCGCACTGGTCGTCCACTTCGGGGCCCTTCTTGACCTCGCGGAAGGTGATCTGGACGAGGGGGATGACGGTCTCGTCGTCCTGCTGGCGGCGCTCGAACTGGAGCACGTCGTAGTAGGCGCAACGCACGCGGTCGGGGTACTCGCGGCAGACGCCGGGGCGCGCGTGGTAGATGGTGCAGCCGCGCTTCTCCTGGTCGAGGAACATGCAGGTCTCCGGGAAGATCACGTCCTTGACCCTCTTGAGGACGCGCTCGCTCTCCCACTGCTTCGTGTAGCGGCGGCGCGCCAACTCGAAGGTGATGCCGAAGTGCTTGGCGAGCCGCGTGATGTCCCGCTTGGTCACCTGCACGCGCTCGTAGATCGAGCAGCAGAAGGCCGGGCACTTCGTGCAGTCGAAGTACGTGCGGGGCTGGTCGTCCTTGATCGTTTTAACCATTTGATTGCCGCGAACCGTCAACCGTCAACCGTGACGAGTGAAAGACGTTTTTTTATCTTGTCACGGTTGACGGTTGACGATTCACGTCCTTCACCTTCGTTCCGATTTTTCGTATTCAGAGAGCAGCAGTTCCATCAGCTCGGCGCGGCGGTCGTAGAGCCGCTTGAGCGGGCGCGGCGCGTGGCGCGCGAGCGCGTAGGAGGTGACGAGGGGCAGCGCGATGGTCGAGTCCACGTAGCAGACGACCGCGTCGGGCAGGCGCTCGGGGTCAACCTTGCCCCACGAGACGGCCTCGCCCGGCGTCGCGCCCGAGAGGCCGCCAGTGTCGGGGCGCGCGTCGGTGATTTGGAGGAAGTAGTCGTGCCCGCGCTCGTCGATGCCTAAGACTTCCTGTATCTGCGGCTCGGTCTGGAGCATGAAGTTCTTCGGGCTCCCGCCGCCGAGGATGAAGACGGCCGACTTGCCGCCGTGCTTCTTGCCCTTGTCGCCCCGGCCGTGGATGGCGCCGCGCTTGGCGGCGAGGACGAGCGCGGCCGTCTCGTTCACGTCGGCCGACGGGTCGAAGGCGAGCTTGTTCCCCTGAATCGCCTTGGCCGCGACGTTCATGCCGATGGACGAGTCGCCGGGGCTCGAAGTGTAGAGCGGCACGCCGAACTCGTAGGCGGCGGCGAGGAAAGACTTGTTCTCCAGCCCCAGCTTACGCTCGCGCTCAAGCACGTACTTGCCGCAGAGGTTGTGGAACTCGGCCGTGGACATCGGGCGCTGGAACTCCTCGCCCTCGATGAGGCGACGGAAGAAGGCGTCGGTGTCGAGCAGCACCGAGTAGTCGAAGAAGATGTCGTAGATGCGGACGACCTCCTCCTCGCGCAGCACTACGTCGGAGATGGCCGTGTTCCCCTGGTGGAGCGCGAGGCCGATGCCGAAGTGCGTGTCGTGGTAGAGGTTCGCGCCCGTCGTGATGACCCAGTCCACGAAGCCCGCGCGCATGAGCGGGATGAGCGCCGAAATCCCGAGCCCCGCGGGCGTCAGGGCGCCCGTGAGCGAGAGCCCGACGGTCACGTCCGGCTCCAGCATCTTCCGCGAAAACAACTGGCACGCCTCGCGCAGGCGCCCCGCGTTGTACGCGAGGAAGGTCTCGTCCACGAGGTCGGCCACCGTCTCGCCGCCCTCAATCGCGCGCGGGTCGATGCGCCGCCCCGACAGGTACTTACTGCTCTTCTTCTTCGCCATTCTTCCCCTGTGAAAGTTGTTAATTGGACAGAGCTATTCTGACGCGGCGGCCGCCTCGCCGCCCTTCTGCGTGCGGCGCAGGCGGAGGCGGCCGATGCGGCGGTCGTCGGCTTCGAGGACTTCCACGTCGAGGCCGCGGAAGTTGAGCCGCGTCCCCGGCGCGGGCACGCGCCCCGACTCGTTGATGACGAGCCCGGCGATGGTCGTGAAGTCGTCGTCCTCGATTTCGAGGTCGAAGAGGCGCTCGATCTTCCCGACCTCGGTCGAGCCGAGCACGTCGTAGTAGCCGTCGTCCGACTCGACGAACTCGACGATGTCCTCGCTCTCGATGTCCTCGTCCTCAATCTCGCCGACAATCTCTTCGAGGATGTCCTCGACGGTGAGCAGGCCGGCGAGTCCCCCGTACTCGTCTATGACGAGCGCGAGTTGCACGTGCGACTTCTGCATCTCTTCAAGCAACTCGTCCACCGACTTCGTCTCGGGCACGAAGTAGGCGGGACGCAACAGCGGCTCGATCACTTCGTCCTCGCGCCCCTCGGCCCAGTAGGAGAGGAGGTCGCGGACGTAGATGATGCCGACCACGTCCTCGATCTGCTCGCGGTAGACGGGCAGGCGCGAGTACTTCGACTCCTCCATCACGTCGCGCGCCTCGCGCACGGTGGCCGTCGAGGGGAGGGCGACGATGTCCGTGCGCGGCGTCATCACCTCGCCGGCGCGCGTCTCGCCGAACTCGATGATGGACTGGATGAGTTCGCCCTCCTCCTCTTCGAGGATGCCCTCCTCCTCGCCCACGTCGATGAGCGCCTGGATGTCGCCGCCGTTGTCGTCGTCGTCCTCGTCCGACCCTTCGGCCGCGGTCTGCGTGACGTGCGGGTCGCCGCCGCGCCGCGCCGCCCGCTCGGCCGACACCTGCCGCGGCATCGCGGCCAGCGAGAGCACGCCGTAGAAGGGGCGGTAGAGGGGCAGCAGCGCCAGCAGTGTCCGCTCCGGGTTCCCCGCCGCGAGCAGCCGCGGGATGATCTGCCGGAAGAGGAGCGTCAGCGCCAGCGCGATGAAGAACGCGATGAGCAGGAAACGCCGCTCCGCCCCGAGCAGTTGATAACAGACCGAGGTGACCAGCACGACGACCGCGACCAGCACGACCTGGATGGCGGCGTTCAGGGTGAAGCGGAAGCGCGGCCGGTTCTCCAGCACCTCGCCGAGGAACTCGACGGAAGGGCTCGGGCGCTCGTCGCGCTCGCCCGTCAGCCGCCTGAGCCCCACGTCGCTCAACTGGCCGAACGCCGCGTCCACCGTCGAGAGGAAAGCCAGCACGACCAGCAGCACCAAACCCGCCCCGATTTCTAGCTGAGTCTCCATAGGAAGCAGTCAACAGTAAACGGCAAACCGTGACCGGACGCAAGCCCCTTGTCACGGTTCACGGCTGACTGTCTACGACATCATATCCCGAGCCGGCGGCGCAGCCTCAACTCCAACGCGTTCATCTCGCCGCCGTCCACTTCGTGGTCGTAGCCGCACAGGTGCAGGAGCCCGTGCAGGATGAGCTGCCGCACCTCGCCCTCGAAGTCCAGCCCGTGCTCCGCGGCCTGCCGCGCCGCCTGCTCGACGGAGATGACCACGTCCCCCAGACTCGCCCCCTCACCCTTCTCAAACTCCTCCTGCCCCGACGGGAACGACAGAACGTCCGTCGTCCCCCGCTTCCCCCGCCAACGTCTATTTAAAGTCCGCATCGCCCGATCGGAAACGAACGCAACGGTCGCCCCCGCGCCCTTCGCCGGCACGACCTTCAGAGCCCGCTCCGCGAACGCCCGCCAGCGCTCGTCATCAATCGGCACCTTCCGCTGGCGGTTCACGACCTCAATCATGGGCGATAAGCGATGAGTGATAAGAAAGAGCTGTGAGCCGTAAATCGCGACGAGAAGGGACGGCGCTCGCTGTCACGGTTTACGGCTCACGGCTCCCACTCCCGTCACTCTTCGAGCTGGCCGACTGCGATTCGTAAGCCTTGATGATCTGTTGGACGAGGCGGTGGCGGACAACGTCCTTGTCGGTGAAGTAGACGAACTCGATGCCCTCGACCTTCGAGAGGATGCGCTCGGCCTCGACGAGGCCGCTGCGCTTCCCCGTCGGCAGGTCGATCTGCGTCACGTCGCCCGTGATGACCGCCTTCGACCCGAACCCGATGCGCGTCAGCGCCATCTTCATCTGCTCGCTCGTCGTGTTCTGCGCCTCGTCGAGAATGATGAAGGCGTCCGCGAGAGTTCTGCCGCGCATGAAGGCCAGCGGGGCGACTTCGATGATGCGCTTCTCAAGCATCTTGGCGACGCGCTCGGCGTCCATGAGGTCGAAGAGGGCGTCGTAGAGGGGGCGGAGATAGGGGTCAACCTTCTCCTGGAGGTCGCCGGGGAGGAAGCCGAGGCGCTCGCCGGCCTCGACCGCGGGGCGCGCGAGGACGATGCGAGTCACCTGCTTCTGCGTCAGAGCCTGCACGGCCATTGCGACGGCGAGGTAGGACTTGCCCGTGCCGGCGGGGCCGATGCCGAAGACGATGTCGTTGGACTGGATGGCCTCGATGTAGCGGCGCTGGTTGGCCGACTTGGGCGCGACCTGCTTCTTGCCGGCGGGGTTGAAACGCGCCTTGGTGAAGTAGTCGCGCAGGGTGTAGGCGCGGTCTTCGGCGATCTGCGCGAACGCCTCCCGCAGCTCCTTGTCGGTGAAGGTCTTGCCCTCGCGGAAGAGCGCGGCGAAGTCCTCGATGATGCGCCCGGCGGTCTCAACGTCGCCGGGGTCGCCGTCGAGCGTCAAATCCTGCCCGCGCGCGTCCACGCGCACGTTAAGGAGCGATTCCAGGTGCTTGATGTTCTGGTCGTGGACGCCGAAGAGCGTCTCGACCGCGCGGGGCGGAAGCTCGATCTTCTTCAAAAGGCGCTCTCTTCTCCTTCTCTTGGGGACGGTTCGGCGTGGCGGTGCCGGGGGCGGATGAGGGACGAAAAAACGGTCTTGTCCATTGCAGAAACGACGCTACAACACGGCGGGCGGGGGTGTCAACGCCATCGTGCGCGCGTGCGGGGCGGGTGTTCGCCTGCGGACATTTAAAGGGGGTCTTGCCTGCCCGTCGCCGCGCCTTGACACCGCCGCGGCGGCTCCCTATACTTTGGGCTTTGCTCTGGCGGGCAGATTCTCGACAGTGTGCCCCGGCGAGCTTTTCAGACGAGAAATAAGGACAGACGGAGTTAATCGAGAGATGCCTAATCACAAGTCAGCCGAGAAGCGCGTGCGCCAGAACGAGAAGCGCCGCGACATCAACCGCGGCAACCGCGGGCGCCTGCGCACGGGAATCAAGAAGCTGCGCGCCGCGATGGAGTCGGGCGAGGCGGGGGCGGCGCAGGAGCTTCTGCCGAAGACGGTCTCGCTCATCGACAAGGCCGTGCAGAAGGGCGTGCTCCACCGCAACGCGGCCGCACGCTACAAGTCGCGCCTGACGGTGCGCGTGAGCGAGTCGGGCAAGTCAGGGCGCCCAACAATTTACTGAAGCGAGGCAGGCCGTCACGTGGCGGCCGTCCTCGCTTTTTTATTACGCCTAAACGGAACCGCGAGCGGTAGCGAGCGGGCGCGCGCTGTGATAAATCCCCGCGCGATGTCACCCACACCCGCCTGCTACCGCTCGCGGTTCCGTTTTTCGGGGGGCGAAGCGATGCCGAAGCCGAACGAGCTTTACCAGTCTGACGAAGAGGTCGAGGAGGTCGTCCGCAGGTTCGAGTCGTGCGAGCTGCCGCCGGCCGACTTCAACCACAGGGAGCACCTTCTGGTCGCGCTCTGCTACCTCCTGCGCATGGGCGAGGCCGACGCGGCCGAGCGCGTCCGCGCACGCATCAACGCGTACGTCGCGGCGCACGGCGTCAACCCGAGCCTCTACCACGAGACGATCACCGTCTTCTGGCTCAAGCGCGTCCGCGCCTACGTCGCACGCGCGGGCGACGGCCTCGGGCTCGCGGAGATGACCAACGCGCTCGCCGCGGAGTGCGGCAGCTCGCGCCTTGTCTTCGACTACTACAGCAAAGAGTTGATCGATTCGGAGGCGGCGCGGCGCGAGTGGGTCGAGCCCGACTTGAAGCCGTTGGACTTTTGAAGGAGTGATGAGTGATGAGTGATGAGTGATAAGAAGGAGAAATAAGAAGTGGCCCTTGCCTTCTCTTATCACTTATCACTCATCACTTATCACTCAGGCCGATAGCTCGCAGACGAGCATTTCGAGTTGGAGGCGGGAGCCGCGTTCGCCGCCGCCGCCGAGCGAGGTCTTGATGGCGAGGTCGGCCTCGGCGATGCGCCGGATGCGGCGCGCGAGTTCCTGCGCGTCGGCGCGGCGGGCGGTGGCGAGGAACTCCTTGCGCTGGCTGAAGGGCATGTTGACGACGCGGAAGACCTCCTGCTCGGGCGCGCCGCGCGACATCAGTTCCTTGGCGAGCGCGAGGCGGTGGAAGTTGCTCGCCAGCAGTCCCAGGAGCATGACGGGCTCGGCGCCGTCGTCGAGGAGCTTCCGCAGCGTCTCCAGCGCGCGCCGACGGTCGCGCGCGATGAGGTGGTCTGACAGCTCAAAGTTCGACAGTTCGCGCGAGCGCCCGACCAGCTCGTCCACCAGCTCCATCGTCACCTGCCCGTCGGGGAGCGCGGCCGTCGCGAGCTTCTCCAACTCGGTCGCGACCCTCCGCACGCTC
Organism: Pyrinomonadaceae bacterium; assembly: GCA_040510435.1. Lineage (GTDB taxonomy): Bacteria > Acidobacteriota > Blastocatellia > Pyrinomonadales > Pyrinomonadaceae > QHXN01. The sequence continues at coordinate 2,671 of JBEVJD010000228.1, read as the reverse complement.
GGGCCCGCGAGCGCGACTGCCTGGCGCAGCGCCCGCTCGTCCGCGTGCGCGCCCAGATGCTTCAACCTGTCGCGCGCCCACGCGGCCAGCTCCGCGTCCTTCAGCTCCGCGAACTCGACGCTCTGGCAGACTTCCAGCAGCGTCTTGCTCAACTTGAGCCGCTTGTCGAGGTTGTCGGCGACGAAGATGACGGTCGTGGACTCGAAGGGGCGCGTGACGTAGCGCACCAGCGCCTCCTCATCCGCCTCGCGCAGCCGCGCGAAGTCCGTGACGCGCACGACGCGGCGGCCGCCCATCATCGGCATCTGCTCGGCGGCCGCGATGGCGTGCTGCACGTCGCCCGTCGTGAGGCCGAAGCTCGACTCGTTGAACTCGCGCAGCGGCGCGCCCTTCAGCGCGGCGTCGGCCACCGCGCGCGCCGCCGCATCGCGCAGGTAGTTCTCCGGCCCGAACAACAGGTAGAGCGGCCCGACCTGCCCCGCCTTCAAATCCCGCCACAGTTCTTCGCGCGTGAGCGTGGACATAAGCAGTAGTCAGTAGTCAGTAGTCAGTAGAAAACCTTTCACCAGTCGAGCCGTTCGGCCGTCATCCTCGGCGCCGCGGGGCGGAGCCCTACTGACTACTGACTACTGACTACTGTTCTTCATTCACTCCGAAGCCGTTGACGAGCGTGGAGACGAGGCTCTCGGCGAAGCTGCGCGAGAGGCGTTCGACCGCGGGGTCTTCCTCGTTGAAGAAGGAGCGCGGGTCGTCCGTGAACTCGAACTCGCCGCGGTAGACGTAATCCTGGTTGTCGTAGAGGACGCGGTTGGTGACTTGGTCGCGGACGGTGACGGCGGCCGTGATCGTCACCTCGAAGATGCGCGCGCGCCCGCGCGTGTCGAGCAGCACGCCGTAGAAGGCGAAACTCTTGATGGTGCCGTCCACGACGGCGTCGGCGCCCTTCGTCTCGCTCTGCACGCGCAGGCCCTTGCCGCGCCGCAGAATCTCGCGCATGACCGACTCGGTGAAGCGCGATTCGATCTTGTAGCGCAGCGCCTGATTCTGGAACGCCGGCACCGCCACCGTCTTGATGTGGCCGGGCAGCCCCGACTTCGTCACCGCTTTGTAGCAGCCGCGCCACCCCGACGCGAACACGACGAGCCCGGCGAGCACGGCCGCGCGCAAAATTCTCTTACTCAGCAGCATTGAATTGACCGTAACACATGAGACTTATCGAAACGAGCGGAGCGTTGACGATACGATACCGAAGCGACGAGTGACAAGTGTGGAAGGCGCGAGCCGTGAGCCGTGGCGAGATAATCGCCGGCTCTTTCCCGTCACAGGTTACGGCTCATGATTCACGGCCCGTATTGCGTCAATCACCTTCACGGTCTCGACGGCGGCGCGCACGTCGTGGACGCGGACGATTGAAGCGCCGCGCAGCACCGACGCGGCGACGCTCGCCATCGTGCCGTGGATGCGTTTGTTGACGGGAGCGCCGCCGAGCAGGTGGCCGACGAAGGACTTGCGCGAGGTGCCGACCAGCAGCGGGAAGTCCGAGAAATCGCGCGCCAGCACGTCGAGCTTTGCGATCAATTCGATGTTCTGCTTCTGCGTCTTGCTGAAGCCGATGCCGGGGTCGAGCACGATCTTCTCGCGGCTGACCCCGCGCCGCTCGGCCTCTTCAATGCTCCGGCGCCAGCCGTCGGAGACCTCCTTGAGGATGTCTTCGACCGGCTCCTGCTGGTGCATCGTCTCGAAGGTGCCGCGCGAGTGCATCAGTATCAGGCCGGCGTCGTAGCGCGCCGCCACGTCGGCGAGCGTCGGGTCGAAGCGCAGCCCCGAGATGTCGTTGACGACCTCCATACCCGCTTCGAGTGCGGCGCGGGCGACCGACGGCTTCGTGGTGTCGACGGAGTAGATGCACTTGCCCGTCATGATCATCATGAAGGTCAGATACCTCTGGACGCGGCGCAGTTCCTCCGCCTCTGAGACGGGGCTCGCGCCTGGGCGCGTGGACTCGCCGCCGATGTCTACGATGTCGGCCCCGTTCTCGATCATCTTCTCGGCGTTCTGCCAGCCGCGCTTGCGCGCGAAGAAGCGGCCGCCGTCGCTGAAGCTGTCAGGCGTGAGGTTGACGATGCCCATCACGAGCGTCCGCGCGCCCAATTTCACGCTCCGGCGCGCGAGCTTCCACTCGTGAATCCTGGCCTTTGTCTCGGCTACAGTCTTTTCCATGCTCCTGTGCTCTCCCGATGAGCGGACGCTCAGGGCTGTCTGAAAAAGAGAAAAGGGGAAGAGGTGTAATCCCCTTCCCCTTTAAACGTTGTCCCCACCCTTGCCTTTAGGCCGGGGCCGGGTTGCCGCCCGTGATGGGGGGCAGGATGGGCTTGAGCGGGTTGGCCGCCGGCTCCTTGAGCTGCGGGCGGTCGGAGTCGTCCTTGTGCGACGAGGACGAGTCGTCGTCGTCGAGCGGGAGGTTCGCGATGATGCGACGAATCTGGACGGCGTCGAGCGTCTCGCGGTCGAGCAAGGTTTCGGCGAGGCGAATCATCGTCTCCCGGTTGTCGGTGATGATGTTGCGCGCGCGCTCGTACTGCTCGCCGACGAGCTTCTTGACCTCCTGGTCAATCTTGATCGCCGTGTCCTCGGAGAAGTCGCGGTGCTGCGAAATCTCGCGGCCGAGGAA
>JBEVJD010000227.1:0-39122 GCA_040510435.1 Pyrinomonadaceae bacterium | reverse complement strand
GCCGGCTCGCCGTGGTAGCCGTGCGCGCAGTACGGGGTGCGGATGTATATCTCGCCCACGTCGCCGACGGCGCAGGGCTGATTCTGCTGGTCTACGACGAGCACGGCCGCGCCCTTCATCGGCTTGCCGATGGGGATGGACGGCCGCGCCGCGTCCTCGGGTTTGACGAAGTGGAAGAGTTTGAGGATGGTCGTCTCGGTCGGCCCGTACAGATTCACCAGCCTGACGCGCTCGCCAAAGGCGTCCATCCAACGCTTCACGTCCGAAGGCAGCAGCGCCTCGCCGGCCGTCACCACGTAGCGCATCGCCGCGAAGTGCCTGTCGTCAACCCCCTCGTTGATGATGGAGCGGAAGACCGACGGCACACAGTGCAGCACCTCTATCTGCTCCGCGTTGAGCCAGTCCACCAGCCTCGAAGCATCCAGCACGACATCGCGCGACTCGGGCGCGCAGACCGTGCCGCCCGCGCAGAGCGGGACGAAGGCGTCCTTCAAAAATCCGTCGAACGACGGCGACGCGAGCTGGCTGACGCGCGTGCCGGGGCCGACGCCGAGCGCGTCGATCTCCCAGCGGACGTAGTGGTCGATGCCTTTGAGCTTCCCCAGTATCGCTTTCGGCTTACCCGTCGAGCCCGACGTGAAGTAGATGGAGCACGGGGCCTCCGGGTCGGGGAAGGCCGTGGGCCGCGGGCCGGGCCGGAGGCCGGCGCCAGCCGCCAAATCCTGGTCGAGCAGAATGATCTCGGGCGTCGGCGCGCCGGCCGATTCGGCCAGCCGCAGGAGCCTCGCGTGGTGGCGCGCCTCGGTCACGCACCAGCGAGGCGAGATGGAGGCGAACATCACTTCGAGCCGCTTCTCGGGGAAGCTCGGGTCGAGCGGGCAGAAGACGGCGCCGGCCTTGAGCGAGCCGAGGATGGAGGTGATGACTTCGACGGGGTCGTTCGTGAAGACGCCGACCATCGAGCCGGCCGCGGCGCCGAGGGAAGTGAGGGCGCTCGCCAGCCGCTCGGCCCTCGCATCCAGCTCGCCGTAGGTGACGCGCCGCCCGCCGGACTCGACGGCCGTCGAACCGGCGAAGCGCGCCGCCGTCTGGCTGAAGAGGTCTTGCACCGCCCCGTAAACTTCGACTTGATTCACGGCATCTCTCCCCGCCTAGTTGAAGTCAGGCAGCCCGAACAGCTCCTGGAACAGGCCGAAGGTGAGGACGACGATGAGGAAGTCGTCTTCGAGCGTGAGGTTGAGGCGGAAGCCACTGGCCGAGTACTTCTTCTTGAGGAACTCGACGGTGTCGGGGTTGAAGTAGCCCTGCCGCCTGATGCGTTCGTAGGAGAGCATGTCGGCCACCCACTCGCTCTGCTGCCCGAGCAGGGCGGGGCTGCCCGGCGCGACGAAGCCGAACTTCTCGCGGTTGATGATCTCGGCGGGGACAAGCGACTCGGCCGCCCGCTTGAGGATGTACTTCTCTGTGAACCCCTTGAGCTTGAGGTCGGGCGGAATCTGCCGGCAGAACTCGACAACGTGGAGGTCGAGGAACGGGTAGCGCGCCTCGACCGAGTGCGCCATCGCCATCCGGTCGCCGTGGTCGGCGATGAGGTGGCCGGCCAGCCGCAGCTTGAAGTCGAGGTAGGAGCGCTTGTGCAGCGGGTGCCGGCCGCGCAGCCGCTCCTTGTTGACGACGGGGAAGTTCGTGCAGTCGAACTCGCCGAAGCGCTCGGCCACGGCCTCGGAGTAGAGCGCCTGCTTCATCTCGCGGAAGGCGTACTCGTCCTTCTCGTAGTTGAGGTCGGGGTCGCCCCAGAGCCGCTCGCGCAGCTCGTCGGCCAGCACGGTCTCAAGGTCGTGCCCCTTCTGGCCGGCGGGCCGCCGCTTGTCGAAGCGGTAGCCGACGTAGCCGGCGAACAACTCGTCCGAGCCCTCGCCGTTGAGCACGACCTTAACGCCGCTGCGGCGCGTCTCGCGCGCGAGCGCGAGCGAGGCCGTGTTGTAGGTCTCCTTGAGCGGGCACTCCGAGTGGTAGACCGCCTCGCGCAGCCGCGGCGCGATGTCGGATTCCGTGAACGGTATCTCGTGATGTATCGAGCCGACGGCCTCGGACATCAACCGCTGGTACTTCGCCTCGCAGAGCCTCTCTTCCGAAAAGCTGATGGAGAAGGAGTGGCGCTGCGTCTCCGGCGAGACGCGGTTGATGAGCGCCGCGATGACCGAGGAGTCGAGCCCGCCGCTCAGGAAGAAGCCGACGGGCACGTCCGCCTGGAGGCGGTAGCGCACCGACTGTTCGAGCAGCCCGGCCAGCGTCTCGGCGTAGAACTCCTCGGGCCGGCCGTCGGTCGCCTCGGCCTCGGTCGGGTAGACCAAGTCCCAGTACTCGCGCACCGCAACGTCGCCGTTGCGGACGGTGATGTAGTGACCGGGCTGGAGGCTGTGGATGTCGCGGAAGAGCGTCTGCGGGCTGATGTAGCCGGTGAGTGAGAGCACCTGGTCGAGCCCCGTCAGGTTCACCTCGCGTCGCACGCTCGGGTGCTGGAGGATGGCCTTAATCTCCGAGGCGAAGACGAAGAAGCCGTCGGCGACGGTGTAGAAGAGCGGGCAGATGCCGAACTGGTCGCGCGCGAGGAAGAGCGAGCGGTCGCGCTTGTCGTAGACGGCGAAGGCGAACTGCGCGTTGAGCCGTTCGAGGAAGCCCACGCCCTCCTCCTCGTAGAGGTGGACGAGCGCCTCGACATCGGTGCGCGTGCGGAAGTGATGCCCCTTCTTCTCCAACTCGTCGCGCAGCTCGCGATAGTTGAAGATTTCGCCGTTGCAGCAGAGGACGAGCGAGCGGTCTTCGTTGTAGACCGGCTGATCGCCCGTCTCAAGGTCGATGATGCTCAGGCGGCGCGTGCCGACGGCGACCTGCCCGTCCACGAAGTAGCCGCGCGAGTCGGGGCCGCGGTGGACGAGCGCGTTCGCCATCGCGTCGAGGACGCGCTCCTCGGCCCGCCCTTCGCCGCGCAAATCAAGGTAGCCGACTATTCCGCACATCTGTTCTGTACTCCTCCCGGGCCGCTCGCCTTCAGAGGCTCTGGTTAAAGCTGTCGATGAGTCGCCTGCGCTCCGCCTCGGCGCGCGCCGAGAGGACGGACGAGATGGTGGCCTCGGGGTCGGCCGCCATCTCGTCGAGCGTGTGACGGAGGAGTTCCATGACGCGCTCGGCGGTCGTGTCGTCGAAGCGGTCGTGGTCGTAGACGAGCTTGAAGTTGAGGCGCGCGCCCGGGGTGACGACGAGCGTGAGCGGGTAGTTCGTCCGCTCGGTCGAAGTCATCCCGACGAGCCGCAGCCCCTCGCTCTCGGGCATCGTCACGTCCACGGGGATGTTCTGGAAGATGAGCACGCTCTCGAAGAGCGGCAGCCCGCGCGGCACCTCGCCCCACCCCTGCACGTCCACGAGCGAGCAGAACTCGAAGCGGCGCGCCTCGGCCTGCCGCTCCTGAAGTGAGGCGAGCCACGGCAGCACCGGGCTCTCGGGCGTGATGCGGACGCGCACCGGCAGCGTGTTGAGGAACATGCCGACGGCCGAGTCGATGCGCGGGAAGTCGGCCGGCCGCCCCGAGACGACGCCGCCGAAGAGCACGTCCCCGGTGCCGCTGCGCCGGCTCAGGAGCAGCGCCCACGCGCCCTGGATGAAGGTGTTGAGCGTCAGCTTGTGACCCGCGGCCACGGCGCGCAGCCTTTCGGTTGCCGCCTCGTTCATCTCGGAAATCGTCTCGGCGTAGCCCTCTGCGCCGCCTGCCTCGCCCGGCACGGCGCGGTCGGTGCCGAGCGGCGTCGGCGCGGCGAAGCCCGCCAGCGCGCGCCGCCAGTGTGCCTCGGCCTGCTCGACGCACTGGCCTTGCAGCCACTCGACGTAGTCGCGATATCGCGGCGGCGGCTCAAGCCCCGCGGGGCGCCCGCCGCGCTCCTCCTCGTAGAGCGCCAGCAGCTCTTCCAGAATGACGGGCACCGACCAGCCGTCGAGCAGCATCAGGTGGAAGCTCCACACGAACTTGTACAGGTCGTCTTCGAGGCGGACGAGCGTGAGCCGCATGAGCGGCGGCTCGCGCAACTCGAAGCCCTTCGCGGCGTCCTCGGCGAGCAATTCGGCGAGCGCCCCCTCGCGCTCGGCCGCGGCGAGCCCGCGCAGGTCGTGCTCGGCCCAGGGGAGCGACAGCCCTCCGTAAACCACCTGCAACGGCTCCCCCTGCGCCGAGATGAAGAAGGCCGTCCGCAGGATGTGGTGCCGATTCATCACGCGCTGGAAGGCATCGCGGAAGGCCGCCGCGTCCAGCCGCCCGCGTAGCAGGTAACGCTGCTGATTCAAGTAGAGCCCAGCCCCGGCCGCGTCGAGGACGTGGAAGAGCATGCCCTGTTGCAGCGGCGTCAGCGGGTAGATGTCCTCGGCCGCGCCTGCCGCGGCGAGTTCTTCAAGCTCCGCTTCGCCGAGATGGATGCCCGGGAATTGCCGCGGCCCGTCGGCGGCCTCGTCCGCGTCCGCGTCCGCCTCCGCCACGTCCGGCGCAGGCGGGTGGACGGACTGCTCGGCTGCGAGCGCGAGGCGCGCGAGGGTCTGCTGCTGGAAGAGTTGCTGCGGCGTGATGTTCAGCCCCGCGCGGCGCGCGGCGGCGACGACGTGGATGCTGAGAATGGAGTCGCCGCCGAGGTCGAAGAAGTTGTCGTCAACGCCGACGCGCTCGACCCCGAGGACGCGCTCCCAGACCTCGGCCAACGCGCGCTCGGCAGGCGTGCGCGGGGCGACGTGGGTGCGGCCGTCCGTTTCGCGCTCGGGCTCGGGCAGCGCCCGCCGGTCGATCTTGCCGTTGGGCGTCAGCTCGAACCGCTCGACCCATGTGAGCGTCGCCGGAATCATGTAGCCCGGCAGTCTCGCCTGTAAGTGCGCGCGCAATTCCTGCGCGGTCGAGGCGCCGTCGCCCGCGACGTAACCCGCGAGGTACTTGCGCCCGTCGCCGCCCTCGCGCACCACGACGGCCGCGGCGCGCACGCCGGGGAGGCCGGCCAACGCGGCTTCGACCTCGCCCAACTCGATGCGGAAGCCCTGAATCTTCACCTGCTGGTCGCAGCGGCCAAGGTACTCGATGTCTCCGTCCGAGAGTCGGCGTCCCGTGTCGCCCGTGCGGTAGAGGCGCGCCCCGGGCTCCTGCGAGAACGGGTCGGGTATGAATCGCTCGGCCGTCAGCCCGGGCCGTCCGTGGTAGCCACGGGCGAGCCCCGCGCCGCCGACGTACAACTCGCCGCCGACGCCGAGCGGCGCCGGCTCCATCTGCCCGTCGAGCACGTAGAGTCGCAGGTCGCCAATCCGCTGGCCGATGCGGCTGCCGGCGCCGCCCTCCACGTCGGCCCTCAGCACGGGTCGGTAGGTGACGTGGACGGTCGTCTCGGTGATGCCGTACATGTTGACGAGCCGCGGCCGCTCGTCCCCGTGGCGCTCGACCCACGGGCGGAGGCTCTGGAACTCCAACGCCTCGCCGCCGAAGATGACGAGCCGCAGGTCGAGGCCGGCCGTGCCGACGCCCGAGGCGGCCCACGACTCCTCGTGGCGCACGAGCTGGTAGAAGGCCGAGGGCGTCTGGTTGAGCACCGTCACGCGCTCGCGTGCGAGCAACGCGTAGAAATCTTCGGGCGAGCGGCTGACCCAGTAGGGCACGACGACGAGGCGCCCGCCGTGCAGCAGCGCACCCCAAATCTCCCAGACCGAGAAGTCGAAGGCGAAGGAGTGGAAGAGCGTCCACACGTCGCGCTCGTCGAAGTCGAACCAGCGGCGCGTGGCCGCGAACAGGCGCGTCACGTTGTCGTGTGTGACGAGCACGCCCTTCGGCCGCCCCGTCGAGCCGGAGGTATAGATGACGTAGGCGAGGTTGGCACCGGCGGCGCCCGCGCCCGGGTTCTCGCCGCCGCGCGCGGCTATCTCGCGCGCCTCCTCGTCGAGACGGACGATGTGCGCCCTCGTCTCTGCGGGGAGCGTCGCCGCCAGCTTCGAGTCGGTGAGCACGGCCGCCGCGCCGCTGTCTTCGAGCACGTAGGCGATGCGCTCGGCCGGGTAGGTCGGGTCGAGTGGCACGTAGGCGCCACCCGTCTTGACCGCCGCCAGCATCGCCACGACCATCTCGGCCGAGCGTTCGAGCAGGATGCCCACGCGCGACTCCGGCCCGACGCCGAATGCGCGCAGGTGGTTGGCGAGTCGGTTGGCGCGCTCGTTCAGCTCGCCGTAGCTCACGCGCTCGTCACCGCAGACGAGCGCCGCGGCGTCGGGCGCGCGCTCGGCCTGCCGCTCGAACAGCTCGTGGAGGCAGGGGAGCTGCGCGTGGCGCTCGGCCTCGCCGTCCCACTCGGTGAGCAGGCGGCGGCGCTCGGCCGGCGTCTGCAGCGGAAGCTCCGAGACGCGGCGCGCGGGGTCGTCGGCCGCGGCTTCGAGGAGCGTGCGGAAGTGCTCGGCCATGCGGGCGACCGTGGCGGCGTCGAAGAGGTCGGTGCTGTACTCCCAGCGCCCGCGGAGCCCGCCGCCCTCCTCCGTGAGCTGGACGGTCATGTCGAACTTCGCCGTGCCGTTCTCGGTCTCCTCGTGGAGGAGTGGCAGGCCGCTGAGCCTGAGTTCGTCGGCGGGCGTGTTCTGCAACGCGAGCGCGACCTGGAAGAGCGGCGTCCGGCTCAGGTCGCGCTCGGCGCGCAGTTCCGTGACCAGTTGCTCGAAGGGCGCGTCCTGATGCGTGTAGGCGCCGAGCGCCGTCTCGCGCACGCGCCCGAGCAGTTCGGCGAAGGTCGGGTCGCCCGAGAGGTCGGTGCGCATGACGAGCGTGTTGGCGAAACAGCCTATCAGCGCCTCGACCTCCGGGCGCGCGCGGTTGGCGATTGGCGTCCCGACCGAGATGTCGGTCTGCCCGCTGTAGCGCGACAGAAGGAGTTGGAAGCCCGCCAGCAGCGTCATGAAGAGCGTCGCGCCTTCAGCTCGTCCAACCTTCTCAAGTCGCCCGACCAGCTCGCGCGGGAGTTCGAAGCGGAGCGCCGCGCCGCGCTCGCTGCGCGCGGGCGGCCGCGGCCGGTCGGTCGGAAGCTCAAGAAGCGCGGGCGCGCCACCAAGCCGCTCCTTCCAGTAGGAGAGCAGTGGGCCGACGCCTTCGTCCTCAAGCCGCCGCCGCTGCCACTCGGCGAAGTCGGCGTACTGCACGCGCGGCTCGGGCAGCGCCGAGGGCGTGCCGGCGGCGAACGCTTCGTAGTGCGCCGTCAGCTCGCGCGCGAGGACTCCGGACGACCAGCCGTCGGTGACGATGTGGTGCATCGACAGCGACATCGTCCACTCGTCGTCGAGAGTCCGCAGCAGCGCGGCGCGCAGCAGCGGACCGCGTTCGAGGTCGAACGGGCGCGCGGCGGCCTCGGCCGTCAGCCGGCCGGCGAGTCTTTCGCGCGCTTCGGCGGAGAGGCGGCGCAGGTCAACGACCGGCAGCGGCAGGCTCAGGCGCGGCGCGATGATCTGCGCGGGCCCGGCGCCCTCCTGCGCGAAGGTCGTGCGCAGAGATTCCTGCCGGCGGACGACTTCGTTGAGACCCTGCGCGAGCGCGGGGACGTTGAGGTCGGCGCGGAAGCGCGCCTCGGAGGCGAGGTTGTAGGCGGTGCTGTCCGGGCGGAGGCGTTGCAGGAACCAGAGGCGGCGTTGCGCGAAGGAGGCCGGCGGATCGCCCTCGCGCGCGGCCGGCTCGACGGGCGGCGCGGCGGGCCCCCCACCGGCCGCCGCGCGCTCGACGAGCCCCGCGAAGCCGCGCAGGGTCGGTGCCTCGAAGAGCGCCCGCACGGGCAGCTCAGCCCCCAGCAACTCCGACACGCGCGAGACGACGCGGACGGCCTTGAGCGAGTGGCCGCCCAGCTCGAAGAAGTTCTCGTCGGCGCCGAATTGTTCGAGGCCGAGCGTCTCGGCCCAGACGCCGGCCAGCACCTCCTCCAACTGGCTCCCCGGCCGGACTGCCCCGCGCGTCTCGGCGAGCCTCGTGGCGTCGGGGGCGGGCAGAGCCTTGCGATCCACCTTGCCGTTGCGCGTCATCGGCAGCGCGTCGAGCCTGACGAACGTCTGCGGCGTCATGTAATCGGGCAGCGTCTGTCTCAGGTAGTCGCGCAGCTCGCCGGTCGCGAGGTTCTGGCCGGGCTCGGCGACGAAGTAGGCGACGAGCCGCTTCCCCCCGCCGCGCTCGTCGGCCGCCACGACCACCGCCGCGGTCACGCCGGGGTAGCGCAGCAGCGCCGCCTCTATCTCGCCCAGCTCGATGCGGTAGCCGCGAATCTTGACCTGATGATCCTTGCGCCCGAGGTATTCGATCTCGCCGTTCTCGCGGTAGCGCGCGAGGTCGCCCGTCTTGTAGAGGCGCGCGCCGGGCTCCGGCGCGAACGGGTCGGGCACGAACCGCTCGGCCGTCAGTGACGGGCGGTTCAGGTAGCCGCGCGCCAGCCCCGGGCCTCCCACGCACACCTCGCCGACGACGCCGACGGGGACGGGGCGCAGGCCGTCGTCGAGCACGTAGACGCGCGTGTTGGCGACGGGACGCCCGACCGTCGGCTCGCGCTCGGCGCCGCGCTCGACTTCGAGCCCGGTGGTGTAGGTCGTGTACTCGCTCGGGCCGTAAAGATTGAGCACGCGGCGCGCGGGCGTGTCGGCGTAGACCTGCTGCGCGAGGCTGTTCTTGAGCGCTTCGCCCGCGAGGTTGACCACGCGCACGCGGCCGCCGACGGCCCGCAGGCGCAGCAGCTCGGCCATCGCCGAAGGCACGGTGTTGACGAGCGTGATGCGCGCCGCCTCCGGGTGCGTGGCGAGGTGGAGCGCGTCGTCTCCGAGCACGATTGTCCCGCCGCACGAGAGCGGCACGAAGAGCTCGAAGACAGAGAGGTCGAAGCAGACCGAGGTCGAAGCGAAGACCGCCGTAAGCTCTTCGGGCGAGAAGGAGTCGAGCGCCCAGTGGATGAAGTTGACGGCCGAGCGGTGCTCGATGGCGACGCCCTTCGGCCGACCCGTAGAGCCCGAGGTGTAGATGATGTAAGCGAGGTTGTCGGGCGAGGTCGGCCCCGGCGCGTCGCCTGCGTCGCGCGGCTCGACGGCTTCGGGCTCCGCGTCGAGGTCGAGCACGCGCGCGCCGTGGCCGGGCAGGCGGTTGGCGAGCCCCTGGCGGCTGACGATGACCTGCGCGCCGGTGTCCTCAAGCATGAAGGAGAGGCGCTCGGCCGGGTAAGCCGGGTCGAGCGGCACGTAGGCGCCGCCGGCCTTGAGCACGGCCAGCAGGCTCACGACGAGGTCGGGCGAGCGTTCGAGCATCACGCCGACGCGCGCCTCGGGCGTGACGCCGTGCGCGCGCAGTTGATGTGCGAGGCGGTTGGCGCGCTCGTTCAACTCGCGGTAGGTCAGGCTCTCGCGCTCGCTGACGAGTGCGACGGCCCCGGGCGTCTTCCGCGCCTGCCTCTCGAAGAGGCGGTGCATGTGCCGGTCGGCGGGGAATTCGCGCCGCGTGTCGTTGAAGCCGACGAGGAGTTGTCGGCGCTCGACCTCCGTCAGAAGAGGTATCTCGGAGACGGGCCGCTCGGGGTCGCCGGCAACTGCTTCGGCCAGCGCGCGGAAGTGGCCGAGCAGACGGCGGACGGTGGACGCCTTGAAGAGGTCGCGGTTGTACTGGAGCGAGACCGCCAGCCCGCCGCCCAACTCGGCGACGACCATCGAGAGGTCGAACTGCGCGATCCGCTGCTCGACCCTCACGGATTCGAGCGCGAGCGGCCCGAGCTTCAGGCGCGCGCCGCGCTCGCCGAGCACGAAGGCCGTCAGCGCGGGGTCGGCGAAGGCCGGCGCCGACTCGAAGACGAAGGTCGTCTGGAAGACTGGCGAACGGCTCATGTCACGACTCGGGCAAAGCTCTTCGACGAGCAGAGGGAACGGGTAGTCCTGATGCTCGAAGGCTTCGAGCACCTCGGCCCGTGCGCGCGCGAGGAACTGGCGGAAGCTCGGGTCGCCGTCGAGCCGCGAGCGGACGACGACGGGGTTGACGAAGTAGCCGACAAGCCGCTGGAAGCGCGCGTCATGCCGGCCGCTGGTCGGCGTGCCGACGAGCAGCTCGTTCTGCCCCGTGTGTCGGTGCAACAGCGCTTGATAGGCGGCGAGCAGCACCGTGTAGAGCGTCGTGCCGCTGCGGCGTGCGAGTTCGCGCAGGCGCGCGGCCGTCTCCGGGTCGAGCGTCAGCGATTCCGAAGCCCCCTCGTAGGTCTGCACGGGCGGGCGGGGGAAGTCGAGGTTGAGGTTTAGAACCGGCAGCTCACCCGCGAGCTGTCGCCGCCAGAATTCGCGCAGCAGCACGCCGCGCTCGCCCGCCAGCGCGGCGCGCTGGCCGCGGACGTAGTCGGCATAGTCGGCGGCCGGCGCGGGCCCCAACGAAGACTCGCCCGAGACCTCGGCGGCGTAGGCGGCGCCAAGCTCGCTGACGAGCACGGCCTGCGACCAGAGGTCTGTGACGATGTGGTGCGCGGAGAAAATGAGCAGACGCTCGCCGCCCGCGAGGGTGAGCAGCGTGACGCGGAAGACGGGGCCGCGTTCGAGGTCGAAGGGGCGGCGCGCCTCCTCGGCAACTCGCGCGTTCAGACCCGCTTCATCCAACCCCGCGGCGTCCTCTTCAACGAAGCAGAGCGCCGCGTCGTCGCGCACGACCTGCGCGGGGTCGCCACCGCGCGACTCGAACGTGACGCGCAGCAACGGGTGGCGCTCGGCCAGCGCCGCGAAGGCGCGCCGCAGGGCGTCCACGTCCAACTCGCCCGAGACGCGCGCCGCGCCGACGACGTTGTAGGCCGCGCTGTCCGGCGCAAGGCGATGTAGGAACCAGAGCGCCGACTGCCCGTGCGAGAGCGCGAAGGTGTTCCCGCCGCGCGCGTCCTCGTGGGCGGCCGGCGCCGGGTCTTGCGGCGTGTCGTCTCGCGTGCCGCGGAGCGCGGCGACCTGCTCGGCGATGTCGTTGACGCTCGCGTCATGCAGGAAGGCCGTCAGCGGGAGCGCGACGCCGGTCTCGGCCTCGACGGCGTGTGACAGCTCCATCGCCGCGAGCGAGTCGAGCCCATAGCGGACGATGGGACGGGCGGCGTCTATCTCCGCGCCGCTCACGCCGAGCACGGACGCGACCTTCGCTTTGAGAAGTTCGGCGAGGTCTTCCGGCTCGGCGCCCGTCGCGCCGCCGTAGCCCGCTTCGCGCGCGTCGGAGAGTTGCCAGCGCAGAACCTCTTGAAGGCTACCCGCGAGGAAGGCGTCACGCATCGCGCCCCGCCGCACCTTGCCGCTCGAAGTCTTCAGCAGCGAGCCGGGCTTGACGAGCGCGACGGCGTAGACCTGTAGGTCGTGCTCCTCGGCGACGGCGCGGCGAATGTTCTCGACGACGACGCCGAGCCCTTCGGCGTCGCGGCCCCGCACGACCTCGTGGACGACGAGGAGCCTCTCCTCTCCGTCGAAGTCGGCGGAGAAGACGGCGGCCTCGCCCGGCCGCAGCGCGGAGTCGCAGCGCCCGACCGTCTGCTCGAAGTCCTCGGGGTAGTAGTTGCGCCCGCGGATGATGATGAGGTCTTTGAGGCGGCCGGTGATGTACAGGCGCCCGTCCGCGAGGAAGCCGAGGTCGCCCGTGCGCAGGTATGTCCCCTCGCCGTTCACGAGCCGCACGCCGAAGGAGCGCTCGGTCTCCGCGTCGTCACCCCAGTAGCCGTGCGCGACGCTCGCGCCCGCGACCCATACTTCGCCGACGCGGCCCGGCGCGCACTCGGCGCGCGTCTCCGGCTCGACGATTCGCACCTCCTGGCCGAGCGCCACGTCGCCGCAGCTCACGAGGCGTCGCGCGTCAGACTCGCCGGGCTCGGCGGGCGCCGCGTAATTCTCTTCGAGCGCCGCGCGTTGGAAGTCGCGCGCCTCGGGCCCGTTGAGCGCGGGGCCGCCCGAGACGAAGAGCGTCGCCTCGGCCAACCCGTAGCATGGGAAGAAGGCGCGACGCCGGAAGCCGCTCGGCTCGAAGGCCGCGCAAAAGCGTTCGAGCGTCTCGCTCCGCACGCGCTCGGAGCCGTTGAAGGCGACCTCCCAACTGCTGAGGTCGAGCCCGGACGCCTGCTCGGGCGTGACCTTGCGCGCGCAGAGGTCGTAGGCGAAATTGGGCCCGCCGCTGGTCGTCCCGCGGTGGCGCGAGATGGCTTCGAGCCAACTGAGCGGCCGCTGGAGGAAGGAGTTGGGCGACAGCAGTACGCAACGCGCGCCCGCGAAGAGCGGCTGGAGCACGTTGCCGATGAGTCCCATGTCGTGGAACAGCGGCAGCCAGCCGACGATGACCGACTCGCTGGTCTGCCCGAAGGCGCGCTGTATCAACCGCTCGTTGTGGAGCAGGTTGGAGTGACTGACCATCACGCCCTTGGGCCGCGCCGTCGAGCCCGACGTGTATTGCAGGAAGGCCAGCGACTCGTCGTCCAGTTCGGGTCGCCGCCAGAGCCCCGCCCAGCCGTCGCCGACCTGGCCGATGGCGGCCCAGCGCACGCCGCCCATCCCCTCGTCCGCGTCCCGGCGCGACTCCATCTGCGCGAGGATGTCGAGCGTCGTCAGCGCCAACGCCGGGCGGGCGTCGGCGACGATGGCGCGCAGGCGGTCGAGGCCGCGGTTGCGGCGCGGCGGGTAGGCCGGGACGGCGACCGCCCCCGCGTAGAGGCAGCCGAAGAAGGCGGCGATGTAGCCCAGCCCCGGCGGGAAGAGCAACAGGACGCGCTCGCCGCCCGCCCCGCGCTCTTCGAGCCAGGCGCCGACGCCGCGGGCGCGCCTGTCCAGCTCGGCGTAGGTCAGGCTCTCCTCCTCCGCCTCGCCCTCCGCGAGGAAGGTGTAGAGGCGGCGGTCGGGCTGCTCCTCGGCCCGCAGGCGTAGCAGGTCTACGATGTTGCCGGTCCCGTGGCGGGGCGCGGCTAAACCGTCACGTTGGGTCAGCATGGAGGCTGTCCGTCTGCGCGTCGGGTCTGCGCTGAAGAAATGGGGAGAGGGGACTGGGGTTTGACTCAGGCGGGGCGCGGGGCGCCGTCACCCGCTCCGCTCTCGGCGGGCGGCGGGATGAGGTCGAGGCCGTCCGGCACGGCGAAGCCGAGTTGTGACGTACAGAATTCCTTCCAACCGTCGCTCACCTGGTCGAAGATAACGTCCTCGTCCTGCCACATCGAGCGCGTGACCTTGTAGTTCTGGTGGATGAAGACCACGTCCGAGTCGTCGAGCGTCACTTCGGCCGCGTGGCCGTTGCCGTTGCCGTCGGCGGCGGGCGCGGCCTTGAGCTTGTGTTCCTGCCAGCCGTCGAAGCGCCGCAGCTCGCCGAGTTGGTAGGCGGCGCAGTACTGGCGCTCGGGCTCGCCGTCCGGCTGCGACCCGGCCCGGCGCAGTGCCTTGACGGCCTCGGCCTGACCGGCGGCCAGCGCGATCATCTGCGGCGTCCGCAGGTCGCGGCCCGTCAACGACGCGTCGGCCCCGTGATTCAACAGCAGCTCTATCGCCGCCACGTCGCCGCGCGCGGCCGCCCAGCAGAGCGGCGTCCAGCCCTGCTTGTCCTGCTGGTTAACGTCGGCGCCCGCCTCTATCAGTTCACGGCAGGAATCGTGGTTACCGGCCCTGACGGCCTCGATGAGTTCCATCTCGCTCATACGTGTGCTCCTTTATTTTCGACTTGTCCGCCCTCAAGCAGTTGACCTAAACGTTCCGAGAGCCCGGCGAAACTGGGGTAGGCGTACAGGTCGCCCAGCTTAATCCCGGGGTGTACTTCTTCGCGCAGCCTGCGCAGCAGGCGAATGGCCGTCATCGAGTCGCCGCCCAGCTCGAAGAAGTTGGCCTCGGGCTCGATGGTCTCGACCGACAGCAGCTCTTCCCACATCGCCAGGACGCGGCTGCGGTAGTTCGCGGGCTCGGCTCGCGGCTCGCGCTCCGGCGCGGCGGGCGCCGCGAGCCCCTCGGCCGCCCCGGCCATTGATTCGAGTAAGAGCCGGTCGACCTTGCCGTTCGTCGTCAGCGGCAGCGCGTCCAGCCGCGCGAAACGCGCCAGCGAAAGGACTTGCGGGAGCAGGCGCTCCCTTGCGAAGCCCTTGATCTCCTGCTCTGTGAGGCCGGCATCTTCGGCCGTGTAGAAACAGGCGATGACGGGGACGCCGTCCGCGCCGCCGTGCTCTGCCACGCGCGGCGCGACCACGGCCGCGTCCTTAACGCCCGGATGCTCCGAGAGAATGCTCTCGACCTCGTCCAGCTCGATGCGGTATCCGCGAATCTTGACCTGCCTGTCCTTCCGCCCGGTCAGCTCGACCTCGCCGCCCGTCAGACGCCGCCCGAGGTCGCCCGTCCTGTAAGCGCGCCGCCGCTCGCCCTCGTGCGAGACCTCGCAGAACGAGCCGCCGTTGAGCCGCGACCCGGCGGCGTAGCCGCGCGCGATCCAGTCGGAGACGATGACGACCTCGCCCGTCTGTCCCGCCTCGCACGGGCGGCCCTCGTCGTTGAGGATGACCACGTCTGCGCCTTCGATGGGCCGGCCGACGGGAACGTTCACAGACCCCTCACACCTCGCGTCGGGTATCGGGTAGAAGAGCTTGATGACGGTGGACTCGGTCGGGCCGTAGAGGTTGTAAAGCGACATCTCGGCGCCGAAGCGCCGCCGCCAGCCCTCGACATCGTCCCAGCGCAGCATGTCGCCCGAGATGAGCACGCTGCGCAGCGACGGGAGCGCGCGGCCGCCGGGCACGTCCTCCGGCGCTTGCAGGATTGAGCGCAGCAGCGTCGGCACGCAGCACAGCACGGTGATCTCGCTGGCGGCGACCCACTCAAGAAACTTACCCGCGTCCATCACCATGCCCCGGTCGGCGATGCAGACGCGCGCGCCGCTGATGAGCGGAACGAGCAACTCCTTCAAAGAGAAGTCGAACGACAGCGGGGCGATCTGGCTGAACCTGTCCGCGCCCGTGACGGCGAACTCCGCGGCCTGCCAGCGCAGGTAATGAACCAGACTCCGGTGGCTGCCGACGACGCCCTTCGGCCTCCCCTCCGAACCGGAGGTGTAGATGACGTAGCACGAGTCGTCGCCCGCACCGCCGTCGCCCGTGGTCAAAGGCAATTCTTCAGTCGGCAAGCCCTCGCCGGGCAACAACTCGTCGGAGAGGACGGCGGCCGTGGCGCCCGCTCCGGCGTTGGTCACCGCGGCGCTGACGCGCGCTTCGAACGCCCTGTCGGTGACGACGAGGCGGGGCGAGGAGTTCTCTATCAACCACTCGACCATCTTCTCGGGCGCGTTGTGACTGATGGGCACGACGACCCCGCCGGCGCTCCAGACGCCGAGCAGCAGCGGGAGCGTCGCCAGCGACCTGTCCTGACAGATGCCGACGGCCTGACCCGGCTCAAGCCCCAACTCCCTCAGGCGAAAACCGACGTGGAGCGCCTGCCGTCGCAACTCTGCGTAGCTCAGGCGCGACCCGTTATGTTCGACGGCCACCGCGTCGGGCGTCCGCCCCGCCTGCTCGAAAATTATGCTCTCGACTCTTTCCATAGAATTTTGCGCCGCGTCTTGATGTAAGAGTGCAGCCCCGTCGTTTAAGCCGCGCCGGGGCGCACGGGCCCGTCCCCTGATCTTTGATTCGAGCTTTTGCATGGCGTTTTTGGATGACGAAGGTGTGTGCGCGAATCCGCCCGGGCGCGGCTTACCGCCGGCCTTTAACGTCTAAACGGCCGGAGCAAGTGCGCGATGTACGAATTATTTTGAAGGCGTGGGCACGCCGCGGTGGCGGATGGCTTTGGGGAGAGGGGCTTCAGGTATTGGCTCGGCTGAGGGCACACTACCGTCACTGAAGCCGTGTTACCGCTCCGAGATTCGAAGACTTATTCAGTTTTCCTAGGGACGTTGGAACCTCACCGCAGGTCGGGCCCTGCGTCGACGGCTTTCCTACCTGGAGTAGTTAGCCGGCGGTGTAAGATTCCGATGCCAAAAAGCCGTGCGGCGAGTGACAGACACAGAAAAGGTTGCGCCACGTCGGGCCGTTTCGCAAACGTTTCGCGCTGAAAATTGATTCACCGCATGAAGTGCGACATGCCAGGGCAAGGCACGCGTCATTCGTGAGTGGCGGCAGTTATAACCCGTCTGAGACTTCGTGTCAATCCATTAGTTCTGCGCGGCAGCGGAACGTCTTAAGAGAGCCGCTACAGAGCCGCCTGCCACTCGAAAATTCTGAGGCGCGGCGGCGATGAACCGGCCTCGACCGCGAGCGCGGCGCGCGCCCCTTCGCCGGGGAACAGCTCGACCAATGTCCAGCGTGCGGCCTCCAGCGGGTCGTCGTCGGTGCGCAGGAGCGCGGCGTCCTCGCCGGGCCCGAGCGACACGGTGAAGAGGTGCAGGGGGTGTGAAAGTCCCTCGCCGCGGGCTTTGATGTACGCCTCCTTCCGCGTCCAGCAGTCGAAGAAGGCGACGGCCCGCACGTCCGGCGCGAGCGCCCGCAGCGCCTCGACCTCGCCCGGCGAGAAGAAATGCTCGGCTATCTCGAAGCTGGCGAAGTCTTCGCGCACGAATTCGAGGTCAACCCCGACTTCGCGCCCGCGCGTCAAGGCGAACAGCGCGAGGTCGTTCGAGTGAGAGGCGTTGAAGCGCAGGGACGCGCCACCCGCCTCCCCGCAGAGGGAAGGCTTGCCGTAACTGTCGTACGAGAAGCGCAGCAGCCGCGGCGCGACGCCCGCGTAGCGTCCCAGCAGATTGCGGAGCGCCCCGCGCGCGGCTATGAAACGATCTCGATCCCTCCGGAAGTGAAACCTCTCCGCACGCTCCCGTTCGTCCGCGGAGAGCGTGTCCCAAAGTTCGCCGAGCGTCCTCTCGTCCTGAAGCAGTCGCGCGCGCCAGACGTGCACCTCGCCGTCGGCCAGGAGCGGAGACTCCGGCGCGTCGAGCCACGGTTGTTGACGGGCATCCACTGGTGCGTACCTGCACGGAACGGACGGAGGGGCGCTACTGCTGCTGCCCTTCCTCCATCTTCTTGCGGAGGCTCAGGGGGCGCATGTCCGTCCAGACCTCCTCGACGTAGGCCAGACATTCGGCCTTCGTGCCGGACTTGCCGGCGTCGTTCCAGCCGAGCGCGTTCTCGCGGTCGGCCGGCCAGATGGAGTACTGCTCTTCGTGATTGACGACCACCTTGTAGATGGTGTTGTCTTCGGCGTCCACTTCTGACATCGTTTCTCCTTCGATTATTAATTGTGATTTGATGAAGCAGGCACACCCGCTTCACCGTTGAGCCGCGCCGGACTCAGTTCGCACTTGAGACCGCGGGGAGGTGCCTACGCATAATCTATTGTGGAGTTGACTTCCACGCGCGTCAACAGGCTGTTTACTACACCGACACGACCGGGGGCGAGATTCGCCTCGCCGACTAGACCGCGTGTGGCAACCGCGCGCCCTTAGCGCCGCCGACTTTTGCGCCGCTTCATCCTGCTTATTGACAAGCGACGACACTCCGATATATAAGCGGCTTCGAAAACGCTTTCGTCAGTTGCAATTCCCAAGGTGAGGTTGATAGACAGCCCTCGTCCGTATATCAGACCTTCGCGCTCACGTAACGTACACAGGTTCGGGACACGATCCCTTTGACGCGTCGGTTGCTCGCACGCGAAGCTTAACTGCCCCATAAATTTCGTGACACGCGTGTGTCGTGGGAAACTCCCAACCGGCCTTTCCTCAAACAGAGACCGGCATAAACACTTCTTGAACGTACCGCCGCCGCCTGCGGCGGAGCACTCCCCCACGCCGTCGTTCGAGCCAGTTAATCAGGGCAGGTCGTGGGTGAGGGGCGGGCTCTTACGAGAGACCGGGCCACCAGGAAAGTCGTATGCTCTCACCGGGACTGGCAGCCCTACAAGTGTCTGGCGACCGCGCGGCGCGGGATTACGGCCCGGCGTCGGTCGGGCTGTTGTGTGAGCGCCGCGCGGCGCGGCTGGAGACGATTTCGCGCGTCGTCGAAGAGTGCGGGGCGCGTCTGTTCGACGCGGGGAGTTTCGCGACGGCCGGGGAGGGTCTGCCCCGCGCCGGCAGCATCATCCTCGTCGCCCTGGAAGAATGCCCCGAGGCGGGCACCCCGCTCGCGGGGCAGATCGGCGCCTTCAGGCGCGGCGGGCTCGTCGTCGTCTGTTACGGGGACGGCGTGCGGCAGTGGCCGCTCGGCCGGCGTTGCCAACTCCTGCTGGCCGGCGCCCTCGACCTGCTCGACAGCGGGCAGGCGGAGTTCCCGCAGGAGCTTGCGCGCACGCTCACGCGGCTGGTGAGCGCCGAGGCGCACGGGCGCGCCGAGGACGAGAAGATCAGGGGCGTGATGAGGCGGCTGGGCGCGGTCGGGCAGAGCCGCGAGATGCTGGCCGTCTTCCGCTGGGCCGTGCGGGTCTCCGCGCTCAGCGACCTGCCGGCGCTCGTCACTGGCGAGACAGGGACGGGCAAGGAGGTTTTGGTCAACGCCCTCCACCGCCTGGACGAGAAGCGCTGCCGCGGGCCCTTCGTCGCCCTGAATTGCAGCGCCATCAACCCGAACCTTGCCGAGAGCGAGCTGTTCGGCCACCGGCGCGGCGCCTTCACGGGGGCCGAGGCGGGGCGCAAAGGTCTGATACGCTCGGCCGAGGGCGGCGTCCTCTTCCTCGACGAGGTCGGCGACCTCGACCTGTCTCTCCAGGCGAAGCTTTTGCGCGTCATACAGGAGCGGCGCGTGCTCGGCGTGGGCGACGACCGCGAAGTGGACGTGAGCGTCCGCGTCATCGCCGCGACCAACCGCGACCTGGGCGAGCTTGTGCGGCAGGGCCGGTTCCGCGAAGACCTCTTCCACCGCCTCAACACGCTCTCGGTTCACATCCCGCCGCTGCGGCAGAGGACGGACGACATAGGGCCGCTCGTCGAGCACTTCCTCGACAAGCACCGTCACGCCGGGGGCGACGGGCAAACGCTCAGCGCCGGCACCGAGTTCGTCGAGGCGCTCAAGTTGATGAGGCTGCCGGGCAACGCGCGCGAGTTGGAACACCTCGTCGCGCGCGTCGTCGGCGACAGGGAGACGGCCGAGCCGCTCAGGCTCCTCGACCTGCCCCCCGACGCGTGGCGTGAACTTGCGGTCGGGGAGTCGAGCGCGCAGGCGCCCGAAGCGGCCGAAGCCGACGCGGCGCACCCGACCTCGCCCGAGGAGCTGCGCGCGCAGCTCGCGCACGTGCTCGACGACAACGGCTGGAACCTCACGCGCTCGCTGGAATACTGCGAGCGGCTCCTGCTTGAGTCGGCGCTCGAACGCGCCGAGGGCAACCAGACGCAGACCGCCAAGCTGCTCGGCATCACCGCCCGCAGCGTCTACAACAAAGTCCGCAAACACAACCTGCACTGACGGCTCCCTCCCGCCGCACGCCCCCGGAAAAGTCGTTCCGCTCTCGGAAAAGTTATTCCGGCCCGATCTGCGGCCGGATGCGCCCTCGGCGCCCGTTTCCGGCCGAAAGGCGGGGCGGGGCGGTGGCATGTCTGTTGCCGTGTGCCGTCGGCGAGAGCTGGCCGATCTAGGGGAATGGCGACCGAGCCCATGACGCAAAATTGTGGACTTATTAAACCAACAAGTGCGGTTCAAAGTCGCCGACATCCACACCCCACATCCTCTCGTCGTGCTGTACGAGCTGCACGGCAACGATCTGCTCGAAGGGCGCGTCGTTGACCTGTCCGACAGCGGCGAGCTGAAGGAGGTCTTCGCCGTCGTCGAGGTCGAGCAGGTGCGCCAGTTTCTAATCGTCCCGGTGGCGCGACTCGTCACCGGCGAATGAACCTGCGGCCCTTTTGAGACCGCGCGCCGCCGCCGCATTCCTCAGGCACACATGGCCGAACAACTTACGCACAAGGCGTCGCTGATGGGGCAGGTGATCGAGGACTTGAGTTACGAAGGCGTTGACCCGCAGCGCCTGCGGGTCGAACTCGTCGGCGTCGCCAAGTCGGCCTGGTACAAGGAGGGCGGCTTCTTCGCCTTCAACCAGGTGCCGGCCGGCCGGTACCGCGTGCTCATCTCGGGCGAGCGGCTTCAGCCGCAGGAGTTCGACGTGACGCTGCCGCTGGCCGACCCCGTCCTGGCCCGCCCCGGCGACAACGAGCTGTTCGTGGTCGTCAAGACGGTCAACGGCTCCGACGGCAAGATCACCTTCGACCCCGTCGTCATCCGCCAGGCCATCCGCGCCGGGGCGACGGCGCGCGCCGCCGGCTTCAACTCGAAGCTCGCCGCGACGCTGGAGCCGGGGAAGGTCTCGGCCGCGAAGCTGGAGAGCGTGCAGGGGTTGGGCGTGGGCGCCGTGCTGAGGCTCATCCGCGGGCCGGCCATCCGCATGAAGTTCGACCCGTACTGGCGCACCCCGCCCGGCTGGACGTTTCTCGTCGGGCGCGTGGAGCACAAGAACATCCCCGGCCTCGCGCTGCCGGGCGCGCAGGTGCGGATGAAGAAAATCAACGGCGCCGACGTGCTGACGGAGGGGGTCGCGGGCGTCGCCGTCGCCACCGTGGAGCTTGACGGGAAGAAGGTCGCCCTCGGCGCGGGCGGCGACGTGAAGACCTTCACCAACGACAAAGGGGACTTCTGCCTGTACTTCAACCGGAGCGACATCACCGCCGTGACGCTCTCGGCCAGCCTACCCAACTACAAGACGAAGAACCAGAACGTCGCCGTCGCCGTGGGCGGTCGCAACCGGGCCGACATCTTTCTGGAGAGAAGCTGAAGCTAAGGAGTGAAGCATGCCAACCGTAAAAAACTTGAGCTACGGGCACCTCAGCATCGCGCGGGGTGAGAAAGACCCCCTGACGCTGGGGCCGCGCCAGACGGCCGACATCTCCGACGTGGAGTTCGACTCCGACGAGATTCAAAGACACCTTCGGGACAGGCAGATCGCGGTCATACCGGGGGCGCAGACCGGGGGGGGACGCACCGACAGGGGCGGGGGGCGTTCCCGTTCCGACGCAGGGGGAGGGTCGTCCTCGACGACGCCCGCCGAATGAGCGCAACCGAATCCGAGACGATATGGAGGTCGTAGCTTATGCCTGAATACTTGTCGCCAGGAGTCTACATCGAAGAACTCGCCGGCCCGAAGCCGATCCAGGGCGTCGGCACCTCGACCGGCGCCTTCGTCGGCATCGCCGAGCGGGGGCCCATCAACAGCCCGCAACTCATCACCAACCTGACCCAGTTCGGCGATGTCTTCGGCAGTTTCATGCCCAAGGCGTTTCTCGCCTACGGCGTGCAGCACTTCTTCACCGAAGGCGGCACGCGCTGCTACGTCGTGCGCGCCTTCAAGCCGAGCGCCGCGCCCAGCGGCACCGACCCGACGCCCGACACCTCGCGCGCCGAGCTGCACGTCGGCACGGGCACCACGGGCGACCTCGTCATGAGCGTGCTGGCCAGCAGCGAGGGCGCGTGGGGCAACCGCCTGACGGTGCTGGCCTCGGCGGCCGGCTTCAACCCGAACGCCAGCCCGACCGACCCGCGCTTCAAGCTGAGCGTGTTTATCGACGGCGAGCCGAACCCCATCGAGGTTTTCGACCAGCTCTCGATGAACGAGTTCGACGGCGCGACGGACTTCCCCAACCCCGACCACGTCGAGGTGCGTGTCAACGGCGTCTCCAAGTACATCACCGTCATCGACGCCACCGACGACCGCACCAAGATCACGCCGCCCTTCTTCCCGGCGGCGGCCGTGGCGCTCACGGGCGGCTCGGACGGCGCGGCGCTCGGGACGAGCTTTTTGCCGGCCGACCTCATCGGCGCCGTCTCCACCGCGCTCACGCCGGCCTCGGGGCTCAACGCCTTCGACGCCGTGGACGATATCAACATCGTCGCCATCCCCGACCTCGTCAACCCGGCCTTCACCCAGGCCAACGCGCGCGACGCGACGCTGCTGGCGATGACCTACGTCACGAACCGCAAGGACTGCTTCTTCGTGGCCGACACGCCGAGCGGGGTCTCGCCGCAGAACGCGCTGGCCTGGAAGCGTGGACTGGCGCCGATGCCGACCGGCACGGCCTTCAACACGAAGTACGCCGCGCTCTACTACCCCTGGATTCAGGCGACCGACCCGCTCACCGGCAAGCGCAAGCTCCTGCCGCC
This sequence comes from Pyrinomonadaceae bacterium, assembly GCA_040510435.1. GTDB lineage: Bacteria > Acidobacteriota > Blastocatellia > Pyrinomonadales > Pyrinomonadaceae > QHXN01. The sequence continues at coordinate 16,980 of JBEVJD010000227.1, read as the reverse complement.
GTCGGGCGCGGTCGCGGGCTCCTACTCGGCGGCCGACGTGCGCGTGGGCGTGCACAAGGCCCCCGCCGGGACGGAGGACGGCTACCTCAACGCGGCGGCCGACATCGAGCGCATCATCACCAAGGGCGAGCAGGACACGCTCAACCCGGAGGGCGTCAACGTCATCCGCAAGTTCCCCGACGCGGGCGTCGTCATCTGGGGCGCGCGCACCGTGTCGAGCGACCCCGAGTGGCGCTACGTCAACGTGCGCCGGCTCTTCAACTTCCTCGAAGAGTCAATCCTGAAGGGGACGCAGGGGCTGGTCTTCGAGCCGAACGACAAGAGCCTCTGGAAGCGCATCATCCGCGACGTGGGGGCGTTCCTCAAAATCCAGTGGATGGAGGGGAAACTGGTCGGCGACAAGCCGGACAAAGCCTTCTTCGTCAAGTGCGACGAGGAGACCAACCCGCCCGAGATCGTAGACGCCGGGCAGGTCATCACGCTCATCGGCGTCGCGCCGTCGAAGCCCGCGGAGTTCGTCATCTTCCGCATCCGGCAGACCCGCGCGGGCGGGGCGGCAGAGGAGTAAGGGCCCTAACCGCACCGGTGCGGGGTTCGGGGCGAGCGCGGCGGGCCGCACGTTGAGGCCCGCCCGCTCCCCACTACAGACGAGGAGAAAAGCGCATGGCAAGGAGACCGACCGACCCGTTTGCTTCGTTCAACTTCAAGCTGGAAATCGAGGGCATCACCGTCGCCGGGTTCTCGGAGGTGACGGGGCTCAACCAGGAGTCGAACGTCATCGACTACCGCGAGGGGCAGGAGGGCATCACGCCGCGCAAGCTGCCCGGCCTGAACAAGTTCGGCAACATCACTTTGAAGCGCGGCATCAGCCCCGACCTCTCGGTCTATAACTGGCGCAAGACCGTCACCGACGGCGACATCGAACGCCGCAACGCCTCCATCGTGCTGCACAACGAGAAGCACGAGGAGGTGGTGCGCTGGAATCTGGTCAACGCGTGGCCGAGCAAGTACACCGGCCCCGACCTGAAGGCCAACGCCAACGAGGTGGCCATCGAGACGGTTGAGCTGACCCATGAGGGCGTGGAGAGGGCCTGATGCTGCAAACCGAGTACGCGTTCACGCTGCCGAAGGGCTACATCGACAAGGACGGCAACCTGCACCGGCAGGGCGTGATGCGTCTGGCCAACGCCAAGGACGAGATCGCGCCGCTGCAAGACCCGCGCGTGCAGCGCAACTCCGCCTACCTCGTCGTCATCCTGCTCTCGCGGGTCGTCACCAAGCTCGGCGAGCTGACGGACGTGAACCCGAACGTCGTCGAGAACCTCTTCTCCGCCGACCTCGCCTACCTGCAAGACCTGTACAGGCGCATCAACTCGAACGGCCACTCGCGCGTGAAGCTCGCCTGCCCGGAGTGCGAGGCCGAGTTCGAGGTTGAGGAGTCGGCGCTCTCGGGAGGCGAACCCCCGGAGGGATAGCCCGCTACCCCCTGGGGCAGTTGGCCCAGGAGGTAGCTTACATCGCCTACCACTTCCACTGGCCGAAGGAAGAGATCACGCAGATGTCCCACCTCGAACGCCACCGGTGGGTCGAGGAGATTTCGCGCATCAACCGCGAGATCAACGAGTCCGCCGCGGAATGAACGAGGGCCGCGGCCGAGTCCGTCAACGGTCATGCTGAACTTTCAAACGCCGGGAGTCTACATCAGGGAGGTCGAAGTCGCGCCGCCGCCGGCCGTGCGGATGGACGTGGCGGGCTTCGTCGGCCAGGCGGAGCGCGGCCCCCTGAACTCCCCGCAGCCCTTGACCAACTGGGGGCAGTTCCGCGACATCTACGGCGACTTCACCGGCTACAGCTACCTCGCCTACAGCGTCTTCGGTTTCTTCCGCAACGGCGGCGCGCGCTGCTACGTCGTGCGCGTCGCGCACGAGGACTCGACGCGCGCCTCCGCCAAGCTCGTGGCCCGCGGCGGCGCCCAGACCGTCAAGGTCTCGGCCGTCAACGAGGGCGCCTGGGGCAACTCGCTCACCGTGGAGGTCGAAGAGTCCTCGGGGCGCGAGCTGGTGCTGACGGAGTTGGTGGCCGACGTGAAGAAGGGCGACATCTCCGCGACCTTCAAGTCGGTGGCGGGGCTCTCGGGCGCGGGCTCGCAGCCGGGGGACGAGCCCGACACGGTGACGCTCGTGCACAGGCGCGACCCCGTCCGCGAGAAGCTCAACCTCAAGTCCGTTGACTACGCGACCGGCAAGGTCACCTTCGACGGCGCGGTCACAAGCGACTCGGGCTTCCCCAAGGGCAGCGGCGTGGTCGGCCGCGGGTTCAAACTGGTCATCCGCTACCGGCCGGGCGGCGTGCTCGTGCGCGAGGAGGTGTTCGACAACCTCTCGATGAGCGCGGAGCACGAGCGCTACTTCGTCGCGGTCATCAACGGCAACCCCGTAGAGAAGGATTACACGAAGCGGATGAAGACGGGGCTGTCCATCCTCGCGCGCGTCGAAGACCTCGCCGCGCAGCAGGGCCAGGTCAGCCCGCGGCTCAAGAGCGTCGGCGAGAATGACGAGGACGCGCAGCCGCGGGGCGGCGGCGGCGACGACCCCGCCAAACTCGACGCGCGCTACTTCACGGGCGACGCCAGCGGCGCCTACTTCCGCCCGACGCCGACGGGCGCGGGCGCGGAGGAGATGGCGGAGATTAAAGAGAAGTTCTTCGGGCTCGCCGCCTACGAGGCCGTGGACGAGATCGGCTCGGTCGCCGTCCCCGACCTCGTCCTCCCAGACCTCTACCAACTCATCCCGCCGACGCAGATATCCGAGAGCGGCATCATCTTCAGCCGGCTCCCCGTCGCGGGCATCACGCCCGACAAACTCCCGAACCTGAAGACGGGGCAGGGCGCCCTGCTCGCACACTGCCAGAAGATGGGCGAGCGCTTCGCCATCCTCGACTCACCGCGCGGCGCGGAGGCGGGCAAGGGCGCGAACCGCATCGAGGAGTGGCCCGACAACTTCAGCCTCGCACCCTACGCCCGGTACGGCGCGCTCTACTACCCCTGGCTGCGCGAGAAGGCGGCCGACTTCTCGGGGCGCGACCTGCTCGTCCCGCCGAGCGGCCACGTCGCGGGCGTCTACGCGCGCGTCGAGAACCGCGAGGGCGTCGGGCGCGCGCCTGCCAACGAGCCTCTGGACGGCGTCGTCGAGTTCGAGTTCTGCCTGACGGACTCGCAGCAGGCTGTTCTCAACCCGAAGGGCGTCAACTGCCTGCGCAGCTTCCCCGGGCGCGGCCTGCTCGTCTGGGGCGCGCGCACGCTCAGCCCCGACCCGCTCTGGCGCTACGTCAACGTCCGGCGCCTCAGCCTTGCCATCATCAAGCAGATTCTCGTCAACCTGCGCTGGACGGTCTTCGAGCCGAACGACGCGGCGCTGTGGCGGAAGATCGTCGCCACGCTCACGACCTACATGCGCGACCTGTTCCGGCGTGGGGCGCTGGCCGGGGCGAGCCCGCAGGAGGCTTTCTTCGTCAAGTGCGACGCCGAGACCAACACGCCCGACGTGGTGGCGGCGGGTCAGGCCGTGACCGAGATCGGCTTCGCGCCGGCCCGCCCCGCGGAGTTCATCTACGTCACCATCAAGCGCACGACCGAGGCCGTCTCGGTGCGTGAAAGGAGGTAGGGGCGCCCGCGCAAGCCCCGCCGTCGCATGGCGAGAAGAGAGACAGACCCGTTAGGCAACTTCCGCTTCAAGCTGGAGCTGGGCGACGTGGAGGTCGCGGGCTTCGCCGAGTGCACGGGGCTCAACATCGAGACGAAGGTGATGGAGTACAAGGAGGGCGGGAACAACGCGACGACCCTGAAGTTCCCCGAGCCCTCGACCTTCGGCAACGTCACGCTCAAGCGCGGCGTGACCAACTCCAACGAGCTCATCGAGTGGCAGTTGGACGTGGTGGCGGGCACCTTCAGCAAGAACAGCCGGGCCAACAACCCGAGCATCGCCATCGTGCTGATGAACGAGAAGGGCGAGGACGTGAGGCGCTGGAACCTCATCCGCGCCTTCCCGGTCAAGTGGCTCGGCCCCGACCTGAAGGCTTCGGCCAGCGAGGTCGCCATCGAGACGCTCGAACTCGCCCACGAAGGGATTCAGATTTAAGGACCGCCCCGAGGCGCGGGCCGGCCGAGTCTTCCCCTTATGAGTACCTCGTCTGTCATCAGCGACGTGACCCAGACCCTGGAGGAGCTGCTCGTCAACGGGCAGCTCCCGAAGAGCTCTTTCGACGTGTCGCTCAAGTCCCCGGCCGACGAGACGGTCACGACCTCCATGAAGCCGAAGGTCAACCTCTTCCTCTTCCGCGTCAGCGAGAACCCCTTCGCCAAGAACCAGGACTGGCAGGCCGTCGGCCCCGACCTGCTCCGCTACCCGCCGCTCGCGCTCAACCTCTCCTTCGTGCTGACGCCCTACGCCGAGAACAAGCTCGACGAGCTGCGCGTCTTCGGCGAGGCGATGCGCGTGCTCTACGAGAACTCCATCGTCCCGGCCGCGGCGCTGCGCGGCGGGCTTGAGAACACGGCCGAGGAGCTGAAGGTTGACCTGTGCCAGATGACGCTTGAGCAGCAGACGCAGGTCTGGAGCGCGCTGGGGCAGCCCTACCGCCTCTCCGCCTGCTACGAGGTGCGGATGGTGCTGATCGACTCGCTCACCGAGCGGGAGACCACGCGCGTCACGCAGCCGGTCTTCGACCTTTCGGTGAAGGACTGAACCGACGAGCATGCCCGCTTACCGCAACAGCCGCGAACACCTCTTCGAAGAGCTGCGCCGCCTCGACCTCGTGCTCAACCTGGCGGTCGCGCGGCAGCGGCGCGACCCGACGCTGGCCGGCTTCAACGAGTTCCGCGGGCTGTTCATCTCCGAAGACGAGATAGACAAGCTCCTGACGGGCGCGGGGGCGGCGGAACAGGCGACGCAGGACGCAGGCGAGGTCGAGAGGCTGCAAGAGGCCATCGAGCTTGCCGGTCACCGCACGGCGGCGCTCGTCGCAGAGGCTTCGCAGCACGGCGTGAGCCTCGCGCTCGAAAGGCTCGCGCGGCTGTTCCGCCTCTCCGGCTTCGACGTGGACGCGCTGTTGGTCTGCCTCGCCCTGGAGTTGAACGTCAGGTACGGGAAGCTCTACGCCTACTTGCAGAACGACGTGACGCGCAAGGCGCCGACGGCCGACCTCATCCTCAACCTCTTCTGCCGCTCGCTCGGCGAGAAGCTCGACGCGCGCTCGCGCCTGACTGGGGGCGCGCCGCTGCTGAAGCACCAACTGTTGCGCTACGCGGGCGAAGAGCACGACGATGCGGGGCCGCTGCTCACGCGCGCTCTGGTCGTGGACGAGCGCGTGCTGAACTACCTGCTCGACGTGGACGCGCCGGACGCGCGCCTCGCGCCGTTCGTCAGGGTCTTGCAGCCCGCAGCCGACCTGAACGAACTGCTGCTGCCGGCGGGCATGATCGAAGGGCTCGCGCGACTCTTCCGCGCGGCGACGGCGGCCGCGGCCGAGGGCGGCGCGTTCGCGTTCATCTTCAACGGCCCGGCGGGGGCCGGGAAGGAGTTCGCGGCGGAGGCTCTGTGCCGCGACGCGGGCTGCGAGCTGCTCGTGGCCGACGTGCGCGCGATGGCGTCGGCGGAGGCCGGCTTCGCGCGCCTGCTCGCACGGCTCTTCCGCGAGGCGCGCCTGCGCCGCGCCGCCGTCTACCTCGACGGCGCGGAGACCGTGCTCGGCGAGGGCGAGCACGAGTCGGCCGCGCGCCGCGCGCTGCTGGCGGCGCTGGACGAGTTCGAAGGCGTCGCGATTCTCGGGAGCCGCGAGCCCTGGCACCACTCGGAGGGTGCGCAGGCAGGCCGCTACTTTCACGTCGCGTTCCCCGCACCCGACTACGAGGCGCGCCTCGAACTCTGGCGCAGGTTGCTCGCCCGCGAAGGCGCCGCGACGCATGAAGAGATCGAGATGGAAGCGCTGGCCGACAAGTTCGGCTTCACGGCCGGCAGGATTCGCGACGCGGTCGCTGAGGCGCGGCAGCACGCGCTCCTGCGCGACGGCGAGCATTACAGCATTACGACCGAAGACCTCTACCAATCCTGCCGCGCGCAGTCGAGCAAGAAGCTGCTGGCGCTGGCGCGCAAGATCACGCCCCTCTACACGTGGCGCGACATCATCCTGCCGCCCGACCAGTTGGAGCATTTGCGCGAGGTCTGCGCGCACGCCAAGCACCACCAGCGGGTCTTCGCCGAGTGGGGCTTCGGCGGGAAGAGTTCGCTCGGCAAGGGTTTGAGCGCGCTCTTCGTCGGCCCGTCGGGTACGGGCAAGACGATGGCCGCCGAGGTCATCTCGGGCGAGTTGGGGCTCGACCTCTTCAAGATTGATCTGTCGTGCCTGGTCAGCAAGTACATCGGCGAGACGGAGAAGAATTTGAGCCGCGTCTTCGAGGAGGCCGAGCAATCAAACGCCATCCTCTTCTTCGACGAGGCCGACTCGGTCTTCGGCAAGCGCAGCGAGGTCAAGGACGCACACGACCGCTACGCCAACATCGAGGTCAACTACCTCTTGCAGCGGATGGAGGAGTACGAGGGCGTCGTCATCCTCGCCAGCAACTACCAGAAGAACATCGACGAAGCCTTCACCCGCCGCATCCGCTTCATCGTCGAGTTCCCATTCCCCGACGACGACTACCGCCGCCGCATCTGGGGGAAGGTCTTCCCGGAGCACACGCCTCTGGGCGACGACATCGACTTCGACTTCCTCGCGCACAAGCTGAAGCTCTCGGGCGGCAACATTCGCAACATCGCGCTGGGCGCCGCTTTTCTCGCCGCCGGCAACGGCGGGCGCGTGCAGATGGGACACGTCATCTGCGCCGCCAAGCGCGAATTCCAGAAGATGGGACGACTGCTCGTCAGGGCTGACTTCGACGAGTACTTCGACCTCGTCGGCAGCGCGGAGGCGATGTGATGAGAGACCACGACCGCGAGACGCAGAAGGACGGCGCAGAGGGCCACCCGCCGCAGAAGTCGAAGGCGGGCGGCGAGCAAGACCTCGCCCGTCAACACGCTGACGGCCACGCCGCGGCGCGCCCCGAAATCCTCCGCGACGAGCGCATGGCCCACCCGGCCAACGCCGAGCCGCGCGCCGACCTCCTGAGACATTTGCAGCACAGCCACGGCAACGCCTACGTGCAGCGCGTCGTGGGCGAGGCCGGCGCGGAGAAGATGCACGAACCCGGTGCCGCCGCCGAGTCGCACGCGCACGGCGTCGCGCAGCCGCTCGACGCAGGCGTGAGGAGCGGGATGGAGTCGGCCTTCGGCGAAGACCTGGGCGATGTGCGGGTGCATACGGGGAAAGGCGCGGGCGAGGCGGCGGAGCATCTCGGCGCGCGTGCCTTCACGCGCGGCCGCGACGTTTACTTCAACGAAGGCGAATACAACCCCTCGACGCGCGAGGGCAAAGAGCTGCTGGCGCATGAACTCGCGCACGTCCTCCAACAGCGCGGGGGGGCGCCCGACACGCAGTCGAACAGGGTCGGCACAGCGGGCGACGCGTTCGAGCGGGAAGCGCACGAGGCCGCGGCGGCCGTCCTCGGCGGAGGCCAGCATCAAGTGATGAGCCGTGCCGACGCGCCCGCCATTCAGCGGGAGGAGAAGAAGCCACAGCAGGCGAGCGCGCCGACGATCAAGTCCCACTCGAAGGGAATCACGCCCGACACGGGCTCCGGGGCGATTAACGCAGACGGGCAGTTCTCCGTCTCCTACACCTACACGATTGTCGATAAAGCTACGAGTGTGCCCCTGACGCTCGCCGTCCCCGAGGGCGTCGCCGTCAACGTCACGCCCATCACAAGCATCCCCGCGGGCGAATACACAGTGCAAAACGCAGGCGGGACGACCGCCAGGGCCGTCATTGTCACAGCGACAAACGGACTGAAGAACCCGCCCGCCTTCCAGGTGGCTTTCACGAAAGGCACCTTTACATACATCGTGGTCTTTCATTTCCCGGGCGGTGAGCCGTCGAAGAAGCCGGATAGAACTCTCGACATTCATAATCGCTGAACGGCGCGGGGAAAGAGCAGGCAGAGTAAGAGAGAAAAACAATGAGCCAAAACATCCAGTTCAGCACGGCCGACAGCGCGGCCGTCGTGCTCCAGGGGCTGGCCGCAGAGCAGGCGACGGAGACGGTCGAGGCGCTGCCCGCCGTCGAGACAGCCGCGCTCGAAGCTCTGCGCAACGACGTGGCGGCGGGGCTGATGTACGCGCACGGGCGCGAGAACGCCAACACGAGCAAGGTGCTCGAAGTCGCCTCCTTCTCCTACGCGCTCATCGAGCTGCTGATGGAGCGCGGCGTCATCTCGGTCGAGGAGTTGGACGAGCGCAAGAAGCAGGTCGGGCAGCGGCTCGCCGAGAAGTTCACCGAGAAGGGGATGGGCGTGGCGCTCACCAGCGACGAGCAGGACAAGTACGCTTACGAGGGCGGCGGCGATATCGATTGCGGGAACCGCATCGCGCTCTGCCGCGGCGCGTGCTGCCGCCTGAGCTTCGCACTCACCGTGCAGGACCTGGAGGAGGGGCGCGTCAAGTGGGACTTGGGCCGCCCCTACATGATTCGCCACGACGAGGACGGCTTCTGCCACCACATCGAGCGCGAGACGAAGCGCTGCGGCCTCTACGAGAACCGCCCACTCGTCTGCCGCGCCTACGACTGCCGCAAGGACAAGCGCATCTGGGAGGACTTCGAGAACAGGGTCGTCAGCCCCGACCTCGATAAACTCTTCCCGCAGCGCGAAGCCGCCGAGGGCGGCCAGACCCTCTACCAGTTGACGAGGACGCCCGCGCAAACCGCGAGCGCTTGAGACGTGCGGGGACGGTTCGGGGTCGAGTGAACGACGCGCGACCCGGGCCTCAGAGTGAGCTTAGATGCCGGAGACGGTCACGGACAAAACGGCCGCGCCGCAGGCGCCGGAGCCCGCCGCCAAGACGCAGGCCGAGCCCGCGCCGAAGCAGGGCGCGCACAGCAGCGCCGCGCACGGCGGGGCCTACACGCTCGCGCGCGAGCTGGCCGCCGCGAACGGCGGGCAGGAGCCGCCCCCCGACAAGTTCACCCCCATCTTCCGCAAGGCCGAGTTCTCCAACCCGGTCAACGACGCGCAGAAGGCGCGCGCCCTCGAATCCTTACAGCGGCAGTACGGCAACCGCTACGTGCAGCGCGTGCTCTCGTCGGGAGCGCAGGAGCCGCCGGACACGGACGCCGCGGCGATTGTGCAGCGTCAGGAGGCGCAGGGCGCGCCCGAAGGTCAAGACGCGCCGTCGCCGCAACTCGGACAGGGCGACGGCCGCCCGCTCGACACGGGCACGCGCGACTTCATGGGCTCGCGCTTCGGCCAGGACTTCGGCAACGTGCGCGTCCACGACGACGGCGAGGCGCACCGCGCGGCCAAGTCTCTCAACGCCGAGGCGTTCACGACCGGGCGCGACATCTACTTCAGCCAGGGCGCGTACAACCCCGCTTCACAGCCGGGTCAGAAGTTGCTGGCGCACGAACTCGCGCACGTCGTGCAGCAGAATCAGGGGACGGCCGGCGCGGGCCCGCACAGCTTCAGCGTCAGCCACCCCTCCGACCCTCTGGAGCGTCAGGCCGACGCGGCCAGCGACGCCGTCATGCGCGGCGAGATGTTCCCGCCCCTCACCTCTTCGACGGCGCCCGCCTACTACCGACAGGCGGGCGGCGCGGCGCCCGCGGCGGGGGCGGCCCCCGGCGGCGCTGCTGCCGCGTCGAAGGATTTCTCTTTTCAAATCGCGGGCACGACCATCTTATTCAAAGACGTGCTGAAGGCGGCCGGGGTCACCAACAAGCTCAAAGTGCCGTCCAAGTACCTGAAGACGCCCCTGCCGTTCTTCAAGTTGACGGAGGCGAGCATCGACCTCGACGACAACAAGATGCCGACCGGCGCGACCGTCAGCCTCGCCGTCAGCAAGTCGCCGCTCGAAGGGACGGGCACGGTCACGGTGGACAAGTCCGGCAACGCCACGGGCACGGCGCACGTCGTCTTCAGCAGCTCCAAGATTCCGGGGCTCAAGCAGACCGAGCTGGACGTGATGGTCACCAGCAAGGACTTCTCCTTCGACGCCAGCATCGACTTCGAGCTGCCGAAGGTCACCGGCAACCTCAAGTACAAGTACGCCGACCAGAAGCACTCGGGGAAGGGCAAGGCCAACTACGAGGGCTCGAAGCTGAAGGGCGGCATCGAGATCATGATGTCGGAGGCCGGGCTCATCAGCGGCCTCGGCATGCTGGAGATGGAGCTGTTCAAGGGGCTGAAGGGCGAGGTCGAGGTCGCCGTTGACGAGAAGAAGAACATCGGCATCAAGGGCAAGCTCTCGGTGCCCGGCCAGGTCGAGCTCTTCCCCGAGAAGAAGTACGAGAAGAGCTTCTTCTCCTTCGAGAAGAAGTTCCCCATCTGGGGCATCACCATCCCGGTCATCGACGTGAACGTCGGTATCTTCGCGGAGATTCACGCGGGCGCGGGCTTCCGCGCGAAGTTCGGGCCGGGCGTGCTGCGCGACATCGCGCTGACGGGCGAGTTCGGCACAGACCCCGAGGCCGCCACGGAGATGGGGCTCGGCGGCGAGTTCTTCGTCCCCGCCGGGGCCGAGGTCGTCGCCAACGTCGGCGGCGGCATCGGGCTCGGGCTCGCGGTCGCCGACATCACGGGCGGCATCGAGGCCGTCGGCGTCGCCGGCCTCTACTCGGCACTCACCGTCCGCCCGAACTTCAAATACTCGGGCGGCAAGTACACCATCAGCGGCATGGCCGAGCTGGCCGGCGTCGCGCAGTTGAAGTTCGGCATCAACGCCTTCGCCAAGATCGACGTGGGCGTCTGGCTCTTCAAGGGGACGGTCTGGCGCAAGGACTGGACGTTGGCCGAGTGGATTTGGAATACGGGGCTCAACGTCGCGCTGCGCGCCAACATCAGCTACACGCTCGGCGACGACTTCGCGCCCGACATCAGCTTCGAGACGGGACAGGTAGACCCCGAGAAGTTCATCAAGGACGTGATGCCCGAATCGGGCTCGCCCGTCCCCGCGCCGCCGAAGCCGCCCGTCCCCGACAAGGGCACGCTCACGGCCGAGGGCGCGCAGGGCGAGCAGACCGGCGCCGCGCCCGGCGAAGCGCCCGCACCGCCCACCCCCGGCGCGCCGCCCGCCAAGACTCAGCAGGGGAGCCCCGGCGCGGCCGGTGCCGGCGGGCCCGCCGGCCCGGGCGCCGCGGGCGGCGAAGGCCCCGAGCACGCCGCGAAGGTGCAGGCCGGGCTGGAAGCCTTAGACCAGGAGCAGGCGCGCTACCAGACCAACGGCCAGATTCTGAAGGAAGAGGCCGAGTTGGTCGCGGCGAAGGTCAAGCGCGACCATCCCATCTTCAAATCAATCACAGTCATTGACGGCGACAAGTCCTGGGACTACGACTACGTCGCCAGCCCCGGCAAGATTCGGAAGGGGCTGACCAAGGAGGAGAAGGAGGCGCAGGCCAAGGCCAAGGCCGACGCCAAGGCGAAGGAGAAGGAGGATAAGGCCAAGGCCAAGGCCGACGCCAAGGCCGCCGCCCAGGCCGAGGCCGACAAGGCCAAGCGCGAGGCCGCCGCCAAAGTGATTGACCAGTACAAGGCCAAGCTGGAGGGCGGCAAGGTCACAGGCCAGTTCGCGGATTTCGACTACGGCGACTACGGCTTCCAGACGGCGAAGCCCCTCCACCCGGCCAACGCCAAGTTGAAGATGCAGGAGGGCTCCGCCATCGTGCCGCCCAAAACAGGCAAGTACACTATCGGCGATGCGATAGAGCGCGAGACGGGCGGGGATGAGTGGCACAAGCTCCTCAACGCGGAGCGGCGGGACAAGAAAAATGACCTCAACTCGAAGCTGAGCGCCGAGCTGAACAAGGAGGAGAACAAGAATGCGGACGAGCAGAAGAAGAAGTCCCTCGTCGTAGCGCTCGCGGGGTATGCGGGCGACGCCCACTGGACGGGGAAGGTCGCGGATGCCGGCACCAGCCTCGCCAAGCTGATTGACCAGATCGCGATGCACATCCTCGAAGATGAATACAAGATGCCCTTCGAGGACTTGAACCTGGACGGATGGGACAATCACCACCTCTGGCCCCTCGACTGGGGCGGGCAGAACGATTTCGGCAATCTCATGTTCATCAGGCGCACAGAGCACACGCCCGTCACCAACTGGTGGCAAGCGCGCAAGCGTCTGTTGCAGCAGAGTCTCGCAGCACTTGAGTCAATCCCGGTGGCCCCTGTGCCGGCAGCACCGGGAGCAACCCCGTCGTCATGAGCGAAGAAAGTCAGAACATTCCCGAGTTGCTCCAGGCGGCCACCGGCGGCACGCGGGAGGAGGCGTCCGCGGCGTCGGCGCGTCTGGCGGAAATCGGGCCGCCCGCGCTCGGGCCGGTCGTCGAGGCGCTGAAGCAGTCCCCGCCATACGCGCTGGGCTTGCATCACGCCATCCGGCGCATGGGCCGCCCCGAGACCGTGGACGCGCTGTCCGGCCTGCTCAAAGAGTCCAACTCGATGCTGACGCTGGTCGCGGCGGAGGCCCTCGGGAATGCGCGAGACGCGCGCGCCGCCGGGCCGCTGCTCGAACTGTTCAGGGACGAGAACGCTTTCTCAGAGGCCCGCGGAGCGGCGGCGCTCGGCCTGGCGCGGCTGCGCGCGGATGAGGCCGTGCCCGAACTGCTCGCCGCGTTGAAGAAGTCGGCGCGAGGCAGGAAAGACCAGGAGAGCGCGTCGCTCATTCAGCAGACGGTCGTCGCCCTCGCCATGCTCGGCAACCAGGAGGGGGCGGAGACGGCCTTCGCGCTCGCGCGCCACCGCGACAACGCCGTCCGGGAGGAGGGGGCGAAGGCGCTCAGACACGTCGTCGGCCGCGGTCTCTTTCCGGTGCTACAGGAGACCCGAAGGCGCAAGTCAACCGACTCGCGGCAGGAAGCTCTGGCGGCCATCTTCTACCTCGGCCTGCGCGAATCGGTGGAAGAGCTTGTCTCTTATGTCGAAGGCGGCGACGAGAGCGCGCCTGAGTTGATAGACGTGGCCGCCCGCAGGCTGCGTGACCTGACCGGCGAGACTTTCAAGTGGAACGTCAAGCCCGCGGAACTGCGCGAGTGGTGGGAGCAGCACCGTTCAAAGTTCGGCCCGAACGTTTGTTACAGGCTGGGCCGGCCGCTGGACTTGACCGACTTCGTCGAACTCCTCGCGACGGACGACCCGAACGAACGCGGGCGACTGTTGACCGAGCTGCACCTCATCACCGGCGAGGACTTCGGGCTTGACCTGTTCCAGCCGGCCGGGGAGCAGAGGGAGGTGGCGGAGCGTGCGCGCGCGTGGCTCCGCGAGAAGGCGGGCACGTTCGAGCGCGGCGCGGTCTACAAGTACGGGCACAAACAGAATCTTGAGCACATTTTCGATCAGCCCTCTGCGCGGTCGAAAAAGGGCGGGCGACGCGAGAGCCGGAGCGAATCATGAGCGAGCCAGTCGTAGAAAAAATCACCGTCCACGCCGTGCCCGATTTCGCGCCCAACACGGCCTGGGTGCACACGCACGGGATGGCGAAGTTCGGCCGGCCCGACCTCGAACTGTACTGGTCGCCGCCCGAGACGTGCCCGGAGGCGGGCGAACTGCTGAACAGTATCGCCGCCAGATTGATCGAGAGTGACACGGCGGTCGCGGTCGGCGACACGTTGGAAGTCCCCGGCTCGCGCGTGCTCGTGCAGTTCCTCGAACGGTACTCGGACGAGCCCGACGACTTCGATGGTAATCAGGTTCTGCGAGTCCAGAGGCTGACGACCGGCGGCGACGGCGTGCGCCTCTTCCGCGAGCTATTGGACGGGACGCTCTCGCCCTCCGACGCGCTCACGAAGCGAGCCCTGCACCTGCACCTTGAGGGGAGATTCGTCGAAGCCTGGGTTGACTACGAGAAGGCTTTGCAGCTCGCGCCCGACAACGTGTACGCCCTGACCAACCTCGGTTACCTGATGTTGCAGAACGGCAGCGTGGGGGAGGCGATGGCCTGCTTCCGGCGGGCCGCCAAACTCAACCCGTTCTACTCCCTCCCGCATAACAACCTCGGCAACGCGCACCTCCGGCGCGGCGAGGTCGAGGAGGCGATTGCGGAGTACCGCGAGGCCATCAGGCTCGACCCCGGCTACGCGATGCCGCACCGCAACGTCGCGCTCGCGTATCGCCTGCTCGGCCAGATTGAGCAGGCGGTCGAGGAGTGCCGCAACTACTTCCGCCTCGCGCCGGAAGGGACGCAGGACGCGGACGCACACTTCAACCTCGGGGTGATGCTCGAAGAGTTAGGGAGCGCGGGCGAGGCAATCGAGGAGTACGAGCGCGCTCTCGCCGACGACCCGCGCCACGCGAAGGCGCTGAACAACCTCGGCCTCGTTCACTTCTCGCGCGGTGAGGTTGACGCCGCCGCCGAGTTCTACCGGCGCGCGCTCGAAGCGGACGAGGGCTTCGCGCTCGCGCGCTACAACCTCGGGCTGGCGCTCGCCGCGCGGGGCGAGCACGAGGGTGCCGCCGAAGAGTTCGAGTGCGTGCTGGAACTCGCGCCCGACAACGTGCAGGCCGCGAGCAACCTCGGCGTGCTCTACACGACGCTGGGGCGCTATGACGAGGCCGTCGAAATGTTCGAGATGCTCGTCGCCGCAGACCCTTCACAGCCGACGCTGAGGTTCAACCTCGCGATGGCGTACCAGGGCAAGGGGCTCTCAGAGTTGGCGGAGGCCGAGCTGCGTGAGGTGATTGAGCTGGAGCCGGCGGGCAGCCCGCGCGCCGAGCGCGCGCGACGCGAAATGGCCTCGGTGTCTTAGACGGGACGAAAGGCCGGGAGGCGAAGTTGAAGAGGCGGGAGACAAAGAGAGGGCAGGAGGACGCCAAGCGGCGCGCGGGTGACGTGCGCGCGGGGCGGACTCTGACGCCGGACGAGGACAGGCTGTCGGGCATGATGCCCGACCCGAAGCGTCTGTCCGCGGTCGGCCGCTCGCCGCTCGTGCGCGCTGGCTCGCGCTGGCTCTCGTGCGCGCGGACGCTGTCGCGCGGCCCGCGTCGCCGGCTCGCGGTCACGGACACTCTCGCCTTCATCGAGTCTCTGTACGGCGCGAGGTTTAGTGCCGTCGAAGAGGGCGCGCCCTCGCTGGATAAAGTCTACCGGACGACCGGGGGCGGCCTCTTCGTCTCGGAGACGCGCCTGAGTCTCAGCGTGCATCCGAGGTTCGACCTGCGCCTGCTGAACGTCGCGGGCGGCCGTGCCGGCTCGCAGGTCTTCAACGTGTCGCCGAGGATGGTGACAATCAATCAGTTCGCGCGCGCCGTCACGAGTGACCGTGAGCAACCACGCGCCGCGTTGCAAGGCACGAACAGCGTCGTCGCCGCACCGTCGTTGACGGTTCAGACGTGGAACGTTTCGGCGGCGGGAGCCGCGAATCTTCCGCCCGCCTTCGGCTACGTCTCCGTTCGCGGTCAACGCACGCAGCAGGCGCAGGGGCTTGAGCCGGCGCGGCACTTTGTGCGCGGCGAGCGTCTGGTGCGTGGCGACGCAGCGATTAGCCCGAGCGCAGAAACTTCACGGCTAACCGTCGCGTCGGCGCCCGCGAGCTTCCGACTTACGAGCCTCCATCACTTACACCAAGTCATACATGCGCCGCGGCAGGAGTTCGTCAGCGTCATTCTCAAGAAGCATCTTCCCCTCGTCGAGTCGCGCGAGGTCTTGAGCGTGAGGACGGCCGGAGACCTGCGGGTCGTGTTTCCGGGACAGGCGGCGGAGCAAGGCGGAACGGAGAATCGCTTCGCGCACGCGCCCGTCACGACGGTGCGGCAGACTCCCGCGCGGACGTACGCGGAACCGTCACCGCGGCGCACGTCGGGCCATGTCGTCGAGGTACGCAGAGAGCTTCATTTCACCGAGACGTTGAGAGAGCACGCGACGGAGCGCGACACGCGGCCGCCGATGTTGCACGTGCTGTCGCCAGCGTCTTTGCTGTCGAGCCTGTCGGAAACCTCTCTGACGTTGCTCACGGGAATCGCCGACAACGCCGGCCGCACCACTTATCACGTCAGCGAACGCGCACCCGCGCTGTCGCTGCAACTCATACGCACACACACGTCGCAGTCGGGCACACGCGAAGGCGCCGCGACCCTCCACGCGCCTCGTCTCCTCGACCGAACACGACAGCATCGGCCAACGGATGCACGTGAAGCGCTCTCTTCACTCCACACGTTAGTCGAACGCGTTCACTCGACTGTCAGCAATATCACGCACACGGGCTCCTCGACTGTCTTCACGCGCCCCGGATTCGAGTCGGCGTTACGACTCAGCTTCGAGCAGGTGTCGGCTCGTCAACGCGGCGGCTCAGGCGAGAGCGCTCGGAGCCTCACGACCTCGCGCGGACTTCTCGTGCGGACGGCCGAGTTCGTCCGGCACGTCTCGGCCGCGGAATCTACGCGCGCGGCCGCGGCGCGCGAGGCGAACAATCTGCTTACGTCTGGACGGGTGACGAACGTCTTCTCGACACAAAGCGCACCGGGCTCGGGCACGTTCCGCTTTGCGACGGGGCTGATGAGAAGGTCGGGCGAAGCCTCGACGGCGAGCATGCTGTCGCCGACGGCAGAGACGGCGCTGCGTCCGGCGGCGGCGGCCGAGACGGAGCGAGAGTTGAGGGAGACGCGCGCGACGCGCCCCGAAGGCATGGCGCTCGAACTGATTCGGCACCGCCGCGAAGAGGTCTTGCGCCTGCCGCAGCCGGGCTACGTCTTCACGCAGCCGGCGCGCACACAGCTCGAAGAACGTCAGGTCATTACGAAGGCGAGCAGGGAGGAGATCGTCGAGGTGGTGAGGAAAGAGGTGCGGGCGCTCGTGGCCTCCGCGCCCGCGCAGGTCGCGGCCTCGCGCGTCGAACTCGCGGGGCTGG
>JBEVJD010000226.1:0-8757 GCA_040510435.1 Pyrinomonadaceae bacterium | reverse complement strand
GGACTCTGGTGGACATGAACTGGGACCCGATCACACGCATCGTCGGCTCCCTGGGCATCTACACCAAGATTGACTTCAACAACAAGGAGGTCGCCGAGTGCTACTCGACCTCCTCGATCTTCCGCGGCTACTCGATTTTCATGAAGGGCAAAGACCCGCGCGACGCACACTTCATCACCTCGCGCATCTGCGGCATCTGCGGCGATAACCACGCTGTCTGCGCCACCTACGCGCAGAACATGGCCTTCGGCGTGCGCCCGCCCGCGATGGCCGAGTGGATCACGAACCTCGGCGAGGCCGCCGAGTACATGTTCGACCACAACATCTTTCAGGACAATCTGGTCGGCGTGGACTTCTGCGAGCAGATGGTGAAGGAGACGAACCCTTCGGTCTGGGAGAAGGCGAAGAACACAGACGCGCCCAACGCCGACAAGCACGGCTTCAAGAAAATCTCCGACATCATGACGGCCCTCAACCCGTACACCGGAGAGTTCTACCGCGAGACGCTGCACGTCTCACGCTACACGCGCGAGATGTTCTGCCTGATGGAAGGCCGCCACGTCCACCCTTCAACCCTGTACCCGGGCGGCGTTGGCACCGTGCCGACCGTGCAACTCTTCACGGACTACCTCGTCCGCCTGATGAAGTACTGCGAGTTCATGAAGAAGGTCGTGCCGCTGCACGACGACCTCTTCGACTTCTTCTACGAGGCGCTGCCCGGTTATGAAGAAGTAGGTCGCCGACGCATCCTGCTCGGCTGCTGGGGGTCGTATCAAGACCCGAACGTCTGCGACTACCGTTACGAGACGATGAACGAGTGGGGCAACGCGATGTACGTCACGCCGGGCGTCATCGTGGACGGCGAGTTGGTGACGACCGACCTCGTGGACATCGGCCTCAACATACGCATCCTTCTGGGTAGCTCCTACTACGACGACTGGGACAAGGCCGAGCAGTTCGTCAAGCAAGACCCGCTCGGCAACCCGGTTGACATGAAGCACCCTTGGAACCAGACGACCATCCCGCGCCCGCAGAAGCGCGACTTCGACAACAACTACACGTGGGTCATGTCGCCGCGCTGGCTCGACAAGCGGACGGGCGACCACCTCGCCCTAGACACGGGCGGCGGCGCCATCGCGCGCCTGTGGGCCACGGCGCTCGCCAACAAGGTGGACATCGGGTATCTGAAGGCGACGGGCAAGAGCGTCAAGATTTATTTGCCGAAGACGGCGACGAAGGACGAGGTCGAGTTCGAGTGGCACATCCCGAAGTGGTCGAACGCGCTTGAGCGCGACCGCGCGCGCACGTACTTCCAGGCGTACTCGGCCGCGGCCGCGCTCTACTTCGTCGAGCAGGCGCTCGGCGAACTGCACGCCGGAAGGACGAAGACCTGGGAGCCCTTCAAGGTTCCCGAAGAGGCCATCGGCTGCGGCTTCCACGAGGCGGTGCGCGGCGTGCTCTCGCACCACGTCGTCATCCGCGACGGCAAGATCGCCAACTATCATCCGTACCCGCCGACGCCTTGGAACGCCAACCCGCGCGACATCTACGGCACGCCCGGCCCGTACGAAGACGCGGTGCAGGGCACGCCCATCTTCGAGGAGAACGGGCCGGACAACTTCAAGGGCATAGACATCATGCGCGCCGTGCGCAGCTTCGACCCGTGCCTGCCCTGCGGCGTCCACATGTACCTCGGCGGCGGCAAGGTCTTAGAGACGCACCATTCGCCGATGTTCGGGGCGGTCAAATAAGAGGGTTTTGGGTGTTGGGTGCTGGGTGTTGGGGAAGGCAACTTGTCTTTCCCCAGCACCCAAAACACAGCACCCAACACCCGGTTTAAGAGCGATGCAAAAAGTCGAAGAGCTAGTTCGCAGAATCGAGAACCTGCCCGACCCGGAGGCGCGTGCCGTCGCCGTGGAACTCTTGCAGACGCTGCTGGAATTCCACGGCGCGGGGCTCGACCGCCTGATGGAGATCGTCTCGGAGGAGGGCGAGGCCGGCTACCGCATCTTCGACCGCGTGGCGCGGGACGAGTTGGTGGGGAGCCTGCTGCTGCTCTACGGGCTGCACCCCGTTCCGATTGAGGAGAGGGTCGTGCAGGCGCTCGACAAGGTGCGCCCCTACCTCGACTCGCACGGGGGCAGCGTCGAGCTGCTCGGCGTCGAGAGCGGCGTCGTGCGGCTCAGGCTTCAGGGTAGTTGCAAGACGTGCCCTTCGTCGTCGCTGACGCTCAAGCACGCCATCGAGGAGGCGATTTATCAGGCCGCGCCCGACGTGGCTGCCATCGAGGCCGAAGGGGTCGCGGAGAGTACGGCTGCCGCCTCCTCGAACGGCTTCGTGCAGATAGCGAAGCGGCCGGCCAGCGTCGCCGCCGCCCTGTCCATCACTTAAGGACTTTGAGGAGGAGAGAAGATGGGAGACGAGGACACCTCGGCGACCGCGCCGACGCACACGCCGGGCACACGTCAGGGCGAGGAGATTAAAGATGAGGAAGGCAAAGAGTCAGGCCGTCAGGACGCCGGGACGACGGGCGCAGACCGCCCCGCCGGAACCTCCGACGCCAGAGACTCGACGGCCATCAACCCCGACGACGTGGAGTCGGTCACGGGCGGCCCGAACATGCCGCCGGCCTGAACTAATTGCGGGTTGCTGACTGCTGACTGCGGACTGAAGTGGTGAGTTAATAAATCCGCAGTCCGTTTCCGAAATGGTGTCGAGATGACGACCGACTACGAAGACAACAGTCCGCAACCCGGAACGCGCAACCCGCAGACGGAGAGTGCACAATCCGCCATCAGCCTGTTGCGGCGTTTCGTGCGACCGCGCGCGGTCGCGGCCGAGCGTTGCGACCTGTGCGGCGCAGAGCTTCGGCAAGAGCACACGCATCTGTTCGAGCCGCCGACCCGCCAACTCTTCTGCTCCTGCGAGGCGTGCGCGATTCTCTTCGGCGGACAGGCGGAGACGAAATACAGGCGCGTCCCGCGCCGCGTGCGCTACCTCGCGGACTTCCGCCTCGCGGACGCGCAGTGGGAGAGCCTGCTGATTCCCATCGGCATGGCCTTCTTCTTCCACAGCAGCCCGGCGGGCAAGACCGTCGCGCTCTACCCGAGCCCGGCGGGCGCGACCGAGTCGCTCTTAGACCTTTCATCCTGGGCCGCGGTCTTGGAAGAGAACCCCGTGCTGCGTGAGCTGGAGCCGGACGTGGAGGCGCTGCTCGTCAACCGCGTGCGCGGCGCGAACGATTATTACGTCGCGCCGATTGACGAGTGCTTCAAACTCGTGGGGCTCATCCGCGCGGGCTGGCGGGGTCTGTCGGGCGGTGCGGAAGTCTGGCAGGCGATAGAAGAGTTCTTCGCCGGGCTGAAGGGAAAGAGCCGTGAACCGTGAACCGTGAACCGTGACAAGATAAAAACTGCCTTTCACTCGTCACGATTGACGGTTGACGGTTGACGACAATTCTATGCCTGACCTGAGCTTCAAGGTCGAGGGCGCCGAGGTCGTGCAGTTCGCGGCGTCCCCGCTGCTCTCCTTCAAGCTGCGCATCGACAGCGCGGACGCGGACGAACAGATTCAGAGCGTCACGCTGCGCTGCCAGATTCAGATTGAAACCACGAAGCGGCACTACACGGCCGAGGAGAAAGAGCGTCTGCGCGACCTCTTCGGCGCGCCGGAGCGCTGGGGCCACACGTTGCGCGCGATGCTCTGGACGCACGCGACGGCCGTCGTGACCCCGTTCGCCGGGAGCACTTTGGTTGACCTCCATGTGCCGTGCACCTTCGACTTCAACGTGGCCGCGACGAAGTACTTCGCCGGCCTCGAATCGGGCGAGGTGCCGCTCAACCTGATGTTCAGCGGCACGGTCTTTTACGAGGGCGGCGAGCGCGGCTTGCAGGCCGTGCAGATTCCCTGGGACAGGGAGGCGCACTTCCGCCTGCCGGTGAAGGTCTGGGAAGAGATGATGGAGCATTACTACCCGAACGGCGCCTGGCTCCGCCTGCGCCGCGACGTGTTCGACCGGCTCTACCGTTACAAGATGCGCCGCGGGATTCCGACGTGGGAACAGGTTTTGGAGAGCTTAATGGCGAATGATGAATAGGAGAAGGGTGTTGCGTGTTGGGTGTTGGATAAAAGCAACTTGTCTTAACCCAGCACCCAACACCTAACGCCCAACACCTCTTGCTTATGAGCCTCAGTCTCGTGGAAAAAATTGCCGACGCGGTGCTCTACGAGGGGTACATCCTTTATCCCTACCGGCCGTCGGCGGTGAAGAACCAGCAGCGTTGGAACTTCGGCGCGCTCTGCCCGGAGAGTTACAGCCGCGCGCAGGGCGGCACAGAGTCGTGGACGATGCAGACGCAGTGCCTCGCCGAGGGCGGCGGGGCGACGGCGCTCGACGTGAAGGTGAGATTCCTGCACCTGTCAGAGCGCGAGGTGTGCGTGCCGACGGCGGATGGTGGATTGCGGATTGCAGAGTTGAGGGACGACGAGATTCAAACTTCGATAGCCGACTCAGAGTTACAGATTGTGCCGTCGCTCGAAGCGGGCGGGCGGCTCCACCAGACGTGGCAGGAGTCGGTCGAGCGCGCCGTCTGCCTGCCGACCCTTAACCTGGAGGAAGTCGTTGACCAGCCGCGACGGCTCGCGTTCTCTTTCCCGCAGAGCCGTGAGGTCGAGCCGCTGCGCGACGAGGCGGGCGGTAGGGTGGCGGGGCTCATCGTCCGGCGGCAGCAGGCGGTCGAGGGCGCAATCAAGGTCTCGGCCGAGCGCGAAGGCTCAGGCGCGTTCAAGATCACTGTTCGCATCCTGAACCTGACTCCGCTGGAAGACGCGTGCGGGCGGAGTCGTGACGAGGCACTGATGCGCTCCTTCGTCTCGACCCACACCATCTTGAGCGTGCGCGGCGGCGAGTTCGTCTCGCTGCTTGACCCGCCGGAGGCTTTCAGGGCGTCGGCCGCCGGGTGCCAGAACGTCGGCACGTATCCGGTTCTCGTCGGCGAGGAAGGCGAGCGGGGCGTGCTGCTCTCGTCGCCCATCATCCTCTACGACTACCCGCAGATCGCGCCCGAGTCGGCGGGCGAGCTGTTCGACGGGACGGAGATCGACGAGATTCTCACGCTGCGCATCATGACTTTGACCGACGAGGAGAAGCGCGAGATGCGCGGCGCGGACGAGCGCGCGCGCCGGATACTCGAACGCACCGAACAGCTTCCCGCCGAGCAGTTGATGAAGATGCACGGCGCGATGCGCAGCTTGAAGCCGAAGAAAGGGTTGTAGGTGTTGGGTTATAGGTGTTGGGTGCCGGGTGCCGGGGAGAAGCAATTGCCTTTACCCAAAACCCAACACCTGAAACCCAACACCCTTATTGCAGCAATGAACGAGTGGGAGTGGCAACTGCTTGAGGAGAAGACGACGGTCGAGAGCGTCAGCGTCTCCGGCGTGGAGGTCAAAACGGGGATGCGCGTCCGGCTGCGGCCGAGGGCTGGCGGCGACATCTTCGACCTCGCCCTCGCGGGACAGGTCGCGGTCGTCGAATCAATCGAGCAGGACTACGAGGGCCGGAACCACCTCGCCGTCGTCCTCGAAGACGACCCGGGGCGCGACCTCGGGATGCTGCGGCAGCCGGGTCACCGCTTCTTCTTCTCCCCGGAAGAGGTCGAGCCTTTAGACGTTAGTAATGACGAGTGACGAGCTGACATATATAGAAGACCCGCCGAGGCCGGCGAGCGTGCTCGTCGCAGGCATCGGCAACATCTTCATGGGCGACGACGCCTTCGGCTGCGAGGTCGCGCGGCGCCTTACTGGTCGGCAGTTACCCGAGGGCGTGCGCGTGGTTGACTTCGGCATCCGCGGCTTCGACCTCGCCTACGCGATCATGGACGGCCCCGGCGTGACCGTCTTCGTGGACGCGACCCCGCGCGGCGGGGCGCCCGGCACGCTCTACACCATCGAGCCCGACCTGAACGAGTTGAACGACGCCGAACCGGGGGGGATAATGGTTGAAACACACGGCATGAATCCTCTGAAGGTGCTCGGCATGGTGAAGGCTATGGGCGGCGAGCTCAAGCGCATCCTTCTCGTCGGCTGCGAGCCGGAGACGCTCGGCGGCGAGGAGGGGCTGATGGGCTTAAGCGAGCCGGTCGAGCGTGCGGTGGACGAGGCCGTCAGGGTGGTCGAGTCGCTCGTCGCGAGGATTCTGGAAGAGAGTCGCGCGCAGGCGGTGTCGTGAAGGGCAGTCGTTCAAAGTAGGGAGGCGTTTGTATGGGCAACAGAAAGTCTTCGCAGATAGCATGCGGTCGGTCGTCTAACGTCAGCGTCCTACGCATCCTGGGGGGCGCCGTGCTGGTGCTGGCCGCCGTCGGCGTCATCTCGCAGTTTCACGACATACGTCGGTATTGGAACATGGTGCGAATGTGATAGGCGTGAACCGTAAACCGTAACGAGTGAAAGACAGTATTTTCTTGTCACGGTTTACGGTTCACGGTTCACGGCTCGTACTTTTCACGGTTCATGAAGAGGAGGACTGTTATGGCAGACAATGGAGCTAACGGTTCGAACGACTCGAACGAGATGGTGTTCCTGGTCGCCGGAGTCGCCTTCCTGGTCGCGGGGGCCGGGCTGATACTGGCGCACCCGGGCATCCGCAAGCAGGCGCGCGAAGCGTTGGGCCGCGTGCTGCCGGCAGACCTTTTTGAGCCGGGGAACCTCGCCGGGGGGCTGTCCACCATCGTCCCGGACTTCGAGCGATACATGAAACTCAGGTCTATGTGAGCGGCCGCCGCCGGCCGTCGAACTGGGGCTGCGCGGCGTCGGGGGCCGCGAGGTCTCGCGTCCCGCTGCCGTCAGGAATTTTATGAGCGCACACGCCGCGGAAGTCGCACGCTACCGCCTCGACGCCGGCCAGAGCCGGTTCACCGTGCAGGCGTTCGCAGAGGGCCTGCTCTCGTCGTTCGGCCACGACCCCGTCATCGCCATCCGCGACTTCGAGGGCGAGGTCGAGTTCGTCCCGGGCACGCTCGAAGGGGCGCGCGTCCGGATGACGATCAGGGCGCACTCGCTCGCGGCGACGGACAACGTCAAGGAGAAGGATCGCGACGAGATCGAGCGCATGATGCGCGACGATGCGCTCGAAGTCTCGAAGTTCCCCGAGATCGTCTTCGAGAGTAAGAGCGTCACGGCGAGCCGCATCAGGGAGGGACGTTACCGCGCCCGCGTCATCGGCAACCTGACCCTGCACGGCGTGATCCAGCCTAACATCTGGATTCAGGCGGAAGTGACCTTCGGCGACGAAGACCTGCACGCGCAGGGCGAGTTCACGCTCAAGCAGACCGACTACAAGATCAAGCCCGTGACGGCCGTCGGCGGCATGATCAAAGTCAAGAACGAGCTCAAGTTCAAGTTCGACATCGTTGCAACAAGTGATAAGTGATGAGTGATAAGTGATAAGAAAAATCAGTCTCTTCTTCTAATCACTCATCACTCGTCACTCATCACTACTTGAGTCATGCACGAGCTTTCCATCGCCATGAGCATGGTGGAGATGGCCGCGGAAGAGGCGGCGCGGCGGGGCGGTGTGCAGGTGTGCGCGATTCACCTGCGGCTGGGGCCGCTCTCGGGCGTCGTCCGCGAGGCGCTGCTCTTCTCCTACGACGTGGCGTGTGAGGGCACGCCGCTCGAAGGCTCTCGCCTCGTCATCGAGGACGTGCCCATCGTCGTTTTCTGCCCCGGCTGTTCGGAAGAACAGACGCTCGCCTCCGTCCAGAGGTTCTTCTGCCCCGCGTGCGGCGAGGCCACGCCGCAGGTCGTCAGCGGCAAGGAGCTTGAGGTCGTGGCCCTGGAGCTGGAACAATGAGCACGCAACCACGGCTGGTCGAAGTCAGGCAGAACGTTTTGAAGCAGAACGACCTGCTCGCGCGTTCGCTGCGCGAGCGGTTCCGCGCGGCCGGCGTCTTCGTCGTCAGCCTCGTCTCAAGCCCCGGCGCGGGCAAGACGGCCTTCCTCGAAAACATTCTGACGAAACTCCGGCCCGTGCGCCGCGTCGCCGCGCTCGTCGGCGACCTCGCCACGGAGAACGACGCGCTGCGCCTCGCGCGCAGCCTCGCCCCCGTCCGGCAGATAACGACGGGGACGGTCTGTCACCTCGACGCCTCGATGGTCGAGCGCAGCCTCGAAGATTTCGGGCTCGAAGACCTTGACGTGCTCTTCATCGAGAACGTCGGGAACCTCGTCTGCCCCGCCAGCTACGACCTCGGCGAGAGCCTGCGCCTCGTGCTCCTCTCCGTGACCGAGGGCGAGGACAAGCCCCTGAAGTACCCGACCATTTTCAACACGGCGGACGTGGCTGTCATCACCAAGATGGACATCGCCGCCGCGGTCGAGTTCGACCTCGACACCGCGCGCGCCAACATCCACTCCGTCCGCCCCGGCATGAAAATCTTCGAAGTGTCAGCGAAGACCGGCGCCGGCATGGACGACCTGATGCAGTTCCTGACCGATGGAAAAGCAGTGATAAGTGATGAGTGATAAGTGATAAGAGAAGGCAAGGCCCGTGCTTCCTTCTTATCACTTATCACTCATCACTTATCACTCATCTATTAGACCTCTTGCGAAAGTGATTAGCCGAGGCCGAGTTCATAGTTGTACAGCCCGGCGATCAAGTTGAATCGTAACGAGAACCGCCTCCTCCGATTGCGATAACGCTCCGCGAGGATGCGGAAGATTTTCAGACTGCGGATGACGTGCTCGACCACGACCCGACGC
>JBEVJD010000225.1:0-7582 GCA_040510435.1 Pyrinomonadaceae bacterium | reverse complement strand
AATGCACGATTCGTGCCGCAGACCACGCAGAGCGCGTGATGGCGCTGACGGAAATACCGATGAAGCTACTGGTGAGAATTCTTTAGGCGGGAGGCCGGTTTTTGCGAGGTTGCGACTCAACCACCGGCCTTATGCCATGAGGGCGGCTCAGGCTGCCTGTGACCGCGGCACCTGCACGGTGTCAAATCCATGACGCCAGGAATCATAAGTCTCCGTTCAAGTGGCGACCTTCTCCAAGCTCTCTGCTCCCTCGGTTGCGCGTCGCGGCCGAGGCGTTACTTACATAAAGTTCCGCGTGTGGAGGTTCGAGAGGGCACCGGCTTCGTCAGGAGCGAATCCCAGTTTGATGAGGCGGTTCGTTCGGTCGGCCGTCATCTCCCGCTTGAGGGTCTGCACCTTCTCGAATCCCCCCGCGATGGCGTCCGCCTCCCACCCGCCCGCCGCGAGAATGACGAGGGCGTCGAACACCTCCTCGTTCAACCCTGCCGTCTGCGCTAAGGCGTCATGCCGCCTGACGGCCGCCGACGCGAGCCGCCCTTTCAGTGTTGGGTCGAGGGCGATGGCGTATTGCAGGTGCCCCATGCCGAAGGCCACGTGGCGGGCCTCGTCCTGCGCGGCGAGCCGTGCGATCTGTCGCGTCACGGGGTCGGGCGCGTGACGTTCGAGGAACCAGAGCAGATTCAGGAAGGCGCCTTCGCCGAGCACCGAGAGCAGGAAGGAGGCGAGCGTGAAGTCGTGCTCGTCGAAGAGCGTCTTCAATGACTGCTGCCCGCCCACGGTCGAGAGCCCCGGCGCCTCCTTCCGCCGCAGCGTGGCCCGCCGTGTGAAGACCTCGACGTGCCTCGCCTCGTCGGCGACCTGGACGGCGAGGAGCTGCATGACCTCGCGGAAGTGCGGATGCACCTGCGCCAGAAACTTCGCGGGCACGAGCAGCGCCGCCGTCTCGTTCTCGACGAGGTAGGTCATCACCTGCGCGACGGCCGACTCGACCTCCGGCGGCAGCTCGAAGGGCGCGTCCCATTCGACGGCCGTGGCGGGGTTCCACTGCGCGGCGACCGCCTGCTGGTAGAGGCGCGGGACGTTCTCCGCCCACACCTGCGCCTTCGAGTCGAGCCGGAAGTTATATTCGGGCGCGCCGGCCTCGACCAACGCGCCGCGCGCGGCCAGTCCCCATCTCGCCGGAGGACGTTCGACCACCGCCCCGGACTCGCGCGGGTCTGCCCCGCCCGCCGCCTCCGCGCCGCGCCAACGACCGCCCGCCGCCGCGCCGCGGGCGACCCACGCCACCAGCGGCGAGCCCCCGTCCGCCCCCGCTTCGCTCGACCCCTGTCCTTCGGCCTCCGGCCGGACGAACTCGTGCCCCTGAGCACGGCACCAGCCGCGCAGGTGGACGGCGAGAGCGGGGGCGCTCCCCATGACGCCGAGCTTCCCGCCGGGCGGCAGGTCGGCCAAAGCCCGCTTGAGCAGGAGGTGCGCCCCGCGGTCGAGCCCCAGCCCTTTAATATCGATAACCGTCGATGGTGATGTTCCCGTCCGCGTCATAGAATCCCGCCTCGTCCACCGCACGTTCCAGCGCCTCGTAACCTTCGAGCCGACCCTCACGCCACGCCTTGAGCCCTTCGAGGTCGAGGAGCGGTCGCACCTCCGGGTCGTCATAGGACATCCCCAGCAGCAGCGCGCGGAAGCGCGACATGAGCCCCTCGGGAGCCGTCGGGGCGACGGTGAAGTTGCAGTGGTCGAAAGGCTCGGTCTGCGTCAGCACGCGCGTGGCCCCGGCCGGGAGCGTCCCCTCGCCCGTGAAGAGGAGGAGGTTGCCGTCGATGATGCAGGCGGCTTCGCACGCGCCGGAAAGCAGTGCGCGCGCCGCCTCGCGCTCACCGCCGATGTGGTCGCCGTGCTTGCCGCCGAGCAGGTCGTGGTAGACGACCTCGAAGTCTGCGCCCGGGACGAGTCCCTGCGCCCTGAGGTGTGAGAGCGGGAGGAGTGTCGCCTGCGGAGAGTCTATCGCGCCGACGGCCACGCGCTTGCCGCGGAGGCCGGAGACCGAACCGACCTCTGAATCATTCCGGACGACGATGACGGAGGTGAGGTCTTGGTCTGTGTCCCGCATGGCGATGGCCTCGACCTTCGCCCCGCACGCGGCGGCGAGCCTGCGCGTCCGCACCCACGCGAGCGGCGAGTTCCACGCGACGTGGAAGTGTCCCGCCAGGTGCGACTCGACCTGCCGCTCGTAGTTGGAGAAGAGGACGTAGTCGAAGTTCAGGCCGCGCCGCGAGAAGTAAACTTTGAAGCCTTCCCAGATCGTCACGACCTTCGGGTCGTAGGCGACCGCGCCCAGAAGGAGAGTGTCGGAATCGCTCATTGCCGTCTTCGCACCTTTCTTTAACCGAAGAGGGGCAGGCCGCAGACGGCCCTGCCGATGAAGTCGTAGAGGACATCGGTCGTCGGCGCCATCACGGTCGCGGCGCGGGCGTCGCGGAAGTGGCGCTCGACGCCGACCTCCCTGCGGAAGGCCGCCCCGCCGCAGACGCGCATCGCCAGCTCCGTCACTTCGGTCGAAGCCTCGCCCGCCGCCGCCTTGACCTCCAGGACGCGCAGCATGGCGTCTTCCCTCCCCGTCTCGATGGCCGTCAGGGCGTCCCCGAGCAGCGCGCGGCACATGTCCGTCTTGATGCGCATCCGCGAGAGGTAGGCGCGCACCGTCGGCAGGTCGGCGAGCGTGCTCCCGAGGTGTTCGAGCTTCGTGCCGGCGACGTGCGCGGCGGCCTTCGTCGTCGCGGCCTCCATCGTCCCCGTCGAGAAGCCCGCGCTCATCAACTGGAAGTAGGGGAGCACGACGCCCATCATCACGTCGAAGCCGCTGCCGTCGGCGCCGAGCATGTTCTCGCGCGGGACGCGGACGCCCTCGGCCGTCACGGGTGACGAGCTGTTCCCGCGCAGCCCCATCCCGTCGAACGGCACCGGGATGGAGAGCCCCGCCGACGCGGCCGGCACGAGCCAGACCGTGCTCTGGCCCTCGGCCCCCAGCGGGCGGCTCGACCAGACGTAGGAGTCTGCCTCGCCGGCCGAGGTGACCCAGCTCTTCCGCGCGTCGAGCCGGACGCCGCCCTCGTCCGGCGTCGCCGTGCTGACGGGCGCCCAGAAGTGGCTGCGCGACCCCTGCTCCGAGAAGGCGAGCGTCGTGATGTGCTCTCCGCGCGCGACCGCTTCGCGGACTTCGCGCGGCCCGTGCGCCTCGATGACGGCGGAGCCCGCGTAGTGCATACAGAGCACCATCGCCGTCGAGGCACAGGTCGAGGCAACACGCTCGACGACCTGCGCCGCAGCCCGGTGCGACTCTCCGAGCCCGCCGACCTCGCTTGAGCTGACCAGCCCCAGAAGTCCCGCCCGCCCGAATGCATCGAGCGCCGCGCGTGGAAAGGCTCCGGCCCTATCCACCTCGTCGGCGGCGGGTGCCACCGTCCCGGCGATAATCTCGTCAACAGCACGAAGGTCGAACGCCTTCGCGCGCGGTTCCGCTTCGCTCATACTCGTCTCCTTCACAAAGCCCCGAGGCCCCGGTGTGCGGTCAGGCGCCTGAGTCGCGGAAAACGCACGCATGCGATTCCGACCTCGTGAGCAGGTTGATTGTGTGCGCGGGACGCCGGCCGGCCCCGCTTTGAAGGAGGGGCTATGCGGCGAGCCGCGGGCGGGAAGTGTCGTGTCGCAAAACTTGCGCCCACTGCAAGGCGCGGGTTCAATTCTTAGGCATTACGTCACCCGTCCATTTGAAGACACATCCGACGGCAGCGCCGTCAGGTCAAATTACACGCGTGCGCAGAATGTTACATACACGACCGAAAAGCGACAAGGCGATGTCGGCGGAGAACGCCCGGGCCGCACGTGTGTGTGACTCTCAGTCCTGATGGCTGTAAGACTACGGGGCGACGCGACCCCGTTTGTGAGAGGTGTGGACGAAGTGGCCGACGCCCGGCGTCCCTTTTTCATTGACTTACCCTCCCCCGCTGGCATATCGTTCCCGCACTCAAAGGTTGCTTTTCCTTCTTTATCCCACGATCCCGGGCGGTGTCCGTCTATAGCTACGCAGTCCGACCTGAGCCATTCGGCGCAGTAGTAGTAGTTCAGTCGGAGTCGGAGCCCTCTAACAAATTCCAGCGATAAGGAGATTGCATGAACGACCAATCGAGCAGTCCAGCTACAGACGTAAATCCCGCCGACGGGCGACAATCGAACCCGCTCAGTGAAGAAAATTGGATGGTCGAAAGGCTCCCCTATACGGAAGAATGCCTTCCGAGGGGCTTTCTACAGTTATGCGCCGACAGGCGATTCCACCGGCTTATCCAACAGGCGTTTAAAGAGGACGCCGAGCTGCCTTCGCGTGAAGACTATTGGATACACGCGGACGCGGGAGGAACGCCAAAGATGGAGTGCCAGAGAATAACACCAGATTATTGTTACATTAATAAGGAGGTGCGGTTGATGGGGTGGTCGGCCCACGGGGCCGGTTGCGGGGGCTTCGGCGAGGAGGTGCCGGATGATGTCATCAAGCGGGAATTGTGTAACACGATGCAAAGGAACGTAAGAAAGTACCCGCTGGCGACACACTTTATATATTTCGCGACAGTGCGCGACAGGGAGACGTTGTTGTATCGCATGAGAGCCGAACCCGGTGAAGACATTGTATGCACACAGGGTTCAGTTTAATTGACGTGGACAGGTAAGGACTGGGAGGCGCGGGTTCCTTTTACGACGGCATAGAGGAGAATGTCACAATGATGGTATTGGTCTACGCTCAGTCTAAGGATAGAAGAACATTGGCGGACAAATTAGTCGCCTACTCCGACCTCCCACGACAGGAGGCTGAGAACCTTGCATCGAGCGCAGGCCCGGGCCCTTACACCCCGCTTCCTCTGATGGACTTGTCGGCCATTCTCAGGGATTTGCCGGAGGAGACGCAGCGAACGTTCAGACACCGCTCCTTGATGCTGGAGAAGGCCATCAGGTGGGCCTATCCGCTGGCAATCGACGAGGAGCTTTTGGAAGACGGACTCTTGACTACGTGTTTGTCTGAGGCCGCCATCGAGTACCCGAGGGGAACCGTTGCAGTTCAGCGGAAGACGAACTTGGGTGAAATCGTCTTTCTCGATCAAGAGTTCACCTTCGATATCGACAGCAAGGAGCTGATTGACAACAGACCCGACTCTTCTCCGGAGGTGCTCGCAGGGGCGAAGGCTGAGGAGTTTGCAAGCGGTTGGGCTACCTTGGGGCTGGATATTGCCAAGGCGCTCCTGGGCGCTATTGCCGGTAAAATCGGTTCGGCCATCTTCGCGCGGTTTTTCCCACCCGGAGTTCCCCCCTACTTCGAGCAGGTCTATCAGGAATTCCGCAAGATCGTTAAGCAAGAGATCGAAGAGAATACAATAAGGCTTCTCGTGGGCGAGGTCGGCGCCGTCCAGTCCCACATGTCCGCCTACGCGCAACACAGGCGGGCGGGGAATAACGACGCCGCGGAACAAGACATCACACAGGCGTGGAACCGTTCGGTACTGGTGACGAGCAAACTCCTGCAATTCCCCGTCGCAGGTCTGGGGCCATTCCTGACGGCAGGCGGTCTGCATCTCGCTATTATGCAGGAGCGCGCGTTGCGCGACCCGACAGTTAACGATCCCAACCACTCCAGTTGGGCCAACATCTACGTCGAAAGGGCGGGCGCTTTTATCTCATACGTGGGGTCGCAGCCCGACAAGATCGTCGGCGAGCGGGCGGCGCAGATAACACCCGTGGGGTTTACGGAGCGTTGGCGGAACACGCCCCAAGGCCCCATCGAGGCGTCGTTCTGGTGGTGGGAAGACAGGGGGCTGGGCATCAGGCGCACGTACGCCAAGAGGAGAGGCTGCTGCGATCCCAACCCCGAGCCGACGGCCAGAGCGCATCGCGAAGCTCACTACCGGTCTGTGATCGACACGTTGACCAAAGCACTTGACCCCGCTAGGGATACCGCCCGTCATTGGCGGGTGGCGAGGGAAACCCCTCTCCCCCAGGTCGAAACTTAGAACCGCGACACGGCGATGGAACAGAGTCCGAGGTTGGATGCTCAACCGTCCGGCTCGTAACTCGAACGCTTTGAGCGTGTCATCGAGGAGCAACATCCTCAGCGGGGCGTATAAACACCCTCACGTGAAGCGACCGAAACAGCCTCCCGTTGCCTCTTGCGTAACTCACGCATGATCAGCCTCAAGCACTCGCCGGTCTGGAGCCGGACACCCCGGCCCGGCGGGACGCCGTACTCAGCGCAGATCACCGACAGCGCCTCCAACTCCTCGTCGGGTATCCGCCGCCTCGCGCGGTAAGCGTCAGAAATCAGCGCGGCGTGCGTCAGGCTGTTCCTGGCGACTTCCAAAGCATTCAGCAGCAGGCTCTCCGCCGGCAGGATGTAGGTGAGGGCGGTGACCTCCTCCTCCACCACATGCACGTGCCTCTTGGCGCCCTTAAGGCTCCCGCTGGACGTGTAGACTTCGATGGCGCGCGCCATGCTATTGACGGCTCGCTTGACCCTCTGGCTCGCCTGCGCGGGGCCGGCCTTCTGCCGTGCGCTGGCGACGGCCACCGGAGTGAGCAGGGCGGCGCTTAACGAGCACAAGAGGAGCAGCTTCTTAAACGACACTCGGACACCTCCATGAAAAGACCGTCTGTGGTCGTGAACCGGTCAGCCCATCTCGAAGGTCACGCGCGCAGTAACAGATTATCTATCCAGGGCACAGAGCGCGAGCCCCTTAGCGACGGTGGTGAGTTCTTCCCCGCTCCGTAAACGGTCGGCGCCAAATCTTTTCGCGAAGAAACGTCGAACCACCGGCACGAATGACGACCCGCCCGTGAGAAATACACTGTCAACGTCGGCCGCAGTGACGTTACACCGCGACATCAACCGTTCGACGCAGCCGGCTATCGCCTGAACATCCCGCTGAATCCAGGACTCGAACGCCCACCGCTCGACAGACTCTTGTATCTCCACCTGTGAGTCGTTAAAGATAAAGCCGGCGGTGTCTTGCTCGGTCAGCCCGACTTTCGTAGCCTCCACCGACCTGTACAGCTTATAGCCCAAATTATCCTTGATGATGTGTATCATCGCCTCAATCTTCTCAGGTTCGACGGCCTGTGCCTTAACCTGTTTCAACACATTCATCGTATCCGGGGTGTTGAGAAAAGACATCAGATGCCAACTCGCCAGCTTCGTGTAAATCCAGACCGGCACGGTGAACTCTTTCCCCAGCGAGATGAAATGAGAGCCCAGGCCCAGCCTCGGCGCGACCAGGTTCATCATTATCCTACTGTCAAAAGTATCGCCCGCGATTGGAAGACCCTCGGTGCCTAAGATGTGTCTTTGATGGTGGCCCTCTTTACGCCTGGATGGCCCGAGCCGGATCAGGGAAAAGTCACTGGTACCGCCGCCGAAATCGCCGATGAGCACCAACTCGTCGTGGTCGAGTTGCTTCTCGTAGTGGTATGCCGCGGCGACCGGCTCGAACTCAAACGAGATGTTATCGAATCCGGCCGCCTCCGCCGCCGCCCTGAGACGCCCGAG
>JBEVJD010000224.1:0-17695 GCA_040510435.1 Pyrinomonadaceae bacterium | reverse complement strand
CCGCCCCTCCGGGGCTCACTGCCTACTGCCATCTGCTTACTGCCTACTGCATTTGATTTGCCCTCGGAGGGCGCGCGTCGTAATCTCTGGCGTGATGGCTCAGAAGGTGTGGCAGGCGCGGACGAAGCGCGAGTTGATGATCGAGGTGTGGGAGCACCTCGACTGCGAATCGGTGGGCGCGAAGGAGCTTGAGGCCGTGCGCGAGGCTGTGCGCGAGCGCTTCGGCGAGGGCGCCGTCGAGAGCCCGACGCGGGTGGCGCGCGTGCTCGCCGACGAGGGCGCGGAGCTGCGCCACGCGGAGGTTCTGGAGATGGACGCGCGCTGGCGCACGCAAGACCCTTACGAGCCGGCCTTCCGCAACGTCCTCAAGTTCTCGACCTTCGAGGAGGCCGCGCAGAGCATCCGCCGCCTCGACAACCTGCGGAAGCAGTTCCGCCGCAAAGGCGATAAGGAGGGCCTCAGGCGCGTGCAGGAGACCGTGCTCAAGGGCAAGCAGCGCGCGCAGATGATCGCGCGCAACCAGTCGGTCAACGAGCGCAAGCGCGCCGAGAAGACGGAGATGGCCGAGTGGTTCACCGTCTGGCTCAACCAGCCCGAAATCTTCGAAGACTGGCTCGCGCTCCGCCTCGCCTCGAAAGACTTCCGCGCGCAGTTTCTGGAAGAGGAAGCCGACACCTGATAACCCGCCTGACCTCGCACGCCGCGCCAATCAGTCTGACCTGACTTTCGGTCAGGGGCGTTCATCCTGACGCGGACGCCCGCCGCCGTCCGACCCGCACGAGCCTCACACACCGCACATTCATTCACTTTACGGCCGCCGGCCTGAGCGGCACGCACGGTGCAGAGGTGTCTGCGCCTGACGCCGATTTGCGCAGGCACCCTTAACATCTCAAGGACGGTCGAACAAGCAGGATAACCAGGATGAAGCCGAGCAAAAAAATGTCCCTCGCCAAAGGGTTCATCTCCCTCGCACTCGCCGCCGCGTCTCTCGCGGGCGGCGTCACAACCAACCGCGTCGGCGCACAGACTCGCGGCGCAGCCGTCGCCGAGCGCGCGCCGCTCGCGCGCTATGCCACAGACCTGACGCATCTCGCGCGCACAGGCCGGCTCGCTCCCGCCGCGGAGTTCGAGCCCGAAGTGAACAGGGCGGTCGCTGCGCTCGCGCGCGGCTCGAAGATTAGTCCAGTCCTTCTCGGCGAGCCGGGCGCGGGCGCGCCCGCCGTCGCGGAGGGAATCGCGCGCAGGGTCGCCGCGGGCGAGGTGCCGGCCGCTCTGCGCGGGGCGCGTGTCTACGGCCTCAGCCGCAACGCGCTGCTCGCGGGCGCAGGGTCGGGCGACGAGTACGCCGCGCGGCTGCGCTCCGTCTTCGAGGAGGCGGCTGAGACGGGCGCGCCCGTCGTCATCTTCGTCGAAGACCTCCACCAGTTCGTCGGCTCCTACACGGGGCGCGCGACCTCGGACGTGACGCGCGCGGCCGTCGAGAGCGGCCGGCTCCGCCTCGTCGGCGCGACGACCGCTGAGATGTACGGCGAGCACATCGCCAGGGACGAGGGGCTCGCGCGACTGTTCCAAACCATCAGCCTCGGCGCCGCCGCGCGTGACGCAGAGAGAGGCGCGGACGTAACGGCTTCGGCGGGCGAACGGCTCTCGCCCGACCTGCGCGCGCTGGCCGCGTCCGCGAAGAAGGGCGAGCGCGTCGGCATCATCGTCCAGGCGGAAGACTTGCAGAACGAGAAGCTCGAAGCCCTGCTCAGGCGCCACGGCGCCACGCCCGACGCGCGCATGGCGCAGCTCGGGGCGCTCCGCGTCGAACTGCCCGTCAAGGCTCTGGAAGAGTTAGCGGCGAGCGGCGGGGCGAGCTACCTCTCGCCCGACCGCGAGTTCCGCGCCTTCGGCCACGTCACCTCGACGACCGGCACCGACACCGTCCGCGGCGGCAGCGGCAGCGGAACCAGCGGCGGCGGCGGGCTCGTCAGCGGAATCGTCGGCGGCCTGCTCGGCGGCACGACGCTCGACGGCGCGGGCATCGGCATCGCCGTCCTCGACTCAGGCATTGACGTGGCGCACAGAACTTTCGCCGCGAAGCTCGACCTCTCGGGCAGCCGCATCAAGCTCAAGAAGGACTTCACCGCCGAGGCCACGAACGGCGACAAAGACCCTTACGGCCACGGCACGCACGTCGCGGCGGCGGCCGCGGGGCTGAGCACCGTCTCGAACGGCGCCTACGAGGGCGTCGCGCGCGGCGCCGACATCATCAACCTGCGCGTGCTCGACTCGACCGGCCGGGGGCGCACCTCCGACCTGCTGGGCGCGCTCAACTGGATTCTGACCCCGAAAGACCCCAACAAGCCCGTCACCTCGTCGAACCCGACCAACGCGACGACGTACAAGATTCGCGTCGTCAACCTCTCGCTGGGCACCGCGGCCGTCGATTCGTACCGCAACGACCCGCTGTGCAAGGCCGTGCGCAGGCTCGTGGACGCCGGCATCGTCGTCGTCGCCGCCGCCGGCAACAACGGCAAGAACGGCCAGGGGCACAAGGTCTACGGCCAGATTCATTCGCCGGGCGTCGAGCCCTCGGCCATCACGGTCGGCGCGGCCAACACCTTCGGCACCGACTCGCGCTCGGACGACGGCGTGGCGACCTTCAGCTCGCGCGGGCCTTCGCGCGGGTTCTGGACGGACGAGGCGGGCGTGCGCCACTACGACAACCTCATCAAGCCCGACCTTGTCGCGCCCGGCAACAAGCTGATCTACGCCGAGTCGGACGACAAGGAGAAGCAGAACCTGCTCGTCCGGCAGAACCCGCACCTCGATTCGGGCATCTCGGACAACGACAACCGGAAGCTGATGTACCTGTCGGGCACCTCGATGGCGACGCCGGTCGTGGCCGGGACGGTGGCGCTGATGTTGCAGGTCAATCCGAACTTAACGCCGAACATGGTGAAGATGATTCTCATGTACACGGCGCAGCAGCTCCGGGGCTACAACACCTTCGAGCAGGGCGCGGGTCAGCTCAACGTCGAAGGCGCGGTCAGGCTGGCGGCCCTCGTCCGCAGCGACCTCTCTTCGAACACGAAGCAGGACGCCCCGCTCCTGACGACCGCCAATCTTCCCGACCCGAAGACGACCATCGCGGGCTTCCAGTTCCCCTGGGCGCAGGGCGTGCTGCTCAAGCATCACTACGCGACGGGCACCGACCTCATCGCCAAGTACCAGACGGTCTACGGGGCGGGCTTCCTCCTCGGCGACGGCATCCTGCTCAGCGACGGCGAGGTCGCGGGCGACGGGATACTTCTGAGCGACGGCATCCTGCTGGGCGATAACATCCTGACCAGCGATGGCATCCTGCTCAGCGACGGCGCGGTCTTCATGCCCTGCGACCGACTGTTGGGCGACGGCATCCTGCTGAGCGACGGCATCCTGCTCAGCGATGGCATCCTGCTGAGCGACGGCATCCTCTTGAGCGACGACGAGGTCGCCGGCGACGCGGCCGTGCAGGCGATGTCCGCGATGATCGGCGGCGACCCCACGCCCGGGATGCGCCCGACGAGGTAGCGCCGGAAGACCCGGCGCGCGCCCTGTTGGATGGCTTAAGGTATGCGAAGATGAAAAGAGAGAGACTGACATTCCCCCTCGCCTACCTGGCCGCGGTCGCCGCGGTGGCGGCCGCGCTCGCGTGGCCGGGCGCGACGCACGTAGGCGCGCAGTCGCTCCTCGACGGCAAGCAGAAGGTCTCGGCCGACCTGCGGCAGAGGCTCACGCAGACGGGCAAGGTCAACGTCGTCGTCAAGTCGAAGAACGTCTGGAACAAGACGCTGGACGACGCCGTCAAGTCGAACGGCGGCGCGGTGACGAAGAGCTTCGCCAACTTCCCCCTGCGCGCCGTGAGCCTCCCTTCGGGGGCCGTCGAGGCGCTCGCCGCGCGCGCGGACGTTGACTACGTCGCTCTCGACCGCGAGGTCAAACTGCTCGGCCACGTCTCTTTGACTTCGGGCGCCGACGCCGCGCGCGTCATGGGCAACTACAACCCGACCTACGACGGCACCGGCATCGGCATCGCCGTGCTCGACTCCGGGCTCGACCCCAACCACACCGTGTTCACCTCCGAGTCGGGCAGCGCTTCGCGCGTCGCCTTGAGTCGTGATTTTACGGGCGAAAACCGCACGGACGACCCCTACGGGCACGGCACGCACGTCGCCTCCGTCGCGGCCGGCAACGGCCAGGTCTCGAACGGCGCGTACCGCGGCATCGCCCCGAACGCGAAGCTCATCAACCTCCGCGTCCTGAACTCGCAGGGCACGGGCTCGGTCTCACAGCTTCTGGCCGCCATCGACTGGATCAAGACGAACCGGACGACCTACAACATTCGTGTCGTCAACCTTTCCCTGGGCACGGCCGCCGTTGACTCCTACACGGTTGACCCGCTCTGCCTGGCCGTCCGCGGCCTCGTGGACTCTGGAATAGTCGTCGTCGCGGCCGCGGGCAACGAGGGCCGGGACGGCGCGGGCAACAAAATCTACGGGCAGATTCACTCGCCGGGCAACGACCCCTCGGTCATCACGGTCGGCGCGGCGAACACCTTCGGCACCGACGCGCGCAACGACGACGGCGTCGCCACCTACAGCTCTCGCGGCCCCACGCGCTCCTTCCGCACGGACGCCTTCGGCGTCAGGCACTACGACAACTTAATCAAGCCCGACCTCGTCGCCCCCGGCAACAGAATCATCGACGCGCAGTCGGCCAACAACCTCCTCGTCACGCAGAACCCGACGCTCGACGCCAACGTCTCGGGCTCCGCGGCGCGCGAGCAGATGCAACTGTCGGGCACCTCGATGGCGACGCCGGTCGTCGCGGGCGCGGCGGCGCTCCTGCTTCAGGCCAACCCGACCCTGACGCCGAACCTCGTCAAGGCGCTGCTGATGTACACGGCGCAGCAGCTCCCGAGCTACAACACGTTCGAGCAGGGCGCGGGGCAGGTCAACGTCGAGGGCGCGATGCGACTGGCGCGCCTCGTCCGCACCGACCTTACTTCGAGCACGCCGGTCGGCTCCAACCTGCTCACAGGCTCTTTCGGGTCGCAGCAGACGACCGTCGCCGGCTGGCAGTTCAACTGGTCGCAGGGACTAGTCCTCGACCAGACCTTCGCCACGGGGACGAACCTCGTCACGAAGTATCAGGCCGTCTACGGCCTCGGGGTGCTTCTGACCGACGGCTCGATAATCTCGGACGGCGTCATCATGATGGACTCCGTGCTGATGAGCGACGGCGTCGTCATGAGCGACCACATCCTGACGAGCAACGGGGCGCTGATGATGGACGGCTCGCCCTTCCTGAGCTGCGGCGTGCTGCTCTCGGACGGCACGCTGATGATGGACGGCGCGTTGATGATGGACGGCGTCATTCTGGGCGACGGGGCCCTGCTCACCGACGGCACGCTGCTCGCCGACGTGAGCGCACAGGCCGGGCGGGCTTTGATTCACGGCGACAACACACCTTCGATGGCGAGGGTGGTCGAGGCCGGGCTCGCGCCCGCGGCCCCGGGCGGGCTCAAGGCGACCGCCGCCTCGAAGACGCAGATCAACCTCTCCTGGGCGGACAACTCTTCGGACGAGACCGGCTTCCGCGTCGAGCGCTCGACCGACGGCGTCAACTTTGCGCAGGTCGGGACGGCCAGCGCGGGCGTCAAGTCGTTCGCCTCCACGGGACTTACGGGCGGCAAGAAATACTTCTTCCGCGCGAGGGCCTACAACGCCAACGGCAACTCTCCCTACACGGCGGTCGTCAACGCGACGACGCCCACGAAATAGAACTCTCCCCGCGCGTGCGGGCCGCGAAGGCACGCGCGCGCGGGCGGTTAGAACAAGCGGGAAACAGAAGGGAAGTCAGGCACGAAGAGCCACAACCAACCTCTCTCTAACAGCCCCAACTTGAAACCACTCATCCGGCCGATCCCTTTGGGGCGGATGAGTGGTTTCATGTCATCTTGACGGAACGGCGTCAGTCTGACTGACCGAAGCCTGGCACTCACGCCGGGGCGAGCCGAAAAAGTCGCAGTTTTCCTGGACTTTTTGCATCCCCGAACCTCTCCGCCACTGGAATACGACTTGCACTAAGGATCGTGCCCGCGGGCCGCTACAGCCCGCCCCACTTCGAGGCCGCGGGCGCGTTCCAACATTCCGCGGCCCCGTCCCGTAGACGCAACCGATGTTTAGCTCCGTCAATAAACAGCGCATGTCGCAGCCGTACCTGTGGACGGTCATCGTCCTCGGCGCGGTCGCAAGTGTGTTCACCGTCACGCAGCTCCACACGTCGGACATGGGGCTGCACTTCCTCCTGATCGGGGCCGTGACGCTGGCCTTCGGCTCGCGCGTGTACGTGAAGATTCCGCGTGTGCGCGGGCAGATTTCCGTCTCCGACACCTTCATCTTCCTCGCGATGCTGCTCTTCGGCGGCGAGGCGGCCATCGTGCTCGCGGCCGCCGACGCCTTCTGCTCGTCGCTGCGCATCACGAAGAAGAAGACGGTGATGGCCTTCAACGCGGGGGTCTACATCTGCTCGACTTCGCTGACGGTGTGGACGCTGCGCTTCGCCTTCGGCGGCGACCTCCGGCAGCTCCCGATGGGCGACCAGTCGGTCTACATCACGGCCGTCTGCGTCATGGGGCTCATCCAGTACGTCGTCAACTCCGGCCTCGTCGCCACGGGCGTGGCGCTGCGCTCGGGCCTGCCGGTCTGGCAGATGTGGCGGCAGAACTTCCTCTGGACTTCCATCACCTACTTCGCGGGCGCGTCGTCCGCCGGCATCATCGTCAAGCTCGTCGGCACGTTCGGCCTCTACGCCTTCCTCGCCACGGCGCCCATCGTCATCGTCGTCTATTTCACCTACTGCACGTACCTCAAGAACGTCGAAGCCTCGACGAAGCAGGCCGAGCTGGCCCGCCAGCACGCCGTGGAAGTCCAGCAGCACATGCAGGCGCTGCGCGAGTCGGAGGAGCGCTTCCGCTCGGCCTTCGACAACGCGACCATCGGCATGGGCGTCGTCGCGCTCGACGGCCGCTGGCTCCAGGTCAACCGCTCTTTGTGCGAGATCGTCGGCTACGACGAGCGCGAGCTGCTCGAATCCGAAGTCCGCCGGGTGACGCACCGCGAAGACCTCGTCACGCTCGAAGAGCAGATGCAGCGCTTCACGGCCGGCTCCATCTCCTCGCACCAGGCCGAGCTGCGCTACTGCCACAAGTCGGGCAAGGAGGTCTGGGCGCACCTCGGCATGTCGCTCGTGCGCGACGGCGAGTCGCAGCCGCTCCACTTGATCTTCCAGATTCAGGACATCACCGACCGCAAGCGCGCCGAGGAGCAGTTACTGCACGACGCCTTCCACGACGCGCTGACGGGGCTGCCGAACCGCGCGCTCTTCATGGATCACGTGAAGATGGCCATCCAGCGCTCGCGTCGCTCGGGCGACCGCCTCTTCGCCGCGCTCTTCCTCGACCTCGACCGCTTCAAGATCATCAACGACTCGCTCGGCCACATGGTCGGCGACCAGTTGCTCGTCGGCATCGCGCACCGCCTGGAGGCGTGCCTGCGCCCGGGCGACACGGTGGCGCGGCTCGGCGGCGACGAGTTCACCATCCTGCTCGAAGACCTCGCCTCGACCGACGACGCCATCGAGGTCGCGCGCCGCGTGCAGGAGGCCGTCACACAACCCTTCAACATCGGCGGACACGAAGTCTTCACCACCGCCTCCATCGGCATCGCGCTCTCGAACACCGGGTACGAGCGCGCCGAAGACCTCCTGCGCGACGCCGACACCGCGATGTACCGCGCGAAGATGGAGGGCAAGAAGCGCCACGTCGTCTTCGACAAGGCGATGCACGACCGCGCGATGGAGCTGTTGCAGACCGAGACCGACCTGCGCCGCGCCCTCACGCGCCAGGAGTTTTTCCTGAACTACCAGCCGATAGTCTCCCTGGAGACGGGCCGGGTGCTCAGCTTCGAGGCGCTGGTGCGCTGGCGCCACCCCGAGCGCGGTATCGTCGGCCCCTGCGACTTCATCCCCGTGGCGGAGGAGACGGGCCTGATCGTCCCGCTCGGGCTCTGGGTCTTGAACGAGGCGTGCCGGCAGATGCGCGAGTGGCAGCGGCTCGGCCTCGCCGACGAGTCCGTGACGATGAGCGTCAACCTGTCGGGCCGCCAGTTCTCGCAGGCCGACCTCATCGACCAGATTGCGTCGGCGCTGCGCGAGTCGGGGCTGAAGGCCGCGAACCTCAAGCTCGAAATCACGGAGAGCATGGTCATGGAGAACTTCGACACGGCCATCGACATGCTCACGCAGCTCCGCACGCTCGGCGTCGGCCTCTCCATCGACGACTTCGGGACGGGCTACTCATCTCTGAGCTACCTGCACCGCTTCCCCATCGACACGCTGAAGATCGACCGCTCGTTCGTCACGCAGATGACGGACAACTCTGAGAACGCCGAGATCGTCAGAACCATCGTCACGCTCGCCCGCAGCCTCGACATGGCGGTCGTGGCCGAGGGCGTGGAGACGGCCGACCAGCTCCGGCAGCTCG
Source organism: Pyrinomonadaceae bacterium (assembly GCA_040510435.1). Classification (GTDB taxonomy): domain Bacteria; phylum Acidobacteriota; class Blastocatellia; order Pyrinomonadales; family Pyrinomonadaceae; genus QHXN01. The sequence continues at coordinate 9,123 of JBEVJD010000224.1, read as the reverse complement.
GCGAACTCGGGTGCGATTACGGACAGGGCTACCTCTTCTCGCGCCCCGTGGGCGCGGGGCAGGCGGCCGCGCTGCTCACCGACGAGCAGTTCTCAAAACTCACTTCCTACCGCGAGGAGGCGGAGAGCGTCCTCGCGGCCTGATAAGGAAAAGAACAGTGGTGGCAGCAACTCTTCACACAAACGCCTTTGAAGCCGGCGCACTCACCGCAGACGAGATCGAGACCTCGCGGCTGCGTATGCGCCTGTTCTCGCCCGCCGACCTCGACCGCATGTGCGAGATCACGCGCGACCCCGAGGTGACGCGCTACATCGGCTACGGCCACCCGCTCTCGCGCGACGAGACGCGGGAGAATCTCGGTAAGATCATGGACGGCTTCCGCCGCCGCGGCTACGGCCGCTGGGCCTTGGAGCGGCGCGACACGGGGGGGCTCATCGGCTACTGCGGGCTCTCTTCGGGGAACCCGGAGGTGGGCATCGAGCTGGCCTACATGCTGGCGCGGGAAGAGTGGGGCAAGGGGCTGGTGCTAGAGGCGGGGCGCGCCTCGCTGCGCTACGGCTTCGAGGCGCTGGGGGTGGACTCCATCGCCGGGCTCACGTTCCACGAAAACACGCGCTCACGCGCGGTGCTCGAACGGCTCGGGCTGAGGTTCGTCCGCGACGCGAACTACTACGACTTCTCCTGCGTCCACTACGCCATCGCCCGCGCCGACTGGCACGACGACGGCTCCTACTACAGCATACGGGGGGAAGTAGACAGTAGACAGTAGTCAGTAGTCAGTATGAAGACAAGGCGGCGCGCCCGGTTTTAAAGCCGAGACGCGCCGCCTCTTTTTCTACTGGCTACTGGCTACTGGCTACTGGCTACTGCTTTTTTCCTTGCCACGCGGGCGGCGTGTGGGGCATCATTGGCGCGTCACTCCTTCTCTCGCGCATCAACGGTGATGCGCCCCGCGCCTCGATCTTGGCGGCGGCGTTTGGATGGGTTCGAGAGGGGCCGATTTTAACCACACAGGAGCCGCTCTTCGAGAGCACCCGGACGCGAAACCTTCGCCGCGACCGTTACGACGAAGCCACTTCACGTTGGAAGCTTCTCCGGACAGACAGGCGCCCGGCCGGGCGTCAGAGGAACACACGCACATGGCGATCAAACTTTACGTCGGCAACCTCTCTTTCCAGACCACGAGCGAAGACTTGCGCGACCTCTTCTCGCAGGCCGGCAACGTCGAGACCGCGAACGTCGTCGAGGATCGTGACACCGGCCGCTCGCGCGGCTTCGGTTTCGTCGAGATGTCCTCGAAGGAGGAGGCGGAGGCGGCCATCGCGCAGTTCAACGGTAAGGAGTTCGGCGGCCGCAATCTGACCGTCAACGAGGCGCGGCCTCGTGAAGACCGCGGCGGCGGCGGACGCGGCTTCGGCGGCGGCGGCGGCGGCGGTCGTGGCGGCTACGGCGGCGGCGGCGGCCGTGGCGGCGGCGGCTTCGGCGGTGGTGGCGGCGGCCGTGGCGGCGGCGGCGGCGGCGGCAACCGCGAGCCCCGCTGGTAAATAAAGTCCGTGAACCGTAAATCGTGAACCGTGACAAGAAGAAGATAGTTCTTCTCTTGTCACGGTTCACGGTTTACGGTTCACAGACTTTTCAGGTGATACAATCCAACGCCCGATGAGGTGCCCCACCTGCACGTCCGAGATCGCCGCCGAAGGCGAGTCGTGCCCCTCCTGCGGCGCGTCGCTCGACGGGCCGTACGCCGAGACGCGCATCCTGCCCGACGACCCGAAGCCGCGCACGTGGCGGACTTCGACCCCCGGCCGCAAGTCGACCGCCGGCTCGCGCGCCAACTCCGCCCACACGACCTCTGACGCGCTCGACCACTCGCGCTTCGTCGCCGGCACCATCCTCAACGAGCGCTACCGCATCGTGGGGCTGCTGGGGCGCGGCGGGATGGGCGAGGTCTTCCGCGCCGAAGACCTGACGCTCGGCCAGCCCGTGGCGCTCAAGTTCCTGCCCGAAGCTCTCTCCTCGGACGGCGCGGCGCTCGCGCGCTTCCACCGCGAGGTTCGGGTCGCGCGCCAGATTTCGCACCGCAACGTCTGCCGCGTCTACGACATCGGCGAGGCCGAGGGGCGACAGTTCCTCTCGATGGAGTACGTGCGCGGCGAGGAGTTGTCGTCGGTGCTCAAGCGCTTCGGCCGGCTCCCCTCGGACAAGGCGACCGAGATTGCGCGGCAGCTCTGCGCGGGACTGGCCGCGGCGCACGACGCGGGGGTGCTCCACCGCGACCTCAAGCCCTCGAACGTGATGATCGACGAGAAGGGCGACGTGCGCGTCACGGACTTCGGGCTCGCCGGGCTGCTCGAAGAGTTCGGCGACGGCGCGGCGCTCGAAGGGACGCCCGAGTACATGTCGCCCGAACAGCTCGGCGGGCGCGAGCTGACCGAGCGCAGCGACATCTACTCGCTCGGCCTCGTCCTCTACGAGCTGTACACCGGGCGCAAGGCGTTCACGGCCCCGACGCTCTCCGAGATACTGCGGCTGCGCCAGACCGAGTCTATGCCCGAGCGCCCCTCGTCAATCGTGCGCGACATAGACCCGCTCGTCGAGCGCGTCGTCGAGCGCTGCCTCGCGCCGGAGCCGTCGGAGCGCCCGGCCACGGCGCTTCAGGTCGCCACGGCGCTGCCGGGCGGCGACCCGCTCGCGGCCGCGCTCGCCGCGGGCGAGACGCCGAGCCCCGAGATGGTCGCCGCCGCGCCGAAGCAGGGGAGTCTCCGGCCGGCCGTCGCCGCCGCGCTCGCCGGCACCGCGCTCGCGCTCTTCGCGCTCTGCTTCGCGCTCTCGGGGCGCATCTACCTGCACACGCAGGTGCCTCTGGAGAAGTCGGCCGAGGCGCTGCGCGACCGCGCGTCGGAGGTCGCGAAAAAGTTCGGCTACGAGTCGGCGAACGACGCCGTCTCGGGCTTCCACGTGAACGTGGATTATCTGAAGTACGTTGACGAGCAGGATCGTTCGGCCGCGCGCTGGGAGCGATTGAAGACTGGTCACCCGGCGGGCATCATCTTCTGGTACAGGCAGAGCCCGCGCTACCTCGCGCCGTTTAACCGGCAGGAGGTGACGCCGCTCGACCCGCCGCGGACGGTCTCGGGGATGGCGAACCTCTCGCTCGACACGCGGGGCCGCCTGCTCGCCTTCGAGGGCGTGCCGCCGCAAACCATCTCGCCCGAGGAACCCGCGCCCGCGCGCTTCGACTGGGCTCGGCTCTTCGCCGAGGCGGGGCTCGACCCGGCGTCCTTCCGGCAGGTCGAGTCGGCGTGGGTGCCGCCGCACGCGTTCGACGAGCGCGCCGCGTGGGAGGGCGCGTACCCGGGGCAGCCCGAGACGACCATGCGCCTTGAGGCGGCGGCCTTCCGCGGCCGCCCAGTCTTTTTCCAGCTCGTCAACCCCTGGAACGCGCCGACGCGCCAGGAGGAGCGCGCCCTGTCGCCGGCCGCGAGGATTTTCCTGGGTGTCGTCGTCGTCATCTTCTTCGCGATGATGATCGGGGCGGCGCTGCTCGCGCGCCACAACCTGCGTCTGGGTCGCGGCGACCGGCGCGGCGCGCTGCGGCTCGCGTCCTTCGTCTTCGCGGGGATTCTGCTCGACTGGCTCTTCTCGGCGCACCACGTCCCTTCGCTGATGGACGAGTTCAACAACTTCCTCATCAGCCTCGCGGAGTCCGTGCTGATGGGCGGGATGCTGTGGCTCATCTACATCGCGCTGGAGCCTTACGTGCGGCGGCGTTGGCCGGGGAGGATCATCGGGTGGAGCCGGATGCTGGCGGGCGGGTGGCGCGACCCGCTGGTGGGGCGCGACGTGCTGGTGGGCGCGGTCGCCGGCTGCGCGCTCATCGTGCTGAGCTTCGGGCGCATCGTCGGCGCGGGCTGGCTGGGGCTGCCGCCGCCCGCGCCGAGCGGCATCGTCCTGCGGAGCCTGTTGGGCATGCAGTACGTGTTCAGCATGTTGGTGGCGCAGGTGCTCAACTCGCTCCTGTTCGCGTCGATGCTGATGTTCCTGCTGCTGCTGCTGACCATCGTCACGCGCCGCGAGCGCGTCGGGGTCGTGCTGCTCGGGCTGCTCGTCACGAGCTTCTTCTTCGGGAGCGGCAACCTCGCCTTCGACGCGGTGTTCGGCGTCGTCGCCGCGGCGCTCACGCTCTTCGTGATGCTGCGCTTCGGCATGCTGGCGCTCGTCTTCACGGAGTTCTTCCTGCTCTTCTTCGGCTTATACCCGGTGACGACCGACCTCGGGGCCTGGTACGCGGGCCCGGCCGTCTTCGCCGCGGCGCTCGGCGTCGCGCTCATCCTCTACGGCTTCCGTGTCTCGCTCGCCGGCCAGCCGCTCTTCCGCGGCTCCCTCCTCGGCGACTGAGGCTTACGTCTGAGCCCTCGACACGGAGACGCGGCTTTGAAGATAGAAGTCTTCAAAGCCGCGTCTCCGTGTTTCCGTGTTGAACTCTTTACTTGACCATCTCGACGACGCGGACGGTGGCGAAGTGTGCGAGCGGCGGGAGGGCGCGCAGGACGGCGGCGTCCCAGCGGTAGCAGGCGCCGCCGAGCCGCTTCTCTAACGACGGCACGATGTTGATGAGGTTCGTCGTCGGCAGCGTGAAGGCTTTGGAGCGGTACGCGGAGAAGCCTTCGGCGTACTCGGTCAGCTCGCGGTCGCTGAGCGGGCGCTCGAACGGCGACACGTCGGGCGACTTGTAGGGGATGAGGCCGCGGACGAACCTGACGACGCCCGAATTCCGCACGGGCTCCTGGAAGATCGCGCGGCCGCCCTTACGCAGCACGCGCCTGACTTCGCGCGCCGAGAGCTTGAGGTCGAGGTGGTGCAGGATGGCGATGCCGAAGACCACGTCCACCGACTCGTCTGCCATAGGCAGGTCGTGCGCCGAGCCGACGATGAACTCCACGTCCGAGTCGGCGTTGTTGACCTGAAGCCTGCGGCGCGCCACGTCAATCAACTCCGGCGAGATGTCCAGCGCCTTCACGCGCGCGCCGCGCCGCGCGAGCGCCAGCGTGTTCAGCCCGTCGCCGCAGCCGTATTCGAGCACCACCTTGCCCCGCACGTCGCCGAGCAGGTGGTAAGAGTATTCGAGCGGGTAGCAGGTCTCGGCCGGAGGATTCAGGTAGCGCGCCACCTGCTTCTCGTTCGCGGCGAGCCCCGCGGGGTCGATGTGCGAGGCTTCGGCCGCGCTGCGCTCCGCCTCAATTCGTTCCCATTCGGTCAGCGTCGGCGAGGACATAGACATTCCCTTTGTAAGTGATTTCGTGAGGGCGACGTGTCGAATCGCCGGCTCGCCCGGCCGCCGCGCGCCCGCACACGGCCAAGATATTTCCCGCGCCGCCCGCGCGTCAACAGTAGAGACTCCGAACGGCACGCTCATTCCCAAAGTCGGCCGCCTCGAACCCGATCAGCCTGAGCTTCGTGAGCGACTCGTTCAATTTTTTTTGCGAGTCCAGGTGGACACCCTGCCACTGGCTTTTAGCGCCTCGGGGTAGGAGTAGCCCCAGGTGACGGTGACCGTGTTACCGTCCGCAGATACCAGCGCTCTCTCGATGGTGCCCCCCTCGCTGCCGTTCGTGCTCCGCCAGGAGCCCCTGTAAAGTCCGTCGGCGGCCCGGGTCAGGTTAAAAGTCCCGCTCGGCGCCGTGGTGTAGGAACCCGTGTAAGAGGCGCCGCTGCCGCTCATCGTAACATTTCCCCACGTGGCGCCGCTCCACGTCCCCGCGAGGGAGATTTGAACGTCGAAATTCTTACTCGCCACCACCTTCCCGTCGCACCTGATGTCGAGCTTGTAGCTGCCGGCCGCGAAGCTCCCGGACGAGGCGTTCCCGTACCCGCCGGTGAAGGTGGTGGCCGTCCAGGGGTCTTCGATGGAGTGCGAGGCGCTGCTGCTGTGTATGACGGTACCCCCCTTAGACCAAATCCGTTCCAAGGTGAAGTACCTCGTACCTTCCGGGGCGAGGTGGCTCAATTTAAGCTCGTAGTTTATGTACCGCGTGGCGCTCTTATAGAAAGTAGTCGCGTAAGTCCGCTGCTCCGCGGGCAGCGACCCCTCGCCCGATTCGAAGAGCTTCAAGTCGGCTACGTCCGCCCTCAGTGCGGGGATGTCGTAACTCGGCGTGGGCGTCGGGACGGGCGTGGGCGTGGACAGCAAGGCCCGGTTCACAGCGTAGTTACTGTTACTGACGTTAGAGACGTTCGATTGGAGGCCGCTGCCGACGCCGACGCCGACGATCAAGCCCACCATCGGAACCGTTAAGAACACGACGCCCACCACCGCGAGGTAGACCCAGTTTCTTCTCGGCCACCTGGAGTCTCCGGCTGTGGGGGCGGGCGGGTCGGGACGGGGTGCGGCCGGCGGTTTAGGTGCCGGCGGCACGGCCGGTCGAGGCGCGGGCGCAGGGGGCGTCGGCCGGACGTAAGTGGCGGTGCCGTCGTCGGGCGCGGGCGCCGGCACGTGGACGGGGTTGACGGGAGGGCGCGGCTTGACGGGAGTGGGAATGACGACGGGCGTGGGCGGCGCGGGCGGCGACAGAAAACTCTTCAGTTCGTCGCGCATCTCGCCCGCGCTGCGGTAGCGGTTCTCGGGTCGTTTGGCGAGGGCCTTTTCGACGATGCGCCGCAGCTCCGGCGAAAGACCTTCCGGCAGGGGCGCGAACTCCTCCTGCAAGATCGCATACATTCTTTCCGAAGGGTTCTCCTGCGGGAACGGCAGGCGCCCGTCGAGGAGTTGGTACAGGACGACGCCCATCGCCCAAATGTCCGTCTCGACCGTGCGAAGTCCCCGGAACGACTCGGGCGACATGTAGGCGTCCGTGCCGATAATTTTTGAGCTGACGCGGGTCGTCTGCATCGCCCGCGAGACCCCGAAGTCCGCGAGGCGCGGCGTGTCGCCTTGCAGCAGAATGTTGGCGGGTTTGATGTCGCGGTGAATGATGCGCTTGTTGTGGAGGTATTCCAGCCCGTTCAGAACGCCGACGGCCAGCTCGACGGCCTGTCTGGTCGGGAACTTCCCGGCGCTTTTCAACTTATCCGCCAGCGAACCGCCGTCGGCGTATTCGCTGACGATGACGACCTGCCCGCCGTACACGTCGGCGTCGATGATGGGCAGCACGTTGGCGTGTCCGCTCGCCTGCTCCCACAGCGTCGCCTCGTGGCGGATGGCCTCGAAATCGACCTGCTCGTCGTGCGGGAGTTTGATGGCGACCTTCTTCGTCAAAAACTGCGAACGCTTCTCCGCCAGCCAGACTTCGCCGAAGCCGCCGCGCCCGATTCGGTTGATGAGTGTGTAAGCTCCGATTTGTTGTCCTTGGTGAAACATCAGGATGTACCGCGACCAGAGGGCTGTTTCAGGAGTAAGGGACAGCGCTTGCTGCCGTCGGGCCGGACGGGTCGGCCTGACTGACGCAACAGGCTGCAAAGGCGAAAGGGGTAGACCCTTTCCGTCGGGATTGTCGTGTCCGCGTCTGCCGCTTGTCTGCTCGTGTAACGGGTGCGTGAGGCCGGCAAGGGTCTGGCCCTCGTCGGCAAGAATCCGGCCCCCGGGATGTGTGCAAGATATTCCTGTGGCGGGCGCGCGTCAACTGGAAAAGTTCGAGGGGCGGGGAAGCGTCGCACGCGCGGCGCCCCCGCCCCCCGGTCGCGTCACCTCGGCCGGCGGCGCGGTCTTATTGCGCGGGCGGCGGCGTCTGTGACGAGTCGCCGTCGCGCTTCGAGCGCGGCGCGCGTTCGAGGTGGCGCGCGCTCTCCCAGGCGGCGAACTTGGCGTGGTCGTTGCGGTACTTATTGCCCACGACGATGTGGAGCCGATCCACGAGTTCGTCCACGCGCCCGAGCGCCTCCGCGATGGCGGCATTTGTGGAGACGCGCGAGCCTGTGCCTTCGGTCTGGCGCGTCATCTGCGCCGCGAACGCCTCGGCGTCCGAGTCCATGCGGGCGATGAAGTCCGGCGCCAGCTCGTACTCGACGAAGAGCGCCTTGAGCGGGGTGGCGGCGGCGACGAACGAGCGTGCGACGGCGAGGAGCGTCTGGTCTGTGTTGTCGGGGCGTGCGCGCGGGAAGCGCCCGCGCACCTCCGGGTGGTCGAGCCCGATGACTTCGGCCGTGTCGCTGATGGCCGCGAGCTGCGCGCGCAGCGAATCACGCAGTTCGCGCCGCCCGGCGGTCGCCTGCTGGCGCGCGCTGGCGCCGCTCACCTTCGCCACGTCGAGCGTCGAGAGGCGTGCGAGTTCTTCCTTGAGGCGCGCGGCCAGCCCGCCGCCCTTGCTGCCGGCGGGAAAGTCCGCGGCGTTGGCGCTCATGAAGGCGTCCACGCTCGTCCCGCGCGCGTAACTTCTGCGCTGTTTGTCGTTCATGGTGTGTCTCCTCACAGGTGAAGGGGAGGAACGCGAGTGAGAATCCTCCCGGTGAGCCGAAAGGTATGAGGTTTACCGTCTGGGGCAAGCCGTTACCGCCTTGGAGGGCGCGCATTATAAACCGAACCGCGCCCGCCGCAACAAAAAAACACGCGCACGCCCACCGCACGCGCCGACACGGACTTTTCCCGGCCCACACGGCACCGGCACACGTCAACATGACATCGGTACACGTCCACACGGCACCGGTACACGTTCATACGGACTTTTCCCGGCTCGCACGACACCGGCACACGTCAATATGACACACGCACACGCCCGCACGGCCGCGGCATACACCAATACGTGTACAGCGCACGCCCGCACGGCCCCGGACGCGAACATACGGGAGCAGTTCAAGCGCACACGGAATCTGCGCCTGCAGCTACGGAGTTTGGATTACTCGCACAGACACGGAGACACGGCTTGTCGAGTTTTTCCCCCAAGCCGTGTCGCCGTGTCTCTGTGCGTAAGGCTTTCCAGTTGCGCGGGCTCAACTTCAGAAAAGCTTGTTCTATTCGGCGCGGGTTTTGGTCTGACGCCCGGCGCGTTTCGGGGAGGTGAGAACCGTCGTGTCGCGGGTCACGTGCATGCGCTTGTGAGACCGCCCAACAGCGACGCCGTGAGCGTCCGGAAAAGAGGTTTAGGGGGCGAAGCCTGACCTGTACCGGGGGCGTGGCGACGGCGTTGACAT
>JBEVJD010000223.1:0-6315 GCA_040510435.1 Pyrinomonadaceae bacterium | reverse complement strand
GCTTGAGCAACTGACCCCAGCGACGGCGACGCAGGTGGTGGTCAAGCAGTTAGTGCAACGCGCACGGGCGACAGGGAGTCGGCTGCGAAAAGTAGGAAAGCGGAGCGACACTTCTTAATCTGACATTGCCAAGCCATTCAGGTACCGAGCTAAACGGCGACAAGCAAAGCACATCGAACTGCCATTAGCACGCCACCTTTCCCGCTTATCTTTCATGCCCTTTTCCACCCGATTCCATTCGCGCACAGAGGGTGCTGATTCTCAGCCATTCGACCATCCACCGGCTTTACGATCAGGGGCTTGAAGCTGTCGTTCGCCTCGTCACGAGACTCGAAGACCAGATTGAGGACCTCCACGCTCAACTGACGCGCAACCCCCAGCCCGCCATCGCATCGCTCTCGAAAGAACTGGCTAAGACCAAGCGGACACTCGCGCGTCGCTCACTGGAGCTACTCGCGCAGCAACAGCTCAACCACCAACTCCTGCGCCGCCTCCGCGAGCTGGAACACATGGTCGAGCGCGGCGCCGCGCCCGTCGTGCGCGACTCCCACAACTCCTCCTTGCCGCCCTCCTCGGACCCGCCCAGGAAGAAAGTCCCGCGCACCAGGAGTCTCCGTCAGAAGTCCGGCCGCAAGGTCGGCGGCCAACCCGGCCGCCGCGGCGTCACACTCAGGCAGGTGGCGCGCCCCGACCGCCTCATCACCCACTCCCCCGAGACGTGCCCCGGCTGCGGCGCTGCGCTGCGCTTCATGGGGCGGAAGTGATCACCTCGGAGCGCCGCCAAGTATGTGACCTCCCGCCGGTACGCCTCCCGGTCACCGAGCACCGCGCCGAGACCCGCCGCTGCCCCGCCTGCGGCGTCACTACCGGCGCCAACTTCCCTGCCAGCATCCGCGCCCCCGCCCAGTATGGCCCGGGACTGCTCTCTCGCGCCGCCTACCTCAACCGCTACCAACTCCTACCCCTAGCGCGCACCGCCGAGGCCATTCGCGACCTCTTCGGCTGCTCGCCCTCGCCCGCCATCATCCAGCGCGCGGGGCGCCTCTTCTATGAGAAGTTGGTTAAGTGTGAGCAGCGGATCAAGGCCGCTATCCGTGACTCCGAGGTCGTCGGCGCCGACGAGACCGGGCTGCGGGTCGCGGGCACTAACGGCTGGATCCACGTCGCCAGGACTGACGAGTTGACCCACTTCGCCTACGACCCGCGCCGCGGGCGCGACGCCATGCAAGAGGTCGGGATACTGCCGCAGTTTACGGGGACGCTCGTCAGAGACGGCTACCTCTCTTACACGCGCTTCGAGCGCTGCCGCCACGCCCTCTGCAACGCCCGCCTGCTCCGCAACATGGTCTTCATTGAGGAGGTAAGCCCCACGCAGAAAGCCTGGACTAAGCCGCTCGACGCGCTGCTCGTCGAGATCAAGGAAGCCGCCGAGAAAGCGCGGGCCGCGGGACAAGACCGGCTCGGCGATGAGAGTAAGGACGGCTTCTTACGCCGCTACGACCGACTGGTCAGGAAGGCCGACCGGCTTAACCCGCTCCCGGCACAGGAGAAAAGCGACGCGACGAAGAAGAAGCGGCAGCCACTCTCGCCGCCGCGGCGGCTCGTCAACCGGCTGCTGCGCCGGCGCGACGAAGTCCTGCGCTTCATGACCGACCTCACGGTGCCCTTCACCAACAACGGCTCGGAGAGAGATCTGCGGATGGTCAAGGTGCAGCAGAAGGTTGCGGGCTGCTTCAGGACCGAGGAAGGGGCGCGCCCCTTCTGCCGGGTGCGGAGCTACCTCTCGACTTCACGCAAGCAGGGGCACCCACTGCTCCACGCCCCGGGCCTGGCTGTCGCACGGTGAGTGGGGCGGCGTCCGGATTAGAAGAGTTCGATGTCTTTGTCGTCGGCCAGCAGGAAGAATTCTTCGGCCAGTCTTAGCAGGCGGGTATCGTCGTCGGGGGGCTCCGCTTCGAGGTCGGCGCCGTCGGGCGGGGGCGTGCCCGGCTCGTCGTACTCGTGGGGCTCGAACTGCTCGCCGCCCGTCTCCGACTTTGTGGTGTGTCGTGTCATGCCCTGCCTTCGGTTCCCGACGATTATACCGGCGGCGCGAAAATTCTTTCGGGCGGGAAGCAGCGCGAGCGTGATGACGCCCCCGATCATGATGGCGACACCGTAGGGGACGGTCGGCGTCCGGTCTTCCGGCACCGGGAACTGAAGGATACTCCGGCCGGGCAGGAGTCCGAGGAATATGCGGAGGACGCCGAGCATCGTGGTTCGCACCGAGCCGGAACGCAAAGCCGTCAGTAGGGCGAGGGCTCCGCCGGTGACGAGCACGACGAGGAAGAGCGACGGCACGAGTCGGGTTCCGAAGAGTGCGCCGACGGCGGCGAACAGTTTGACGTCTCCCGCGCCCATCGCGCCGAAGAGGTGCAGGCCGAACATCAGGGCGAAAGCGAGGGCGCAGCCGCCGAGTGCCGAAAGCAGACCTCCGCCTCCGCCCGCGGCGGCGTTGATGACGAGCCCGCCGGACAAGGCCGAGAGGACGAAGGGGTTGGGGATGCGCCGGTAGCGCAGGTCGTGATAGGTGATTAAGGCCGCGAGCGGCAGGAGCAGCGCCGCGGCGGCCGTCACGAACCGCCAGCCCTCCAGCCCTCCGGCGCGTGGCCGCCGAGTAGCGCGACTGAGGCGGCTGACGCGGCGGCGGCGAGCCGAGGCGGCGAGCGCGCACTCGTTGCCTGAGACGGCGGTGGTACTTCTTCCTGGTCTGTACGACATGGGTTTACTTTTCCTCGCGCGCTTCACTTACGGCGCGTCCGTTCCTGCCTCGCGTCCGCCGCTCGATCCTTAACTGGGCCAGAGAGCGTTTGAAGGGGCAAGAGCGACGCCGGTTAGTTCAAGATTGAGGTCACGCGGCGTCTGCGACGTCTCGGCTGATTCTGAGTTCCCTCTCCTTGACGATGAGCCGCGCCTCGCGGAGCCTCGTGCGGAGGTTGCTCCTGTTCACGCCGAGTTCCGCGCCCGCGTCCGTCAGGCAGCCGCCGTGCTCTTCGAGGGTCTTCTCGGCGACGGCGACGAAGGCGCGCGACAGGTACTCCCTGATCGTCTCGCCCTCCTCCCTGTACATCAAGCTTTCGGGCAGGACTTGACGGCCTTCCGAACCTTGCGGCCGAACGAGGTGGAGGGTCTGCATCTTCGCCGCGGGCAGCACACGCCTCACGTCCTCGACCGTGATCGCCTCGTCGTCCGAGACGCGCGCCGTGAGCCGGGCGATGACGTTCTGCAACTCCCTGACGTTGCCGGGCCAGTCGTGCGTCACCAGGAGGCGGACGGCCTCTTCCTCGATGCGGTAGGCGGACTTCCTGCCGTTCCGCCGCCGCTCGGCGGCGAGGCGGTTGCCGATGAGCGCCGGGACGTCTTCGCGCTTCTCGCGCAGGGGCGTGGTGCGGAAGTCGAGGACGCTCAGGCGGTCGAACAGCTCGGCGCGGAAGCGCCCGTCGGCGGTCATCGCCTTCAGGTCCCGTGAGGTGGCCGCGATGATGCGGACGTTCACCTTCACGTCCTGCGTGCCGCCGACGCGGCGGAACTTCATCTGCTCGACCGCCTTGAGAAGTTTCACCTGGAGCGACGGCGGCAGCTCGGCGATCTCGTCGAGGAAGAGCGTCCCGCCGTCGGCCATCTCGAAGAGGCCCCGCTTGCGCTCGCCCGCGCCGGTGAAGGCGCCGCGCTCGTGGCCGAAGAGCTCCGCCTCCAGCAGGTTCTCGGTGAGGGAGGTGCAGTCGAGGTCGAGGAAGGGTTTGTCGCGCCGCGCGCTCTGCTCGTGGATGGCGCGCGCCGTCGTCGTCTTCCCCGTGCCGCGCTCGCCCGTGATCATCACGGGGTGGGAGCTGCGGGCGATGATTTCGATCTCCTTGAGGTGCTCAAGCGACGCGGCGCTCGCGCCGACGATCCCGGCTGCAACGCCCGACTCGGCTTCGGGCTGTTCGGGCCGCCAGAGCTTCCTCGCGCACAGCTCGGCGCTGAGGGCGGCGACTTGCAGCACGGCCTCGATCTCTTTCCTCAGCTGCGTCCCGACCGCGCCCGCGCACGTGACGACGATCTGCGCGCCGCCGGGGATGCGGTTCTCGATGTCCACCGACTTCGGCTCCATCCGCCGCGTCTTGCTGTTGACGACCTCTTCCCTTCCGTCCCTGACCAGCTTGATTCTCTCCGGGTAGGTCCCGAGCCCCTTGATGATTTCGATGGTCAGGGCTAGGGCGTCGCCGGTCGTCTCGGAGGCCGCGAGGCCAGCGAGCTGACCGTTGGGGGTCTGTACCTGGGGATTCTTCACTCCGGCTGTTTCCTTCCGGGAAGTGTGCATGGCGTCTTCGGCGACCTCGGTTCTCTTGAATTTATCTTTACGGCGGGTCCCGGCGGGGCTTCTAGCGTGTCAATTAATTTTTGCGGCCAGGAGCGTAACGATTTTTTACTGCCTGTTATTCGGGGGTTTTGCGGCGTGTCAGAATTCTTTACCCCCTCGTTGCTCTGCCGGCGATCAGGCCGCCAGCGCGGCCTCGCCGACTTCCTCTTCGGCGGTCAGGGCCGCGGCGGCGACCTGCTCGACGACTCTGCGCTCGACGGCGAGGGCCTGGGTCGGGTCGCTCGCGCTCAGTTGCGCGGCGCGGTAGGCTTCGCGGCGCAGCCCCTCCTCGTCGTAGTCACCCAGCATCAGGCCGAGAGGCTTCTGCTCGGCCTGCGCTTCGAGGCGGAAGCCGAAGCGGCGGGACTCGATGGCGAGGTAGCGCGTGGCCTCAACCTCCTCGGCGGCGACCGCGCCGGTCGTCTCCAGCAGGGCGCGGAGGTAGTAGTAGGTGAACATCCGTCCCGCGTGGGTCTCGGCGAGATGTCTGCGTGTCGTGCTCGGCGTGGTCGTTTCGGAGAACATCTTTGGCGGCCTCTTTTCGTCTCTCGTGGTGTGGGCCCTCGGCTCCGTTTCGCCCCCTGCCCTGCACCGTCTTATTTCAAGGGGCGTGCCGCGAAGGCGAGGGGCTTCGCCGACGAGCTACGACGGAGGGCTAAGTGAAGGACGGATGTGAGGTTAGAGAAAATGGAGGCCGCACTTTGGGGGTCTTGGCCGGGTCGTCGGAAGGCGGCGGGATGTTAATGATTATTTGCGAATCGAAAAAAATCATTACCTTCGCGGGCATGTTTGCTGGAGGCAGACAAAAAAAAATAGCCGGCGGCTCCGACCCTACGAGGGGGGGAGCCGCCGGACTAAATTTTCGACGCGCGGTCGTCAAGCCCTCACCGGACTGATGACGTAGCGGCCGCTGTAAATCTCAGGCAGCGCTGGCGTGAATTCGACCTGCGTCTTCTCGTCCTTGAACTTGACCGTCAGGTCCGCCCCGCCGACGGCCGCGAGGAAGTCCTGGAGGTAGCAGGCGTTGAAGCCTATCTCGATGGGACTCCCCTCGTACTCGGCGCTGATGCGCTCGCGCGCGTCCCCGACCTCGCCGGCGTCGGAGCTGAGGGCGAGGCCGCCGTCGCCGAGCTTGAAGACGATGCGGTGGTACTGGTCGGTCGCGACGAGGCCGACGCGGTTGACGCTTTCGAGCAGCGCCCCTGCCCCGACCTTCAGGACGCAGTCATTCTCCTTCGGAATGACGGCCTTGAAGTCGGGGAACTGGCCGGCGGTCAGGGTGGTGATGAGGGTGCGGTGCCCGACGGCGAAGTAAGCGTGGTTCTCGTCGGTGGCGAAGCCGATTGAGCCTTCGTGCGCTGCCGCGAGCCGGGCCAACTCGGTCAGGGCTTTGCCCGGTAGTAAGACCGTCACTTTCTCCTTCGACGTGACGGTCGGGGTCTTGATGACGGAGAGGCGAGCGCCGTTGGTCGCCACCATCATGGCCGCCCCCTTGTCGATGACGAATTTGACGCTGGAGAGCGCGAACCGTGAAGTTTCGCTCGTCCGGGCGAAGATGACGAACTCGATCATCGTCCGCAACACCTCGGCGGCGATGTCGATGGCCGGGGTTTTGGCCTGCGGGATGGACGGGAAGCTGTCGACCGGCCCGCCCACCAGACGGCAGACGATCTCTTCGAGGGTGAAGCGCACGCGGTCGTTCGTCTCGTGCTGGACGTTGACGACCCCGGCGGGCAACTGTTTCGTGAACTGGAAGAGCTTGTCGGCGATGACGAGGGCGCTGCCCGCCTTCACCACCTCGGCCTCGATCTCCGTGATGAGGGTCGTCGAGTTGTCCGTCGCTGTGATCCGCAGCCTGTTGGGGGCCTCGGCGTGCAGCAGGACGTTGCTCAGGACGGGCGTGCTGGTCTTGCCCGACTTCTTCTCGGTCACGG
>JBEVJD010000222.1:0-3574 GCA_040510435.1 Pyrinomonadaceae bacterium | reverse complement strand
GACATCGCGGGCAACATCCGGCTGGGCAACGTTGACATCAGCGACGAGCGTTTACAGGAGGCGGCGCTGAAGGTCAACGCCGACGGCTTCATCCGGCGTTTGGGCGCGGGCTATCGAAGCGAGTTGCGCGAGCGCGGGGCGGGTCTTTCGGTCGGGCAGAAGCAGCTCATCAGCCTCGCGCGCGCGCTCGCCTTCGAGCCGCGCATCCTCATCATGGACGAGGCTTCGAGTTCAATCGACACGGAGACGGAGTTTTTACTCCACGGCGCCATCGAACGTTCGATGGAGGGCCGCACCTCGATCTTAATCGCGCACCGGCTTTCGACCGTCAAGTTCGTTGATCGAATCATCGTCATGCACAAGGGCGAGGTGCGCGAGGCCGGCTCCCACGAGGAGTTGCTGCGGCGTCGCGGGCTCTACTGGCGGCTGTACCGTTTGAATCAATCCAATGGCGGTTAGAGACCGCGGCCCGCGCTCAGCTCAACGTGTCGGGCCAGGTCGGCGAGCGTCGGGCTCTCGAAGAACAGACGCATGGGCAGTTCGACTTTGAAATAGTTACGCACGCGGGAGATGACCTGCGTGGCGTGGAGCGAGTGCCCGCCCAACTCCAGGAAGCCGTCCTCGATGCCGACGGATTGAAGTCCGAGGACTTCGGAGCAGAATTCGGCCACCTTCCGCTCGAACGCGGAGCGCGGCGCGACGAACTTCGTCTCCAACACGGGGCGCCCTTCGTCGGGCGCGGGCAGCGCCCTCCGGTCAACCTTGCCGCCCGGCGTCAGGGGTATTTCGTCGAGCTGCACGAACGCCGACGGGAGCATGTATTCCGGCAGACGCGCGCCCAGATGTCGGCGCAACTCGCCCGCGCCGCACTCCTCCCCACGCCTCAACACGACGTAAGCCACGAGGCGGCGTTCGCCCGGCGCGTCCGCGCGCGCGACGACCGCCGCCCGCGCGATTTTCGGATGCGCCGAGATCAGCGCTTCGACCTCGCCGGGCTCGACACGAAAGCCGCGGATTTTAACCTGCTCGTCGCGGCGGCCGAGGAACTCTATCCGGCCGTCGGGCAGGCGGCGGGCCGAGTCGCCGGAACGGTAGAGGCGCGCGCCCGGCTCCGCGGAGAACGGGTCGGGGATGAACCGCTCGGCCGTCAACGCGGGCCGGTCGAGATAGCCGCGCGCGAGCCCCGAGCCCCCGACGCAGAGTTCGCCCGCCACGCCCAAGGGGATGGGGCGCAGGTGTTCGTCTAAAAGGTATATCTGAACGTTCGTCAGGGGGCGGCCGATGGGGACGGTGTGCGCCCGTTCCTCGACACCCGTGACCTCCTCGAAGGTGGCGAAGGTCGTCGTCTCCGTCGGGCCGTAGACGTGCAGGAGTCGCCCCGGCCGCCCCTTCAACAGAACCTCCCTGACCCATTTCGGCTCGACCGCCTCGCCGCCGAAGAGCAGGTGTCGCAGCCCGCGGAAGGCCGCCGGCAGTTCGCCCGCCATGTGGTTGAAGAGTGCCGTCGTCAGGAACATGACGGTGACGCCGTGCTCTTCGAGTTGCGCGGCGAACTCGCCGGGCGAGAGCGCCACGTCCTTGTCGATGATGACGAGGCGCGCGCCCGCGAGCAGCGCGCCCCATATCTCGAAGGTGGCGGCGTCGAAGGAGCCGTTCGAGACCTGCGCCACCACGTCCGACTCTTCGAGCCTGACGTAGTTCGTACCGCGGACGAGGTTGTGGACGGCCCGATGTGGGACGGCGACGCCCTTCGGCTGCCCCGTCGAGCCGGAAGTGTAGATGACGTAGGCGAGATTCTCCGCCCCGGCCGCGCGCGCCCCAATCTCTTCCACATCTTCTTCAACGCCCGCACCTTCGGCCTCCTCCCACTCCGCGTCAAGGCAGATGGTGTGGCCCCAGTATTCGGAGAATTTTTCCGAGAGGCTCGACTGCGTGAGCAGCACGTGCGCCTTCGCGTCGTCGAGCATGAACGAGAGCCGTTCCAGAGGATGCGACGGGTCGAGCGGGACGTAGGCGCCGCCGGCCTTGAGCACGCCGAGCAGGCCGACGACCATCTCGGCCGAACGCTCCACACACACGCCGACCAGCACGCCGGGGCCGACGCCCAGGGAGCGGAGGCGGCGCGCGAGCCGGTCGGCGCGCTCGTTCAGTTCCGCGTAAGACAGACGGAGGCCGCCGCAGACGACGGCCACGCGGTCGCCCTGGCGGCGCGCGACCTCCTCGAACTCTTCGTGGATGCAGCGGAACTCGCGCGCGCCTCGCGCCTCTTCATTCCACCCGACGACCGCCTGCCGCCGCTCCGCTTCCGTCAACAGGTTTAGTTCTGACAGACGCCGCGCGGGGTGGCGGGCCGCGTCTTCGAGCAGCGTGCGGAAGTGGCCGAGCACGCGCTCGACGGTCGGGGTGTCGAAGATGTCCGTGTTGAAGTCGCAGTCGAGTTGCAGTTGCTCGCCGCGCTCCATCACGTTCAGGCCGCAGTCGAACTTGCTGTGGCCGACCGGCGGCGAAACCCACTCGACCTCCAGACCGAACATCGGCGGGACGGCGAGCGGCTCCAGGTTGAAGGTGTTTGAGAAGAGCGGGAAACGGCTCGCATCGCGCGGGCGGCGCAACTGCTCGATCAGGGTGAGCGCGGAGAAGTCCGCGTGGTCGTATGCTTCGAGCAGTACGCCCCGGACTTGCGTCATGAACTCGGCGAAGGTCGGGTCGCCTTCGACCCGGCTGCGGATGGGGAGCGGGCGCGTACAGAAGCCGACGAGCCGCGCCTCGTCGCGCGCCGCACGCCCCGCGACGGGGATGCCGACGACCATGTCCGACTGCCCCGTCAGGCGGTGGAGCAGCGCGAGGTGTCCCGCCAGCAGCGTCATGAAGAGCGTGCAGCCGTGCGTACGGCCGAGCGCCTTCAACTCCTCAAGGAGCTGCCCGTCAAAGGTCGCGTGGAGCCGTGCGCCGTTATAGGTCTGCGCAGTCGGGCGCGGCCGGTCTCCGGGGAGGTCGGAATGTTGGGGGGCGTCGCCGAGACGCGCCAGCCAGAACGATTCGTCCTCGGCCCTCTTCGCCAGACTCTCGGGCCGTCGGCGACGCTCGGCGTAATCGCCGAACTGCAAGGGCGCGGCCAACTCCCACGCGACGCCGCGGCACTCGGCCTCGTAGACGGCGCACACCTCGTCCAGCATCACGCCGACCGACCACCCGTCCGCGACGACGTGATGTGTGGAGAGCACGAACAAATGGTCTCGCTCTTCGAGTCGGAGGACGTGCGCGCGCAGGAGCGGAGCGACGTCGAGGTCGAACTTCCGGCGGCTCTCCTCCTCCAGCCAGCGCGCTGCTTCCCTTTCACGCTCGTCGGCGGTCGCCGCGCCGCTCAAATCCGTGAGCGGCAGTTCGAGCGAGGGCGGAGGCGTGTGGACGAGTTGCTCTTCGCCGTCGTCGCCAATGCTCGTCCGCAGCGCCTCGTGGCGGCCGACGACCGCCCGGACGGCGTCGGCGAGCGCCGCCACGTCGAGCGCGCCGCGGAGCCGCAGGCAGAGCGTTTCGTTATACGCGCGCGAGGCGTCGTCGCCCACCTGCGCCA
>JBEVJD010000221.1:0-4275 GCA_040510435.1 Pyrinomonadaceae bacterium | reverse complement strand
CTGTCGTACCTGATACGCCGGAGCTTTTGACGTTAGGCACGAATTAAAGAGGCAGAGGCGATGATTCAACACGAAGAACAGGCAAGGTTAATCGACCCCTTCGGCGGCGGGCTCGTCAGTCTGTTGATACCGGACGCGGAGCGCGAAGAGGCGCGCGGCATTGCCTCGGGGCTGCCGCGCCTGCAACTGACGCCGCGCAACGTCTGCGACCTCGAACTCCTCGCCACCGGCGGCTTCTCCCCGCTCACGGGTTTCATGGGCCGCGCTGACTACGAACGCGTCCTCGAAGAGATGCGGCTCGCCGACGGCACACTCTTCCCGCTGCCCGTCACGCTGACCGTCGGCAAGGACGCAGGTCTCCGTCTCGACGGCGAGGTGGCGCTCGTTGACCAGCACAACAACCTGCTCGCCTCTATGACGGTTGAAGAAGTTTTCGAGTGGGATTGGGCGCGCGAGGCGCGGCTCGCCTACGGCACGAACGACCTTCGCCACCCGCTCGTCGCCGAAATGAATTCGTGGGGCGAATTGTGCGTCGCGGGCCGGCTGCGCGTGTTCGCCCTGCCGCGCTATCACGATTTTAGAAGCCTGCGCCTGACTCCGGCGCAGGTGCGTGAGCGACTGGCCGAACTCGGCAGCCACAACGTGGTCGCCTTCCAGACCAGAAACCCTCTCCACCGCGCGCACGAAGAGCTAACCAAGCGCGCGGCGCTCGCCGCCGACGGCGTGCTCCTGCTGCACCCGGTCGTCGGCATGACGAAGCCCGGCGACATCGACCACTTCACGCGCGTCCGCTCGTACAAGGTGCTGGCCGAGCGTTACTACGACCCCGCGCGCACGCTGCTGTCGCTGCTGCCGCTGGCGATGCGGATGGCCGGCCCGCGCGAGGCGCTCTGGCACGCCCTCATCCGGCGCAACTTCGGCGCGAACCACTTCGTCGTCGGGCGCGACCACGCCAGCCCCGGCCGTGACTCGCAAGACTCTCCCTTCTACGGCCCGTACGACGCGCAGGAACTTCTCGAACGATTCAGCGGCGAGACGGGCGTCAAGCCTTTGGCGTTCTCCGAAATGCTTTACTTGCCCGAAGAGGATCGTTACGAAGAATCGACGCGCATCCCGGCGGGCGCGCGTACGGCCTCCATTTCGGGCACGGAAGTGAGAGACGAGTACCTGCGGCGCGGGCGCGCCCTGCCGCGCTGGTTCACGCGCCCCGAGGTGGACTCGATTCTGGGGCAGGCGCA
Organism: Pyrinomonadaceae bacterium; assembly: GCA_040510435.1. Classification (GTDB taxonomy): domain Bacteria; phylum Acidobacteriota; class Blastocatellia; order Pyrinomonadales; family Pyrinomonadaceae; genus QHXN01. Next base: position 3,037 of record JBEVJD010000221.1, on the reverse strand, counting down.
CCCGCCGCGGCACCGGCAGGGCTTCTGCGTGTGGTTCACGGGGCTGAGCGGCGCGGGCAAGTCCACCGCCGCCGACATCCTGACCGTCAAGCTACTCGAACGCGGGCGACAGGTCACACTGCTCGACGGCGACGTAGTCCGTACCAACCTGTCCAAGGGCCTGGGTTTCAGCCGGGAGGATCGCGACACGAATGTCCGGCGCATCGGTTTCGTCGCCGCCGAGGTGGTGCGCCACGGCGGGGTAGCGCTCTGCGCGGCGGTGAGTCCCTACCGCTCGACGCGTAACGAGTGCCGCGCGGCGGTCGGCGGCGACCGCTTCATCGAAGTCTTCGTGGACACGCCGCTCGAAGTCTGTGAAGCGCGCGACACGAAGGGCATGTACCGGCAGGCGCGCGAGGGCAAGCTCAAGAACTTCACCGGCGTCGATGACCCTTACGAGCCGCCGCTCCGCGCCGAACTAATCCTCGACACGGTTGAGCACACGGCCGAAGAGAATGCCGAGTGCATCCTCGAATACCTGATCCGACAGGGCTTCATCCTTGATGAGTTCAACGCCCCGGCCGCCTCGTCAAACGACGTAGGAGATGCCGCGGCGCACGGCGGCGGCGCGGCACCGGCGAACGCCTCCATTTAGACGGGGCCGCAGCATGCGTGCGTGCCCTGTGGCTTCACGAGCGGCCGGCCGGCACTTCGTCCAACGTGTGGATGACGGCGTGAACGTCGGAGCCGGGTTGCGGGTGATTGCCGGGACGCACGCAGAGAAGGGTCTGAAGGCCGGCCGCCGCCGCCGCATCGAGTTCCGCGACCACGTCCGAGACGAACAGAATCTCCGAAGGCCGGCGCGGCAGGAGTTCGGCAATCTCCTGATAACTTGCCGGCTTAGTCTTGGGCCCCACCCTCGTGTCGAAAAAATCGTGGATGAATACTGTGAGGTCGCCCACTTCGCTGTGGGCAAACAGTAGCCGCTGGGCCAGTACGCTGCCCGAAGAATAGATGCAGGTCGTCCCGCCCTGTTCGCGCCAGCGTCGCAGGTTAGGCGCGACATCGGGAAAGACCTGTCCCTTCAACTCGCCGCTGAGATAACCCTCCTCCCAAATCCTTCCCTGGATCGTCTTCAAAGAGGCGAGCTTGCGGTCTTGATCCATCAACCATTGACCGTAGGTCACCACTGCCTCCAGCCGGACCTCGTCCGGGCGAGCTGCCGGGCGCTGAGAGTGCGGGGCCGTGCTTTCGTCTTCGACACGTTCGCGGAGTAGGTCTGAGACCGCCGCGCTCACCTCCTCATCGTCGGCGTGGCGTGCGAGGAAGTCCCGCATGCGCGCGCGCGCGTAGGGGAAGAGGACTTGGTAGACGAAATCAATCGGGGTGGTCGTCCCCTCTATGTCGAGGAGGATGGCGCTGGCAGTCATGTCGTCGAGTACCCGGTCTCAGACCTGACCGCGCGCGGGGTGCGGGAAGTAAGACGCCCCGAGGCAGACGGGCTCGTACCGTAAATCGATTTCGCTCTCCGTATAACGCGGCGCCCAACCGGCCGGCTGCTGGAAAAGTCTGATGGCCTTAATCTCCATGCTGGGGCAGAGATTGAACCAGTGCCACGTTCCGGCCGGGACGCATATCAGGTCGCCCGCCTCCACTTCGATCACGACGACGGGGCCCGTGCGCGGCCGGACGTGAAACAGCCCGCGCCCGTGAACGACGAAGCGCACCTCGTCTTCGTCATGCCAGTGCTCGCGGTTGAACCTGGACAACATCTCGGCGAGGCCCGCCGTCCGCGAGTTGACGTTGATGACATCCGCGGCCACGTAGCCGCCCGCCAGCTTCAGCCGCTCGACCTCCGAGGCGTAAGCGGCCAGCACCTCGTCCGCAGAAGCGTCTGCGGGCAGCGGCCTCGAAGCCTCCCAGCGCTCGTAGGTGATCCCGATGCCCGACAGGTATTCGGCGACGGCTCGCGTCTCGTTGACGGTTCGATGCTCAGCGGGAATTTGAAGAGTTGCCATACTTTTGCGCGTCCCTTCGGCGCGGGCTCGTCGGCCTTAACGCTGGCGGCCGGGAGCGTTGCGACGGCAGTCAGTCCGCCACAACACCTCCAGCAGGAACTCCAGAATCTCCACGTGGCGTTTGGCCTCGGCCACGCTCTCGCCCCAAGTGTAGAGCCCGTGGCGGAGTACGAGGAAGCCGTGCACGTCGGGACGGCTTCGCAGTATCTCCTCAAGCCGCGGGGTGACTTTCGACCACTGCTGTGAATTCTCGATGATGGGCAGCCACTCCCGGTGTTCGTGCGTTTTAACTCCGGCGAGGCCCTTGAGCATTTCGTAATTCTCAAAGTAGACGCCGCCCTCCGCGGCGTAGGCGTCGGAGACGAGCGTGCTCCACACCGAGTGCGTATGAAGCACGACCCGCGCCCCCCGGGCGCGCACCACCGTCAGGTGCAGCTCGGTTTCGGCCGAAGGGCTCCCCGACCCTTCGACGACCGCCCCGCTCGCATCGACCTGCATGAAGTGATCGGGCGCGAGCGCCCCCTTGTCTGCACCGCTTGAGGTGATGACTAACTTGAGCGGGGCTTGATTGACCACCGCACTGAAATTCCCACTCGTGCCGACCACCCACTGCCTGCCGTAAAAATAGAGCCCCACGCGCGAGAGGAGCGTGACCAGCTCAGGCAACGGTGATACTTTCCCCGCGTCGTCGAGCCCTTCTTCTGTAATTACTTCAGCCATCTCTCTCGGCCCGAAAAAGGTTTATAACTCGGCGGCAGTCGGCGCCGGGTCGGGTGATTTCCCGAAACTGCCGAAGAGCGTCAAGACTAAACGCAAAGCTATATTCGACGGAAGCCGCTGTCAATAGAAGTCGCCAATGAGCGCGGGGAACGCGGCAAAGTCAGTCGCCGCGGGTTTGAAAATTACTGTGTTTAGACCAAGCGATTATGTCAGTTAACGCCCAAGCGAAAATGTCAGTGGTCATACTCGGGCACCTTGCTGACGCTTTGTTCTACTGCGTCTCTTCGCCAGCGCCTTCACTTGCTCGTGGCTGAAGCGCG
>JBEVJD010000220.1:0-7095 GCA_040510435.1 Pyrinomonadaceae bacterium | reverse complement strand
CGTCGCGGCGCGGGATGCCCTGTCCGCCCAACTCTCGGTTGCGGTTCCACGCGACGACGCGGTGGTTGCGGTCGATGGCGTAGAGCGAGACCGGCAAGCTATCGATGATCGCCTCGGTAAAGCGGCGCTGGCTCTCCGCCTCGGCCGTGCGCCGCTCGACCTCGCGCGCAAGATGGACGGAGGCCGAGCGCGCGGCCTCGTACAGCGTCGAGATGCGCGCGGCGAGCGCGGCCTGCTGCGCGGCGGCCTCGACCAGACGCTCCTCGGTCTGGCCGCAGGCGGCGCGGCGGTCGTAGCCGACGACGAGCGCGCCCAGAGCGCGACCCTCGAAGCGGAGCGGCGCGGCGAACTCGACGGCGTGCGCGTCGTCTTTTAAGAAGAACTCGGCCGGGTCTTCGACGCGCTTCGACGCCGACGGCGAGGTGGCGAGCCACGCGCGCAGGCGCTCCAGGTGGACGAGCGAGGCGTCATCCTCGGCGCTGCCCTCGCGGTCGAAGACGCAGACGGTTAAGCCCTCCTGCCCCCCGACGCCCGCCCGCAACTTGGCGCCGCCGTCGCGGATGAGCACGGCCGCGGACAGAGTAGTGTCCGCGCCCTCGAAGGTCGCGCCCGCGACGCGGCGGACGACCTCCGCGGGGCTCAGCGCGTGGAGCAGTCCGCGCCCGAGGTCTGCGATGAACGAAAGCTCGCGGTTGCTCCCGCGCAGCAGGCGCTCGCGCTCGGCCGACTCAAGGTGCGCGCCGACGCGCGTCAGCAGCTCGCGCGCGGTCGCCCCCTTGACGACGAAATCGTCGGCGCCCGCGGCGAACGCCTCGACCTTGTACTCCTCGCGGTCGTGCGACGAGAGGATGATGACGGGGAGGCGGCGCGTCGCGGCCTGCGCGCGCAGCAGGCGGCAGAGCGCGAGCCCGCTCACGCCGGGCAGCTCAACGTCCAACACGATGAGGTCGCAGCCCTCGCGGTGCAGCTCGCGCAGCGCCTCGGCCGCGTCGCCGCAGGCGAGCACCTTGTGGCCCTCCGACTCGAAGGCGCGCCGCAGCCCCGCGCGCACGCGCTCGTCGTCTTCGACCACGAGGATCGTCGCGGCCTTCTCGGAAACCTGGGAAGAGACTGTCATGTTCCTGCTTCGACTTAAACGTTCGCGCGGGGTCGGGGCGTTCATCCCGCTCTGTGCGGAGCTGAGGCTGTCAAACGGGGCCGAGGCGCACCGGCCGGCGGGAAGTGCCCGACGCCGACTCGCCTCTTTCGATTGAAAACGACCGGGCGGGGGAAAGTCAAGACAAGGGGAGAAGGCAAAAGGATGCGGGATGAAGTTCGGACAGCACCACTTTCATCCTTCATCCTTCCGACGGCGTTTCCAACGCATTCACTTTGCATTAGAATGCGGACACGGGCCGCCAACCGTAGAGAGGAATCCCAAAATGGAAACCACTAAGAAGTTCACTTCCGCAGACCTCGCGCTGATGCCGTATGACGGCAAGCGTTACGAGGTCGTCGAAGGAGATCTCTACGTGTCCAGGCAACCAAGCTATGAACATCAGTATACCTGTAATCGCCTCGGCCGATTTCTCGACGAGTGGAATGACGATGCACAGACAGGTGTGGTACTGGGCGCACCGGGACTCGTGTTCTCCGATGACGATGATGTGGCCCCGGACGTGGTGTGGATCAGCCGGGAAAGGCTGGCGGGCGCGGCAGACGAGGCTGGTCACCTTACCAGAGCGCCCGAGCTAGTCATCGAGATGCTCTCACCCGGCAGAGCGAACGAGCACCGCGACCGACAGGCTAAGCTTAATCTTTACTCGCGGCGCGGGGTTGCTGAATATTGGATAGTTGACTGGATGCAACGGCTCGTTGAGGTCTACCGCAGGGAGCGAGGGGCGCTGAAACACGCGGCCACGCTCTACGCCGACGACGCGCTCGAATCGCCGGTGCTGCCGGGCTTCAACTGTCAGGTGTCCAAGCTCTTTTTCACACAACCCTCCTAGCAAAAAATCCAACGCGTTGAACGTCTTACGAGATTCCGTACGGGGATTTTGTGCCTGACGCGCGTGCATCCCTGCGGCGGCTGTCGGCCATCGAAGTGGAGCATCAAGTCGCAAGCCGGTGCGGGGTTCGGGGCAGACTCGGACGGCCGGCGGCAGGCCGACAGTCACACCTCGCCTTCGTCGCCCCAGACGCCCACCGAAACCTTTAAAGACCTTGAGCGGTTCCCCCGCTCTCACTCGGAAAGGAGTCGAGCAGATGAAGGTCAAGTCCAACGTCAAGGCCGGTTCTTACAGGGCCCGGGGCACTATGGGCGGCTTCGAGGGCGAGGAGTAGGCCGAGCCAAGAAAGTTAACCACAGAGACGCGGCGGCGCAGCTAATTGGATTTAGCTGCGCCGCCGCGTTTCTGTGGTTAACTTCCCTTCCGACCTCGATGACAAGTCTAGTTGATGGCTGTCGAGGCGAGGTCGCCGGTGCCCACGTCGCCGGGGCGGGCGGGTTTGTCTTCCGAAGTGCGCTGTTTGTGGAAGGACTTGGCGGAGTACATGGCCTCGTCGGCGGCGATGAGGAGCTGGTCGAGCGTCTCGCCGTGGACGCCGTAGGAGGCCGAGCCGACCGAGATGCCGACGCGCGCGTGCTTGTCGCCGCGCACGTGCAGCGAGAAACGGGAGACGGCGCGCTCGATGCGCTCGCGCAGCTCCGAGGTCTGCTCGGCCGAGAGGTCTTGCACGATGGCGACGAACTCGTCGCCCGCGTAGCGTGCGAGGAAGTCGTACTCGCGCAGTTGCGCCTGTAGTATCCGCCCCACCTCGCGCAGCATGCGGTCGCCCGTCTTGTGCCCGTAGGTGTCGTTGACCTGCTTGAAGTCGTCGAGGTCGAGCATCACGACCTGGAACGGTCTTCCGGTGCGGCGGGCGCGCGCAGCCTCCTGCTCGTAGCGCACGTACATGGCGCGCGCGTTCGGCAGCCCCGTCAGCGTGTCGGTGAGGGCGTTCGACTCGGCCTGCGCGTGGCTCATCGCGTTGGCGAGCGCGTCGGAGGCGAGCCGCGCCACCGTGTCGAGCAGGCGCAGGTCGTCGTCCGTGTAGCGCCGCGGCTCGGTCGAGTAGACGACTAGGGCCCCAACGAGTCGCTCGTCCTTCGCGAGCGGCAGCGCGACCATCGAGCGGAACTGGCAGCCCGCGGGCAGCTCCACGTCCGCGAAGTCGAGCATCGGGTCTAGGAGGTAGGACGCGCGGCGGTTCGCCAGCACGAAGCCGACGACGCCCTCGCCCGGGGCGACCGCGCGGCCGCGCAGGTGTTCGGCGTGCCGGCCCGAGACGTGCGCGGTCGTGGCGTAGCCCTTCTCCTCGTCGTAGAGGTAGACGGCGCACAGATCGAACGGGACGACGTGCCCGACCTTGTTGACGAGCACGGAGACCGTGTCCTCAATGTCCAGAGACGAGCCGAAGGTGCGCGCGATCTCGTAGAGCGCGTAGACCTCGCGGTGCGCGTTCGTAATCTGATTGAGGTAGTGCGGCGCGTCCGAGCGGTGCGCGGAGGCGTGCGTGTGCGCCGCAGACTCGGGCCCGGCCTCGTCGCCGAGCAGGTCGCGGTGCTCCCACTCCTCGTTGGTGAGCCCGCGGTTGTCGAGCCCGGCCACAACTATCTCCTCGTCGAAGCGCGGCAGGTGGCGCAGGAAGACTTCGACGACGCGCGGGTCGAAGTGGCCGCCCGCGCCGCGCCTGAGCATCGCGCACGCCTCTTCGGGCGTCATGCCGCGCCGGTACGGGCGCTCCTCGCGCGCCGAGTCGAAGCAGTCCACGACCGACAGGATGCGCGCCGTCAAAGGTATCTCCTCGCCCTTCAAGCCCTCGGGGTAGCCGCGCCCGTCCCACTGCTCGTGGTGGTAGAGGACGATGGGCACGACCGGGTACGGGAAGGCGACGCGTTCGAGTATCTGCGCGCCGACGGTGGTGTGCACCTTCATGCGTTCGAACTCGGCCTCGGTGAGCTTGCCCGGCTTGTTGAGGATGTGGTCGGGGACGGCGAGCTTGCCGACATCATGGAGCAGCGCGCCGGCCTTGAGCGCTTTGATCTCCGAAGGCGCGAGCCCCATCAGCTCGCCCATGCGCTCGCAGTAGAGCTGGACGCGGCGGACGTGGAAGTGCGTCGTCTGGTCTTTGGCGTCGATGGCGGTGGCGAGCGCTTCGACTGTTGCGAGGTGGAGGCGCGAGACCTCTGCGGCCTCGCGCGTCTTCTCGGCGACGCGCTCGAAGTACGTGCGGTAGGTGGCGAGCGTGGCGGCGATGACGGGCACGCTCAAGATCACGTAGAGCAGCCCGAAACGGCTGATGGCGACGTAGACGACGCCGGCCGCGAGCGCGCCCGCGAAGAACGTCCAGGAGCTTAAGAGATAGCCGTCGCGCCAGCAGCGCCAGAACGGCCGGCGGCTCTTGAGCGCGAGCAGCGCGGCGACCAGCACGCTGTTCAGGACGTACTGGACGAGCGCCATCAACACGAGCGGCAGGATGAGCTGTTCGAGCGAGACGGCGGTGCGAAAACCGAGCGGCTGTTCGTTGATGCCGGCGTGTGCGGCGAGCGCGAGGTAGAAGCTGTGGCCGGCGACGCAGGCCGTCAGAGCCATGCACGCGGGCATGGATATCCAGGTCGAGGCGCGTTTGGAAATCCTGAACGAGCTGGTGAGCAGTTCCAGTGAGCCGAGGACGATGCCGGCCGGCACGCCCAGATAGATGACGCCGAGGAAGACGAAGCAGTCGCCCGCCGTCACCACGGCCTTCGTGCCGGGGATGCGGACGGGCAGCATGCCGGAGATGACGACGAGACTGGCGAGGACGACGAGTTGCGCCCACTCCGTCACGCCGAACGACAGGCATGCGTGCGCGCCCCACCCGAGCGCCAGCGCGCCCCCCGCCACCAGCGCGGCCCAGTAAGCCCCCGCCGCGCGGCCGTAGTCTGACATGTCTATGCGAATCACTCGCGCCTCCAAGCAGTAGGCAGCAGTAGGCAGTTGAAAACCTATCTGCCGAAGAGCTGGGCTCAATCTTTCAACTCGCTCAACGCGGAGCGGCTGCCTACTGCCAACTGCCTACTGTTCTTCGTCTAAAACCGTCCGTCGCCGGAGGCGAGGGCCGGGAGCAAATCGGCACTCGCCGCCGGCGACGGGCTTGGGGGCAATCGGCGGGCTTGTTGTGGCACTCGCCCGCCGTGCTGGGTGAGAAATGCGGGAGGCGTCTCCGTGACCTCGACTCTCTACGCCTCCCTTTCAACGTGGACGCCTTCCCGGCGTCACAAACTGGTGCGGCTCTGCGTCCTCCGTGCGGTGAGTCCGCGGGGCGCGTTGCCGTGCCCCTGCAAGCCGCGCCGTCTCTATAGACAACCCCCGTGCCGCACGACTCCGACGCGCAAATAACGGTTTTTGGCGTGAAAAACGTCGATTCCCGAGTACGGCGCGCCCTCGCACCGCGACGAAGGTCAACGTGACGCGTCAGGTTGATTAGCAGCGGGCAGAATGAAAGAGCCGTCAACCGTGAACCGTGAACCGTCAACCGTCAACCGTGACAAGATAAAACTGTCTTTCACTCGTCACGGTTTACGGTTCACGGTTTACGGTTTACGGTTCACGGTTCACGCTCTTCTAATTTGACAACGTGCGCGGCGCGCGGGCACTCTCTTCGCCAATCTGGAGAAGGCGCGGCGGTGAGAGATTTTGGGAGAGACGGCGAGCGAGCAGAGTGCGCGGGAGGCGGCCGAGTCCGGGGGCTACTTCGGGCTGCTGCGCCGGAACCGCGACTTTCGATACTTGTGGCTGGGGCAGGTCGTCAGCCAGTTGGGCGACTGGTTCGACACCATCGCGCTGTTCACGCTCGTGCTGAAGTTGACGGGGTCGGGGAAGGCGGTCGGGCTGGTGCTCGTCGCGCGGTTCCTGCCGAGCGTGGTGCTGGGGCCGCTCTCGGGCGTGCTGGCCGACCGCTTCGACCGCCGCCACATCATGATCGCGTCGGACGTGGCGCGCGCGCTCGTCGTGCTCGGCTTCCTCTTCGTCCGCAGCCCGGAGCACGTCTGGCTCGTCTACGTGCTGACCGTGCTGCAACTCGCCTTCTCCGCCTTCTTCGAGCCGGCGCGCTCGGCCGCCCTCCCCTCAATCGTGGCAGAGCGCGACCTCGTCGCGGCCAACGCCATCTCGTCGGTCACGTGGTCGGCGATGCTCACGCTCGGCGCGGCCGTGGGCGGCCCCGTCACCGACTGGTTCGGCACCGATGTCGCCTTCGTCATAGACTCTCTGACTTATCTCCTCTCGGCCGTGCTCGTCTGGCGCGTGCGCCTGCCGAAGCGTGCGCCGCGGCCGAAGACGCCGCTCACCGTGGCGAAGGCGCTCGGCGTCACCGACACGCTCGAAGGGTTGCGCTACGTCTGGCGTCGGCCGCGCGTGATGGCGTTGCTGCTGGTCAAGCCGGCGTGGGGGCTGGGCGGGGGTCTGCTCACGCTGCTGTCGGTCTTCGGCGAGAAGGTCTTCCGGCTGAGCCTGCACGGGGACTTGGGCGGCGCGGCGCTCGGCATGAGCGCACTCTACGCGGCGCGGGGAGTCGGGACGGCGCTGGGGCCGGTGCTGACGCGCCGCTTCTACAGCGAGACGCGCCAGCAGATGCAGCGCGCCATCGGCGTCTCGTTCCTCTTCGCGGGCGCCTTCTACATCCTGTTCGGCTCGGCGGGGAGATTCGGACTCGCGCTGCTCTGGCTGGCGGTCGCGCACGCGGGCGGGAGCGTGCTGTGGGTCTTCTCGACGGTGCTGTTGCAGTCTTCGGTCGAGGACGAATTCCGCGGCCGCGTCTTCGCCGCAGAGTTGATGCTGATGACTCTGGCGATGGCCGCCTCGAACTACGCCGTGGGCGAGGCGCTCGACCGCTTTCAGGTCTCGCCGCGCGCCGCCACCATCACTATCGGCCTCTTCTTCCTCCTCCCCGGCGTCCTCTGGCTCCTCACACGCCGCTGGTGGGACAGGCCCGGCGAAAATCCCTGACAACTCACACGCTCTCGGGACGATTCGCGTGAGTCCTGACGCGGTAGCAGACGAGACCGCCGCGGTTCAAAGCGCGATGGTGGCAAGT
>JBEVJD010000219.1:0-14643 GCA_040510435.1 Pyrinomonadaceae bacterium | reverse complement strand
CCACCTCTCGCCGGCGTCGGTCCAGAGCTCGTCGGCGAGGTTGACCGCGTTGCAGACGTGGTTGGGCACCACGTCGATGATCGTGCCCAGCGCGGGCAGCTCGGCGCCGCCCAGGTCGACCACGCAGTGGTGCTCGGACAGCTGCACGACCCGGGCGTCCGGGTACGCCGGCAACCGGCCCCAGCCGGTGGCGTACGCCGCGCGGTCGGCGCCGAGCGCCTTGCTCCCGCTGTCGAGCACCAGGTGGCCGCCGGCGTGGCTGACGACCGTGGCCCGGCACGTGATGGCGAGCTGCTCGACGGTCGCGCTGTACTTTTGATTTTTCGATTACTCGCCCGAGCTGCGCATCTGCGCCGAAAGCGTGCGGATGCTGTGTTTGTCGAGCAGATGGCGGAGCGAGCGAACCTGCATTTGCAGCAGCTCGGCGGCGCGGGTTTGATTTCCACCGGTTCGTTTTAAGGCTTCGACGACGTAGGTTTTTTCAAGATTTTCAAGATGCGTGGTCAGATTGATGCCGTCTTCGGGAAAATCAAATTCGTTGCGGATGCGTTCCGGATTATAGTTCGTCACGTGCTCGGGCAGGCGTTCGGGCTGGATTTCGTCGGTTTTTTCGAGCGCGACGGCGCGTTCTATCGTGTGTTCGAGCTCTCGGACGTTGCCGTGCCACGTGTAGTTTTCCAGAATCTGCATCGCTTTGTCCGAAATGGTCAGCTCTCTGCCGGACTGGTCGCAGAATTTTTTTATAAAATGCGCGACGAGCTCTGGAATGTCTTCGGCGCGTTCGCGCAGCGAAGGCAGGGAAATCGGGATAACCGAGATTCGATAAAATAAATCTTCGCGGAAACTGCCGTCTTCGGTCATCGACTTTAAGTCGCGGTTGGTCGCGGCGATGACGCGCGCGTCCACGCGGATGGTGTGGTTCGAGCCGACGCGCCGAATCTCGCCCTCCTGGAGCGCGCGCAGGAGCTTGACCTGGAAGGCGGGCGTCGTCTCTGTGATCTCGTCGAGGAGGATGGTGCCGCCGTCGGCCTCCTGAAGGAGCCCGCACCGGTCGCGCTCCGCGCCGGTGAAGGCGCCGCGGACGTGGCCGAACATCTCCGACTCGATGAGTTCCGAAGGGACGGCGCCGCAGTTGACGGCGACGAAGGGGCCTTCGGCGCGCGTGCTGCGGCAGTGGATGGCGCGCGCGACGACCTCCTTGCCCGTCCCCGACTCGCCCGTAATCAGGACGGGGAGGTTCGTCGCGGCGACGCGCCCCACCATCTTCATCACCTCGACGAAGCCACCGCTGACGCCGACCAGATCGATGTCCGAGGTGTAGACGGGCGCGGGCGGCAACTCGCCCGTCGTCCCCGGCCGCTCGCGCTTCTCGTGCGCGCGCCGCACGTCCTGCGCGATGCGCAGCACGTCCGCGACCTCGAAGGGCTTCATGAGGTAGTCGTAGGCGCCCAAGGAGACGGCGTCGAGCGCGCCCGCCGCCGAGCCGTGGCCGGTCATCAGGACGATCTGCGCGTCGGGCTGCTCCTCGACGAAGCGGCGGAGCACGGCGTAGCCTTCGGCCTCGTGCGTGTCGGAGAGCTTCACGTCGCAGAAGACGAGCTGCCAGCTCTCGCCGCCGAGCATCTCGAAGGCGCGCGCCGCCGAGTCGGCCTCGCACACCTCCCAGCCTTCGCCGCGTAAGACTTCTGCGACGTTGTCACGTACCAGTTCGTTGTCGTCTATGACGAGGGCTTTCATTGTTTGCGACGAGGGAAAGTTGACGCCAAATCCCGCCGGGTTAAGCCGGCACACTGCCGCCGAAACGCGAGGTGTGTTGGCGGCTTCCGATTGAAAGGGGCGCGGGCATTATAGTGCGGACGCGGGCACTACTTGCAAGTGCGATTCGAATCCCGCGCGCCGGATGCGTACGAGTTCTGACATTTAAGACTATTTTCGCCGGTGCTCATGCGGACGCCGCTCCGCGGCGGTTGCACAGGGGCGCGCTCGTGGGCTAAGGTCGCGCGTCCGCGGGAGGTCTTTTAAACGGAAGGTCTTTATGGCGAAGTGGGTCGTGCACAAGTTCGGCGGGACGAGCGTGGCCGACGCGGCTCGTTACAAATCGGTCGCCGGCATCCTGCTCGCGCGGCGGCAGAACGGCGAGCGCGCGGCCGTCGTCGTCTCGGCGATGTCCGGCGTCACCGACGCGCTGCTCGGGCTCGTCTCGGGCGCGGCCGCGCGCGACGCGTCTTACGCCGACGGGCTCCGGGCCCTGCGCACACGTCACCTTGAGACGGCCGCCGCGCTCGGGCTCGACGCCGCGCGCGAGAAGTCTCTGGCCGAAATCGTCGAGGCCGACTTCCGCGAGTTGGAGGAGGTCTTGCGCGGCGTCTGGATCGCGCGCCTTCAGTCCGAGCCCATCGCGGAGTTCGTCTCGGGGCACGGCGAGTTGTGGTCGGCGCGTTTTCTGAACGCACTGCTTGAGCAGCAGGGCTGCCCCTCCGACTGGCTCGACGCGCGCGAGGTGCTCGTCGTCGAGTCGGACGCGCGCGGCGTCGCCGTAGACTGGGAGGTCTCGCGCGGGCGTCTCGACAAGTGGCTCGAAGGTCGCGCGCCCGACCCGCTCGTCGTCACCGGCTACGTCGCCTCGACGCGCGAAGGCGTGGCGACGACCCTCAAGCGCAACGGCAGCGACTACTCGGCCTCCATCTTCGCGGCGCTCCTCGAAGCCTCTTCGGTCACCATCTGGACGGACGTGGACGGGGTGCTCAGCGCAGACCCGCGCCGCGTCCCCGACGCGCTCGTCGTCCCCGCGCTCTCCTATCAGGAGGCGGCCGAGCTGGCCTACTTCGGCGCGAAGGTCATCCACCCGAACACGATGTCGCCGGTCATCGCGGGCGGCATCCCCGTCCACATCAAGAACACCTTCCGCCCCGACGCCGCGGGCACGACCATCTCGGCCTCGTCGTCCTCCGCCTCGGCCGTCAAGGGCTTCGCCAGCGTCGAGGGGATGACGCTCGTCAACGTCGAGGGCACGGGCATGGTCGGCGTGCCCGGCATCGCCAACAAGCTCTTCGGCGCGTTGCGCGCTGAAGGCGTCTCGGTCGTCCTCATCTCGCAGGGGTCGAGCGAGCACTCCATCTGCTTCGCCGTCCCCGGCGCGCAAGGCGAACTGGCGAAGAGAACTGTCGAAGAAGCCTTCATCTCCGAGATGCGGCGCGGGCAGATTCAGACCGTGGGACTGACCGAGGGCTGCTGCATCCTCGCCGCGGTCGGCGACGGCATGGTTGACGCGCCGGGCATCGCCGGCAAGTTCTTCACCGCGCTCGGGCGCGCGGGCGTGAGCGTGCGCGCCATCGCCCAGGGCTCTTCGGAGCGGAACATCTCGGCCGTCATCGACGAGCGCGAGGCGACGCGCGCGCTGCGTAACGTCCACTCGGCCTTCTACCTCTCACACCAGACGCTCTCGGTCGGCGTCGTCGGCACGGGTCTCATCGGCGGGACGTTCCTCGACCAACTCAGTCGCCGTCTGGAAGAGCTGCGCGGCCGCCGCTCGATAGACGTGCGCGTGCGCGGCGTGATGAGCAGCCGCCGGATGTTGCTGGACGAACGCGCCGTCGATTTGAGCAACTGGAAGGAAGACTTGAACGGCAGCGGCACGGGCGCCGACATCGAGCGCTTCGCCGAGCACGTCCTCGCCGAGCATCTGCCGCACGCCTGTATCATCGACGCCACCTCGGACGCGGGCGTCGCCGCGCGCTACGCCGAGTGGCTCGACCGCGGCATCAACGTCATCACGCCGAACAAGAAGGGCAACACCGGCACCCTCGCGCAGTACCGCGCCGTGCGCGAGGCGGCCCGGCGCCGCGGGCGCTACTTCCTTTACGAGACGAACGTCGGCGCGGGGCTCCCCGTCATCCACACGCTGCGCGACCTGCTCGACACGGGCGACGAAATCTTGAAGATCGAGGGCGTCCTGTCCGGCACGCTCTCATACATCTTCAACACCTTCGACGGCGCGAAGCCCTTCTCGCAGGTCGTGCGCGAGGCGCACGCGCGCGGCTACACCGAGCCCGACCCGCGCGACGATTTGTCGGGCATGGACGTGGCGCGCAAGCTCGTCATCCTCGCGCGCGAGATGGGGACGGAGATCGAGCTTGAGGACGTTGAGGTCGAGAGCCTTGTCCCCGAAGACCTGCGCGCCTCAAGCGTCGAGGAGTATTTCGAGAGTCTGGGCCGGCACGACGCGGCCGTGGCCGAGCGCCTGAACGCCGCACGCACCCGCGGCGAGGTGCTGCGCTACGTCGGGACGATTGAGCCGGGCGGGCGCGTGTCGGCGAGCCTGCGGCCGTTCCCCCTCGCGCACCCGTTCGCGGGTTTGAGCGAGAGCGACAACGTCGTCAGCTTCCGCACGGCGCGCTACAACGTGCAGCCGATGATCGTGCGCGGCCCCGGCGCGGGGCCCGCCGTGACGGCCGCGGGCGTCTTCGCAGACCTGCTGCGGCTCGCGACCTTCGTGGGGGCGCCGCTATGAGGAGCGCCACGGCGTTCGCGCCCGCGACCGTCTCGAACGTTGCGGTCGGCTTCGACATCCTCGGCTTCGCCGTCGAGGCCGCGGGCGACGAGGTCACTGTGACGGCGACCGAAGGCGAGTCCGTCCGCGTCGTCGAGGTAGTGGACACGACCGGGACTCTGCCCGACGGCGCCATCCCGCTCGACCCCGCGCAGAACACGGCGACCGTCGGCCTCCTCAAACTGCTCAAAGACCTGCGCCCCGGCTTCGGCTTCGACGTGAGCGTGGGCAAAGGCATCGCGCTCGGCTCGGGGATGGGCGGCTCGGCCGCCTCGGCCGTCGCGGCGCTCGTCGCGGCCAACTCGCTGCTCGAACAACCTCTCCCGAAAGAGTCTCTGCTCGCTTACGCGCTCGCCGCCGAGCAAGTGGCGAGCGGCGCGTCGCACCCTGACAACGCCGCGCCGTCTCTGTTCGGCGGCCTGACCCTCATCGTCTCGACCGACCCTCTGCGGTGCGTGCGCCTCCCCGCGCCGCGCGGGCTGCTCGCCGTGCTCGTACACCCGCACGTGCGCGTAGACACGCGCGACTCGCGCGCGGTGTTAAAGCCGACCGTCCCGCTCGCAGACCACGTCCGGCAGTCGGCACACCTCGCGGGCTTCGTCGCCGCCTGCTTCACGGACGATTTAGAACTGTTGAGAGCCTCACTCGAAGACTTCGTCATCGAGCCGCAGCGCGCCGGGCTCATCCCCGGCTTCGCGCGCGTGAAGTCGGCGGCGCTCGAAGCGGGCGCGCTCGGCGCCTCCATCTCAGGCTCCGGCCCGAGCGTCTTCGCGCTGGTTGATTCCGAAGAGACGGCCGGGCGCGTGCGCGCCGCGATGGTCGAAGCGTTCAGGTCGAGCGGCGTCGGTGAAGTTGACTCGTGGGTCTCGCCGGTCAACTGTGACGGTGCGAGGGTCGTCAGATGAGGTACGTCAGCACGCGCGGGGCATCGCCGCCGCTCGGCCTCGCGGAGGCTATACAGACCGGCCTCGCGCCTGACGGCGGGCTCTACGTGCCCGAGCGTTTCCCCATCTTTAAGGTCGAAGACTTCGACGGGCTCGAATCGCTCCCCGACATCGCGGAGAAGTTCCTCGCGCCCTTCTTTGAAGACGAAGAACTGTCAGTTCATCTCTCGGACATCTGCCGGGAGGCTTTCAACTTCCCCGTCCCGCTCGTCGAGTTGGACGAGACGACAGCCCTGCTCGAACTCTTCCGGGGCCCGACCGCGGCCTTCAAGGACGTGGGCGCGCGCTTCCTCGCCGCGTGCGTCTCGCGCCTGCCGGGGGGCCGGACTGTGCTGGTCGCGACCTCCGGCGACACGGGCGGCGCGGTCGCGGCGGCGTTCGCCGGGCGGGCGAACGTGGATGTCGTCATCCTGTTTCCGAAGGGTCTGGTCTCGCCGCGGCAGGAGAAGCAGTTGACCTGCTGGGGCGCGGGCGTGCGCGCCTTCGCCGTGCGCGGCGACTTCGACGACTGCCAGCGCGTCGTCAAAGCCGCCTTCGCCGACCGCGAACTGAAACGCGAGCGCGGACTGCTCTCGGCCAACAGCATCAACCTCGGGCGGCTGCTGCCGCAGGCCGCTTACCACGCGGCGGCGAGCCTCTGGTACCTGCGACGGCGCGGCGCGCGCGCCGGCCTCGTCGTCCCGACGGGGAACCTCGGCAACGCGGTCGCGGCCTTCTGGGCGCGCGCCGCCGGCCTGCCCGTGCGCGAGATAGCGCTCGCGTCGAACGCCAACCGCGCCGTGCCCGACTACTTCGACTCGGGCGCGTGGGCCGCGCGCCCCACGGTGCGCACGCTCGCCAACGCGATGGACGTGGGCGACCCGAGCAACATCGAGCGGCTGCTCCGACTGCACCCCGACCTCGACGAACTCAAAACTTTCGCGCGCGCCTTCACGGTGACTGACGAAGAGATCGAGCGCACCATCGTCGAGGAGTCCCGTGCGCGCGGCCTCGTCCTCGACCCGCACACCGCGGCGGCCGTCCGCGTGCGCGCGCTGCTCGCGACGCCCCACTGGGTCGTCGTGGCGACGGCGCACCCGGCGAAGTTCGAGTCCATCGTCGAACCGCTGGTGGGCAGGAAAGTGGAGACGCCGCCCGCGCTCGCCGCGCTGCTGGATAAGGAATCCGCGTGTGAAGAGATTGAGCCGTCGCTTGAATCGTTGATTGAAGCGGCTTTCAGTCGGGCGGGTAAGTAGTTGCGGTTGGGTGTGACCGACTCCGCGTGCGGCCCGGACAGTACCGCGAGCGGTAGCGAGCGGGTCGGGGTGACAACAGTCGGGCGCGGCGTCGCCGCACGCACCTGCTCGCTACCGCTCGCGGTACTGTTTGAGCCACCCGCGTCGCAGCTTAAGACGAACCGAGGTTAGACCTTAACTTCGACCGGCTCGTCTTTCCGCTCGGCGGCGCGGGCGGCGAGCGCGACGCGCTTCTCGTAGGTCTCGCGGACGAGCGCCACGTCTTCGAGGAAGTGCGGCAGCTCGCGCAGCGTCAACGCCTGCGGGCCGTCCACGAGCGCGCGGGCGGGGTCGGGGTGGAAGTCCACGAGGATCATGTTGGCCCCGGCGATGAGGCCCTGCGCGGTGACGTGGAGGATGTCGAGCAGGCGGTCGGGCGCGTACGTGCGCGCGCCGACCGAGTGTGAAGGGTCGATGCAGACGGGCATCCGCGTCAGGCGCTTGACGACGGGGACGTGCGCGAAGTCGACGAAGTTGCGGTGCGGGTCGCCGATTGAGGTCTTCATCCCGCGTAGGCCGAAGACGACCTTACGGTTGCCCTCGCTCGCGAGGTACTCGGCCGCGTTCAGAGACTCGTCGAGCGTGATGCCGAAGCCGCGCTTCAGGAGCACGGGGAAGTCGCGCTGGCGGCCGACGAACTTGAGCAGCTCGAAGTTCTGCGTGTTGCGCGTGCCGATCTGGAGCATGACGCCCGCGGGGCTCCCCGTCTCTTCGAGCGCGGCGCGTATCTCGTCGATGTGCGACTCGTGCGTCACCTCCATTGCGATGACCTTAATGCCGTACTTGCCCGCCAGCTCGAAGACGTAAGGCAGACACGCGCTGCCGTGCCCCTGAAACGAGTAGGGCGAGGTGCGCGGCTTGTACGCGCCCATGCGCGTGCAGACCTGCCCTTGATCGCTGAGCGCCCGCATCATCTGCTCGACGTGCTCGCGCGTGTCCACGGCGCACAGCCCCGCGAAGACGTTGAGCGTGTCCTGGCCGAAGCGCACGCCCTTGTAGTCGAAGGAGGTCGAGCGCTCGTCGTCCTTGTGGCGGCCGACGATGCGGTACTCCTCCGAGACGCGGACGACGTGGTCAACGCCGGGCAGCGCGCGCATGTCTTCGACGGAGAGCGCGGCCGTGTTGCCGATGAGATATATCTCGGTCAGCGACTTCTCCGCGCCCTGCTCGTGGTGGATGCGCAGCTCGATGTTGGGCAGGCGCGAGAGATGGGCCATCAACTGGCCGTATGCCTCGCCGCCCGCGGCGACTTTCGGGTCGAGGATTAAGATCATGTCTTTGACAGCCTTCAGCATGGTTGTTAGTTCGGCCTGACTCGGCCGAAGAGCGAGCGCGCCGCGGCGAGTCCGTCGCCACGTCGCGCGCCTTCGGTGTCTTCAAACGGTTGTCGGGAGTGTTCGCGCAGCCCGTCGCGCGCGGCCTTGAGTTTCGGGATGAGCGCGTCGAGCGCGTCGGCAATCTCCCCCGAGTTCGTGGCGAGGATGTCGCGCCAGATGTCCCACGGGCTCGCCGCCAGCCGCGTCATGTCGCGGTAGCCCGCGCCCGCGAGCGCGGAGAGTTCGTCGTGCGTTGTTTGTTCCGCCACGGTCGCCGCCAGCGCGCACGAGACGAGTTGCGGCAGGTGGCTCAGCCTCGCCAACGCGCGGTCGTGCTCCGCCGCCGTCATCAAGCGCACGCGCGCGCCGAGGAGTTTTAGAGTCTCTTCGAGCGCGGCCAGCGCGTCAGGGTCGCTCCCATCCTCGGGCGGCGTCAGGACGTAGGGCGCGCCCTCGAAGAGTTCGGCGCGCGCGTGCGCGGGCCCGCGCAGGTGGCTGCCCGCGACGGGGTGGCCGCCGACGAAGCGCCAGCCCTTCTCCGCGTGCGCGCGCGCCGCGCGGCAGACTTCCCGTTTCGTGCTCCCGGCGTCGGTCACGACCGCGCCCGGCTTAACCCCGGGCGCGCCCGCGCGCAGGAACTCGACGATCTGCCCGACGGGCGTGGCGAGGTAGACGAGGTCTGACTGAGAGACGCCGCCCTCTTTGAATGCAGTGTCAACTTCGTCAATCGCGCCGAGGCGCAGGGCTTCGTCGAGCGCGGCGGGGTCTGCGTCACAGCCCGCGACGCGCGCACAGGCGCCCGCCTCCTTGAGCGCGAGCGCGAACGACGCGCCCACCAGCCCGCACCCGAACACCGTCACCCTGTCCCAACGCTTAGTCATAAAAAGAAGTAGGCAGTAGTCAGTAGTCAGTAGACAGTAGAAAAACCTTTATCGCTCGAACCGTGCGGTTGTCAGCATCAACGTCAGGAACGCGGAGCGCTACTGACTACTGACTACTGACTACTGTCCACTGACTCCTGACTCCTGTTCAGCCGAGGCGTAGTGGCCGAGGACGCGAAGGCTTGCGGCGCGTTCGCGCAGCTCTTCGAGCGCGGCCGACAGCTCCGGGTTGCGGGGCGGCGCGCGCAGGTCGAGGTAGAAGTGATACTCCCAGGGCTGTCCGCGCAGAGGGCGGCTCTCGATCTTGAGCAGGTCAATCCCGCGCCGCGCGAAGGGTTCGAGCGCGTGGTGGAGCGCGCCCGGGCGGTGCGCGAGCCGGACGACGAGCGAGAGCTTGTCTGACTCCTCCCCGCTAGAAGGCTCGGGCGCGAGCAGGACGAAGCGCGTGTAGTTCTCTTGGTGGTCTTCGAGCCCTTCGCGCAGGATTTGGCCGCCGTAGATTTCGGCGGCGCGGCGACCCGCGACGGCGGCGCAACGTGCGTCGCCGCGGCGCAGGACGGCGGCGACGCTCCCGGCGGTGTCGTCGGCGGCGACGCGGCGTATGTCCGGGCGCGAGGCGAAGAAGCGCTCGCACTGCGCGAGGGCGACCGGGTGCGACTCGACCGTCTTCACGCCCTCGGCGGTCGCGCCGGGCGGCCCGATGAGGAAGTGCCGGATGGGGATGACGACTTCGGCCGTGATGTGGAGCGGGCTGTCGAGGAGCAGGTCGTAGACGCGGTGGACAGAGCCGGCGAGCGTGTTTTCGACGGGCGCGAGCGCGAGGTCGGCCGCCATGTCGCCGACGGCCGCGAAGAGCGATTCGAAGGTCGGGCGCGGGACGAGATTCGCCTCCTCGCCCAGGAGCTTCACGGCCGCCTCTTCGCTGAAGGCGCCGCGCTCGCCCTGGAAGGCGACGCGCGCCTTTGAGCCGCCCCGCGTGCTCATCTCGCGGCCTCCTCGGGCTGCGCTGACGACTGCGTCTGGAGGCGGCGCGACTCGCGTATGACGGCGCGGAAGAGCCGTTCGACCGCGCCGTCGTCGAGCGGCCCGCGGTTGGCGCGCTGGGCGCGCTCGATCACCTCGCGCTCGCGCCCGCGGTCGCAGACCGAGAGCCCCGCGACGCGCTTCGACTCGCCCACGCGGAGGGAGATTTCGGCGCGCGCGTTCAGCAGACGCAGCAGCTCCGCGTCAATCTTGTCTATCTCGACCCGCCAGTCTTCGATGGTCATACTCAAGCTCCTGTCAGAACCGCGAGCGGTAGCGAGCGGGTACGTGCCGCAGCACCGGCCCGTGTGATGTGTCTCCGACCCGCTCGCTCCCGCTCGCGGTTCTGTTTGCCGCTCGCACTAAAAGAGCCGGCCGCGACTGCCTCTTCGGGGTGTCGCGGCCGGCTCGGTTGGAATCTATTCTGTGCGGCGTCTCTAAGTCTCTTTCGCCCACTCACGCACGCACGAAGTCCGCCCGGCCCGCCGCCCCTCGTAGAGGTAGCGGTAGGTAAAGGCGAAGTAATAAAAGCGCGCGTCGTAGTTCATGTCAGAGAGTCCGTCCGATTCGTGCGCCCCGCGGGCGGGGCTCCTCAAGGATAGTAAGAAAGCCCCGGCGGGCTGTCAACAAAACTTTCGGCAAAAATTTTTATGAGTCGATAGGCGCGGCTTATGAGGCCGACTTCGCGTGCTGGCGGAGCACCGCGAGGAAGGCCGCGGCCGCGTGCGAGTGCGTCGCGTTGCGGCGGTGCGTCGCCCAGAGCGTGCGGGCGTAGGTCAGACCCTTGACGGGCACCGTGGCGAGCGTCCCGCGCTCAAGCTCCTCGCGCACGCACATGTGCGGGACGAAGGCCAGCCCGACGTTGAGCTGCACGAAGCGCTTGATGGTCTCGACCGTCGCCAGCTCAAGCGTGATGTTGAGCGGCGTGTGGTGCTCGGCGAAGACCTCGACGACCCTGTTGCGCGAGGCTGTCCGGACGTTGTGCGCGAGGAAGGATTCGCGCCCGAGTTCCTCGACCGTCACCTCCGCGCGCCCCGCGAGCGGGTGCTCGGGGTTGAGGATGAGCGAAAGCTCGTCGCGCAGCACGCAGAAGGATTCGAGGTCGCGGTCGTTGGGCTCGAAGGCGAGGACGGCGAAGTCCACGTTGCGCTCCAGTACCTCGCGCGGCAGATGCTCGGAGACGTGCCGGTAGATTTCGACTTTCACTTCCGGATGCTTTTCGCGGAAGGAGAGGATGACCTGGGGCAGGAGGTAGAGCGAAGTGCTCTCGTTGGCGCCGACGCGGACGAGGCCGCGCTTCAGCTCGCGCAACTCGGCGACGGCGCCGCGCGCCTGGTCGCGCAGGGTGAGGATGCGCTGCGCGTAGTCCTGTATGCGTTGGCCGGCCTCCGTGAGCGTCGGCGTCTTCTGCGAGCGGTCGAAGAGCGGGGCGCCGACCTCCTCTTCGAGCCGCCGGATGGCGATGGAGACCGCGGGCTGCGTGCGGCCGACGGCGTCGGCGGCTTTCGAGAAGCTGCCCTCGGCGATGACCTGTAGAAAGAATTCGAGCTGCGTCATTTCCATGAGTCTAAAGTCACCTCAGCGAGAAACGTCCGGTGACAATAGCCACACCAGTCCACGGTTAGTCAAGCGACTGCGGCGCTCGGCCGGCGCTCGTCCGGCGTGGAAATGACTCGGTTGGACAGTCTTCAGTTTGCCTCTCGTCAAGCGCGTCGGGGGAACGGGGCGCGCTCACTTCGCCGTGTCGGGCGGGGTGGCGCCGACCCAGACGGCGCGCTCGGTGCGCCGCGCCTCCTCGGCCAGCTCGGCCAACTCCTGCGCGCTCAGGCGGACGCCGTTGAGGAGCACGGGCCGGCGCGAGGCCAGAGCCGAGAGCCCCGCCAGCACGCTCGCGCCGAGTGGGTCTGCCGAGATGAATTCTTTGCCGCTCAAGATCAGTGACACCTGCCCAACCCTCCTGTCCTGTGTTGCCGCCCGCGCCGCCGAGGCCGCGGCGCCCGAGTGCTTGTGGCCGGACTCAGATGGCAAAGCCCGTACCGCTCCCACGCCCTGCGCTCGGAAGGGGGAATTTTCAAAGGTTAAGCGTTGACAGGGTTCAAGACGGCCTCCGGCGGTCGTGACAATCTCGTCGTTTGCGACCCCGCGCGCTGCAAAAATGTCGCGGCGATAGAGTGGGCGACAAACGGCCTGTTGCTAAGGTGGTTTGTGGCCGATGTTTCAGAGGTTTCACCACAGAGACACAGAGACCAGCTTGATGCGGTATGTCTTTAAAGCCGTGTCTCTGTGTCTCTGTGTTTAATCGGTCAGGACATTATTCTGAAGCGATTGGCGGGTGCCGACGTTTTTGTCGTTGCGCCTTGAAGTCTCGACGAATGTGTCGCGGGTGAGGGTCGCTCGGGATTTATGGGCTTGTAAAAATTATCAATTATACAAATGCGGGCGAAGGTTGTAGCATCCGCCCTCATTAGTGGGGAGAGAAGCGTCGGCCGTTGGTACCAGAACGGCGGGCGTCGAGTCTCCGTTCTCCGGGTGTGTGGAATGTCTGATCTGCGTCCAACCATTTCCGTCGAGTCGCACTTCCGGCGCCGGAAGGCTTCGGCCGTCGCCCTCAAGGGGCGCGTGCCCGTAGTCGTCCTCGCGCGTAAGCGCGTAACCTGACGGCTTGTCACTGCCAACTACAGTGTCTGCGGCAGGCCATCAACGTCCGAGGGTTGATGGCCTCTTTTTTCCCCCTGCGGCGAAAAATGTTTCAGGCGAACGAGAGCGACAGCGCAAGGCGCGCGCGCGAAGGGCAGGCGCGGGGCGCCGCAGACCGCCCGAGCCGCTGGCGCCACGACGAGTCGGAGCGCGACGCCTGCGCCATCATCGCCAACGTCAAGAAGGACGGCCGCCCCTCGCACGGCAACGTCAAGCGCACGCTCGAAGCCCTCGCGCGGATGGGGCACCGCACGGGCGAGGTCGAGGGCGAGGGCGACGGCGCCGGCCTCCAGACCGACATCCCGCGCGAGCGCTGGGCCAAGCGGCTTGAGGCGGCCGGCCTGCGCGGCTCTCTGACGGGCCGCGCGCAGTTCACCGTCGCGCACATCATGATCCCGCACGAGCGGCGCGCCGACGCGGAGGAGATTAAGAGGCACGCGCTCGAACTGTTCGAAGACTCGGTCTTCGAGGTGCTAGTCTCGGAGGCCGCGCGCGTGCGCACGGAGGCTCTGGGGCCGCAAGGACGAGCCGCCGAGCCGGAGTTCTGGCAGGTGGCGGCGCTCCCGCGCACGGCGCGCGGCGTCGAAGACCGCGACATCTTCAATATCACTCTGAGGCTCGAACGAGAGCTGCCCGTCCACGTCGCCTCGCTCAGCCCGAACAGCGTCATCTATAAAGTGCGCGGCGACGCAGACACCCTGCGCCGCTACTTCCCCGAACTCTCGCACCCGGACTTCAAGTCGGCCATCTCGCTCGGCCACGGCCGCTACTCGACCAACACCGACTCGCGCCCCGAGCGCGCACAGATGTTCTCCACGCTCGGCCACAACGGCGAGATCAACTCGGTCGATAGACTTGGACGAGAAGCGCTCGCGCTCGGCTTCCAACTGCCGCCGCGCGCCAGTGACTCGCAGGTCTTAGACCGCGTCGTCGAGAGCTTCATGTTCGAGTACGGCCTGAGCCTGATGAACGCTCTGGAGATCGTCTTCCCGCCCGTGTGGAGCGAAATCGAGCGCTTTCCTTCGGAGGTGCGCGAGCTGTACCGCTACTGGCGCCGTGCCTTCGGCGCGCACGCGCAAGGGCCGGCGGCCATCATCGCGCGACAGGCCGACGAGATCGTTTTCAGCTCCGACGCGCTGGGCTTGCGGCCGCTCTGGTGCGGCGAGACCGAGAAGGAGTTTTTCGCCTCTTCGGAGAAGGGCGTCGTGCCGCTCGAACAGATGGTGCGCGACCCGCGCCCGCTCGCGCCGGGTGAGAAGATGGGCTTCCTTTTGCAGCGCGGCGTGGGCGTCAAAGTCTTCGAGTATCACGAGCTGCAACGCCGCGCGCTCGAAGACGTGCGCACGCGCTTCCACACCGCGCGGCTCAACGCGCGCGTGAAGTGGGCCGACGCCGAAGACACACAGTCCCCCGACGGCGGCGTGGCGGCGGCGGGGCTCGACGAGCGTCTGCTCGCCGCGTTCGGCTGGGGCCGGATAGAAGAGCAGGACATCCGCGAGATGGCGGAGTCGGGCAAAGAGCCGATCAGCGGTCTGGGCTGGGACGGCCCGCTCGCCGCGCTCTCGCAGAAGCGGCGCAACGTCTCGGACTACTTCCACGAGCGCGTGGCCGTGGTGACGAACCCGGCGATTGACCGCGAGCGCGAGGCCGACCATTTCTCGACGCGCGTCTTCCTCGGCGCGCGCCCCACGCCCGCGGGGCCGTCCGGGGTCGAGCAGATAGAGCTGCGCACGCCGCTCCTCTTCGGCGGGCTCGGGGCGGAGGACGAAGAGGCTCACGCCGCGTCGGCGCGCGCGTCGGGTCAGCGCACGCTCGCGGAAGTCGTCGCGCTCTGCGGGGCGATTGATGAAGGCGTTGCTGACGCAGCGTCGGAAGTTGCGGCGGGCGCTCAAGGCGTGCTGCGCGCGGCGACGTTGGACACGACCTTTGGTGAGGACGAGACGCTCGAACGGGCGCTGG
>JBEVJD010000218.1:0-3199 GCA_040510435.1 Pyrinomonadaceae bacterium | reverse complement strand
TGGTGCGTGAGGGCGCGCGCCACTCGGGCGCGGACGTGTTGCTGGCCGGGATTCTGCCGACGCTGCACAGGTCTGACCTGACCCTAGACAACATCACGCCCAGCCCGCGCTACTACCAACTGAACGACGCCGTCATGCGACTGCGCGACGGCGCAATCTCCGTGCACATCAAGGGGCTCGAAGAGGTGACCGTCGCCTCCGACAACATGATGTTGCTGTCGAGCAACACGAGCTTTCAGGTTCACCTCCAGGTCGGCCCCGAGGAGTTCGCGCCGCTCTACAACATGGCGCAAGCGGTCACCGCGCCGCTGCTCGCGGCGGCAGTCAACTCACCGCTCTGGCTCGGCAACCACCTGTGGCAGGAGACGCGGATCGCGCTGTTCCAGCACTCGGCGGACGCGCGGTCGCGGCCCGAGCAGGCGCGCGGCTTCCCGACGCGCGTCGGCTTCGGCGAGCGTTGGCTGGAGGGGTCGGTCATCGAACTCTTCCGCGAGGACATCGCGCGCTTCCGACCGATGATGACGAGCGAAGTGGACGAAGACCCACAGGACGTGCTCGCGCACGGTGGGGTGCCGCGCCTCGGTGCGCTGTGCCTGCACAATGGCACGGTCTGGTGGTGGAACCGCCCCTGCTACGGCGTGAGTGAAGGCAAGGCGCATCTGCGAATCGAGAACCGTGTGCTCCCGTCGGGGCCGACCGTCCTCGACGAGGTGGCGAACGCCGCCTTCTTCACGGGGCTGATGGCGGCGCTGCCCGAAGAGTACGGCGCGATAGATGAGCGGATGACGTTCGACGACGCCCGGTCAAACTTCTGGGCCGCCGCGCGCCACGGCCTGAAGGCGCAGTTCACATGGGTTGACGGGCGGACCTACACCCCCGTCGCACTCATTCTCGAACACCTCCTGCCGCTCGCGCGCGCCGGACTTAAAGCACAGAAGGTTGACGCGGCGGACATCGACCTCTACCTCGGCACGCTCGAAGAGCGCGTCCGCACGGGGCAGACCGGCGCACAGTGGGCGCTCTCCTCGCTCGCCGGAATGGGGAAGAAAGGGACGCGCGACATGCGCCACCGCTCGCTTGCCGCCGCCATGCACGAACTACAGCAGACGGGCGAACCCGTGCATCGCTGGCCCGTCATCGAGGAGGGTGAGTCGGAGCAATGGTCTGAGAGTTACCGAACGGTCGGGCAGTTCATGACGACCGATTTGTTCACCATGCGACCCGACGACTTGGTTGACCTCGCCGCGAGCGTGATGGACTGGCGGCACATCCGCCACGTGCCGGTCGTAGACGAACGGGGGCGACTGGTCGGGCTGCTCTCTCACAGGACTCTGTTGCGCCTGCTGGCGCGGGGCCTTTCCGACGGCGAGCCCGTCGCAATTCGCCAGATCATGACTGCCGACCCCGTCACGGTCGCGCCCTCGACGCCGACGCTCGAAGCCATCGAACTGATGCGCACGCACAGGGTCGGCTGTCTCCCCGTCGTCGAGGACGGCGCACTCGTCGGCATCGTCACGGCGCAGGACTTTCTCGTCGCCTCGGCCCAACTCTTCGAGCAACATCTGACCATGCCCGTCCAAGACGCAGACCCTCAGGCGGCCACGTCGGACGCTACCTGCTCGGTCGAGATCGTGGGGTGTCGCGAAAGGCCGTGACCAACTAATCACAATTTACGTCTGACGCTTTACGGAGTGTGGAAACAAAAATGGCGAATATTCTTATCTTAGGCGGGGGCTTCGGCGGGATGGTCGCCGCCGAGCATCTGGCGAAGTCGCTTTCGCCGGAACACCAGATTACTCTCGTCTCGCGCAGTCGCCGCTTCACGTTTTACCCCGCGCTCGTGCGGCTTGCCTTCGGCAAGTGCGAAGAAGAGGACATCTCCTACGACCTGCCCGCCGCGATGCTCGCCCGCCGCGTCCGCTTCATCGAGGCCGAGGTCACGCACGTCGATCCGCATGCCCGCAAGGCATCACTCCACGGGGGCGACATCGACGGCGACATCAAATACGACTACCTGATCTACGCGCTCGGACGCCGGCTCGCCACCGAGCGGGTGAAGGGTTTCTTTGAGCACGCGCACCACCTCCTCGGTGTCAAAGCGGCGCTGAAGTTCGGCGAGGCCGCGCGCGACTTCCGCGAAGGACACGCCGTCGTCGGCTCGTGCCCCGGAGCGCGCCTCGACGTTCCCGTCTACGAGACGGCCTTCGCCCTCGCGCGCCAGCTCGAAGAGCGGGGCGACGCCGCGCGCATCACGATAATTAGCCCCCAATTTCCGAGCGAGCACCTCGGCGGCGCAGACCTCGCACGCGCCCTGCAGCCCACGCTCGCGGCACACCATATTGAGCACCTTGCGTCCTTTCCCATCGCTGAGGTCACGGCGGAGGCCGTCGTCTCCGGTGACGGTCGCAAGATCGAATACGACCTGCTGATGCTCGTCCCCCCGTTCCAGGGGACGAGTGCGCTCGCCTCGACGGGTCTCGCAGACGAAGAGGGATACGTGCGCGTTGACCACACGATGCGTGTGCTCGGGGCCGAGGGGATGTACGCCGTCGGCGACGCCGTCTACTTCTCGGGACCGAAGCTGGGGCACATGGCGGTGCGGCAGGCCGAGGTGGCCGCCGAAAATCTCGCCGCCGAGATCGAGGGGCGCGAGCCTTCCGCGCACTACAACCACGAGATCACGCTCGTCGTAGACGCGGGCAGTAAGGATACCCTCTACCTGCACAAAAACCTCTGGGAAGAGGGCGACGAGACCATCGGGCACGGCCGCTTCTGGGGCTGGGCCAAGCGCGCACACGAGAAGTATTTTCAGGCGCAACACTCATGAGGAAGTGACGAGTGATGCGTGACGGGTGACCAGCCCTGCAAACTGCCTCCTGCTCGTCATTCGTCATCTGTCACTCGTCACTGCTGTTAAGGTTTAAGGATGCTGGAAATCAAAGGTATGTCGCAGGGCGAGATGGTTGCGCTGCTGCTGCGCAGCAAGCTCGGGCATCTCGGCTGCTCGCGCGACGGCCACCCTTACGTCGTCCCGATGAACTACGCCTACGACGGCGAGTGCCTCTTCTTCTTCACCACCGAAGGGACGAAGACCGAGTTCATCGCCGCCAACCACGAGGTCTGCTTTCAGGTTGAGGAGATTACCAACGCGGTCCGCTGGTCAAGCGTGATGTTGTTCGGCCGCGCCGAGCGCGTCGCG
>JBEVJD010000217.1:0-4311 GCA_040510435.1 Pyrinomonadaceae bacterium | reverse complement strand
CTCACCCGTGCGCCACTCTACTTTCTCCCCGAAGGGAAATTTCGCGTTCGACTTGCATGTCTGAGGCACGCCGCCAGCGTTGATTCTGAGCCAGGATCAAACTCTCGTTAGAATTTGTTCTCTGGAACATCATCTTCGTACTGGTTGTTTCAGTATCCGATAATGACTCTTCAAAAAGAGTTTTACGCGAACTTTATCGTTCAGCGTTTGACTCCCTCAAAGTCATTAACATGGACACGCTCTATCTAGTTTTCAAAGATCGCTTCTTGCTTCTACCGAAGCCTGACTTAGATGCTCAGGATTCGTTCTGGTTGCCTTCAGTCGACGCTTTGTCGTCTCAAGGAAACGCTGACTCTACCGTAAGTCACGAACCTTGTCAAGCGAGCCTCGCAACTTTTTCAATCGCGATTGCAGCGTAGGCTTTTTCAGCCCGGCCGCAGCGTCTGCACGCAAGCTCAATTCTCAAAGGCGAAGAGGTTAGATGCGTCAGTCATGACGCAGTTGCCTATACGCTTTTAAGGTTATGAGCAGGAGTGTCGGCTTATGCCAGCCGATGAAACAGCCGCTCTCTCTCAAGACTCCTGAAAGAGAAGCGGCTCGTCAAACGCGCTCTTTATGACCTGGATGTCAACTGCCTTGTCTCAAGGCAAGTGAGCATTATAGATATTTCAATTTGTTTGTCAACCGGCCGCGCGTTTTTTTTAAAGACCGTGCCGGCCGGGGCAGTCGGCAGTCTGCGCCCGGCCGATTCAGCCACGTTTTCAAGCCGTTCCGTATGTGCGCATAACTGCCGACCGCCCCTCCCTTCAGCGCAGTTCGATGTGGTAGTGGTTGCCCTCTACGACGACCCGCCCGCCGACCTGCGTGACGGCCGTCCTTAACGACGCCAGATTCGTCGTCGCCTTCCTAACGTCAATCGCGTTGCTGAGGAGGTGGTTTGAGATGAACTTCCCGCGCCTCATCTGACCCTCGATGGTCTTTTGTATCTCAGCCACGGCGACCGTGGGATTACCTTTGTTCGACCGGTAGACGTTCAGGAGTTCGTCAATCAAGGTCTTGTTCTTATAGAGGTTCCTGACGCTGGTCTCGCCTTCGGTGACGATCTTGTCAAACATCGCCTTGGACTGACGGTCGGGCGGCCGGTAACCGCTCGTGACGATGAGGCCGTTGCCTGTAATCGCGAAGTAATGATTGGCGAGGTTAGCGACCTTCTCCTGCAAGCTCGCGGTCATGAGGATTCCGCTCGCCACCGTAAAATGATCGCCGTCGTGCGCGGTGAAGACGCCGGACGAGCTGGTCGGCGTGCTGGTCGCAATCTGATTGAAGAGGGCACGGAAAGTCTTCGCCTCGACGACACCGCTCGCAGACAGTTTATTGCCGGTCTGGAACTGCTTGACCGCGGCCTCCGTCTGCCCGCCGAAGGTGCCGAAGCCTGTGTTGACCTGCTTCTGCGTCAAGAGGGTCAGCTCGACCAGACGCGTTTGAATCGCCTTGACGAGCTGCATATTTGTGTTCCCCTTGCCGACGCCGCTTTGAATATCTTCGAGCGCCTTCCGCTCCACGTCTCCGAACTTGCCCGTCGCCGTCAACCCGAGGTGCTGCTGAAAAGCGCTGACGGCCGCCTCGGTTTTGGGGCCGAAGGTTCCGTGGAAATTCCCTATCTGGTCGAGCGTCATGTACCCGAGTCCCACGAGCGCGTCCTGCACAAGCCCGACGGCCTCGCTCAGAGTCCCCTTCTCCAGTGCGATGCTGACGGGGACGCCTTCCGCCGTGATGGGCAACGTCGTGGCCGTGGCGGGCGTGGAGGCGGCGGCCGGCGGTGGGGAGAAGAGGGCCAGGCCGGTCTCTTCATCCATCAGGCCGGTCTCTTCGAGGCCGTTCTTCTTCTGGAAGGCGGCGATGGCTTTGGTGGTGTTGCCGCCCCACCTGCCGTCCGCGAAACCGATCTTGTTGGCCGCCGGGACGACCCCGACCTCAAGCAGTCTCTGCTGGACGGCCTTCACGCCTCCGAACATGCGCGCCGCGACGATGGTCGTCGCCTCGCGGGCGGTGATGATGCCGTCGTCGTTCCAGTCGAGCGGGTTGAGTTTGTAGGCGGGTGTCCCGGCCTTGAAGAGAACCGCGTCGGGCTTCTTCGGCGAGCCGGCGAGGATCGAGGTGTAGACGGCTTCGAGCGTGCCGAGCTTTCCGGTGAAGGGCTGGAAGTACTTCTCGACGAATGCGAGCTGGGCGACTGCGGACATCCTGGCCAGTTTGTCGGTCGTCGTGCCGAGGCTCTGGGCGGTGCTTCTCAGAAACTGAATCAGGCCGGTCGCGCCGATGCCGTTCTGGATGGAGGGGTCGAAGCGCCCGCCGGTCTCGAAGCTCATCGCGGCGAGCAGGTATTCGGGCTGCGTGCCCAAACGCTCCGCCATCTTCTCGACGGCGTCGATGAACGCGGGGGTGACGTTGGCGTTGCCTTGAACGCCTTCGATGCTTGAGTAGTCGAACTTCGCGGCCATAAAGAGTCTCCTGTTGGGAAGATCAGGTAAGACAGTTCGGGCTGCCTGCGTAGACTGATGCTCAGCCCGAAAGCTGTGCAGGTGGGTTGATTTGCCGGATTACTTGGGCTTGTTGGCCTTCGGTATTTCGCCCATCGCTTCGACTTTCAACAGCCCGCGCTCGTTCGTGTAGGTTTTGAACTTAACGTCTTTCGGCTCGCCGCCGTCTTGCGCGCGAACCGTGAAGGTCTTCGCGTCGCCCTTCCCCTCGACGCGCAGGGGCAGGAACCCGTTAATGTCCGGGCTGCGGTAGGCCGTGTAGTGCTCCTGCCTGTCCTTGTCGTAGCCGAGGACGTAGATGCGGTCGAAGTCGGACGTGTCGGTGCCCGCGGGGTTGTTGACGCTGCTCTTCTCAAGTATGACCCAACTGCCAGGGCGCGTCTCTTTCGCGGCGTCCTTGTCCTTCGCGCCCGACTGCTGCGCCGCAGAGTCTTCGCCGTCGAGCCTCTGCCAGGCGACGAACTCGCGCCCCGTCCGGTAGAAGATGATGTCGCTCGGGACGGTCAGCTCGACCTGCTTGCCGAAGACCCAGCCGGCAGGCGCGGGCGAGACCGAGGACGGGAGCCGCACCTTGTACCAGATTTCGTCAACATCCTCGGGCTCTTTCTTCTCCTCCCGCCCGCGGCGGCGCGCGGCGGCGCCGGGGTCGGCGGCGCCGGCCTTCGGCACGTCGTCGCTCTCGGTCGTCTCCAGAGACTTCGGGCGCGGCACACGCTTCCAGCCCATGATGTCGAAGCGCGAGCCGCTTTCGAGCTTCATGAGGATGTTGTCGTTGCCGTTGCGGTCGGGCGAGAAGCGGATGTTGGTGCTGGCGCGGAGCTGCCCCGACGCCTGCGGGGGGATGTCGCCGTCCTCGCGCGCGAGCCGCCGCGAGCGCTCGATCATGTCGTGGGAGATGACGTTGCGCGCCTCGATCCAGCCCTCGATGGGCTCGGTGTCGCGCGTGCGCACATGCAGCCAGCGCTCGCCGGTGTCGGGCACGGTGAACGAATCCATGATGTCCAGATCGTCGCCGCGCACGACCTCTTTGAGGTCGGCGGCGACTACCGCGGTCGAACTCCTCACCTGCGCCCTGCGCGCGCTGACGGCGCCCACCTCCTCCTTGCCCGCGAGCGTGCTGCACGCACAGGAGACGAATAAAAGAAGGAGGGTCGAAACAAACTTTATGGACTTCATTCTGGGTCGAAATGCTTCAGGGGATTCATTGTGACGCGCGCTTTCGCAAACGCTCGTGGAGCTTTCGCGACTCCGCGTCCGGGCGCTCATTGTAACCCAACTTGCGGAGTAATTCCCGCTGCGCCGAGTCGAGCGAGTCCGAGACGCCGACGTGCGTGCGCGCGCCGCCCGGCTCGACCCTCAAACCGAAGGGCTCGATGAGGGCCGGCAGCGTCAACTCCGCACTCCCCTCGACGTAACGCTCGACGAAGCCGCGCATGCCGCCCGTCGAACTGAGGACTTCGGCGACGGCGCGGTTGCCGTCCGCGGGCGGGTTGCCGCGCGCGTGGCGTCGAAACAGTTCGCGGTAGACATCCGTGAGGGAGTTCTTGCCGCGCGTCTGGCGCATGAGCGCGAGGTCGTAGAGGAAGGCGACGAGGAGTCCCTTGTGATAGACGAGCGCGCCGCCGCCCGCAAAGCGGCGCTGCGAAGCCTCGGTCAGCGACACCTCGCGCGGGCCGCGGGCGCGCCGGTAGGAGTCGTAGGCGTTGCCCAGCGCGTTCAGGTAATCATGAAAGGTCAACTGCCCGCGCCGCATCCCCGTGCGCAGCGCCAG
>JBEVJD010000216.1:0-4774 GCA_040510435.1 Pyrinomonadaceae bacterium | reverse complement strand
ATAGTTCCGAAGGAAGTGAACCGTGAACCGTAAACCGTGACGAGAGAAGACCGGCTCTTCGTCTTGTCACGGTTTACGGTTCGCGGTTCACGGACATTCTTATGAAGAAAATCGTCCATCTCTCAGACCTGCACTTCGGGCGCATCGACGCGGGGCTCCTGGAGCCTCTGGTCGAGGCGGTGAATGAGGCCCGGCCGACGGTGGTGGTCGTCTCGGGCGATCTGACGCAGCGGGCGCGCTCGCAACAGTTCAAAGAGGCGCGCGCCTTCCTCGACCGCCTGCCCGGGCCGCAGGTGGTCGTGCCCGGGAACCACGACGTGCCGCTCTACGACGTCCTCTCGCGCTTCGCGCGGCCGCTCGACAAGTACCGCCGCCACATCTCGGAGGAGGTCGAGCCCGTCTACGAGGACGAGGAGATGGTCGTGGCGGGCGTCAACACGGCGCGCTCGCTGACGCGCACGTTCGGGCGCGTCAACGAGCGTCAGGTGACGGCGCTGCGCGAGCGTCTGTGCAAGTACCCGGACGAGGTCTTGAAGGTCGTGGTCACGCACCACCCTTTCGACCTGCCCGCGGGCGCGGACGAGCGCGAGATCGTCGGGCGCGCCGAGATGGCGATGGAGGCTCTGGCCGCCTGCGGCGCAGACCTCCTGCTCGCCGGACACATGCACGTCGGCCAGACGGGGCGCACCGCCGAGCGCTACAAGATTCACGGCCACTCGGCGCTCTTCGTACAGGCGGGCACGGCCACCTCTACGCGCGGACGCGGCGAGTCGAACTCCTTCAATGTCATCCGCCTCAAGCACCCGCACATACAGGTCGAAAGGCGCGTCTGGCACCCCGAGGCCGTCGCCTTCCGCGCCTCCAACGCCGAGACCTTCCGCCACACGCCCGACGGCTGGGAGCGCCTCCCTGAAGAGGTCGCCGCCGGCATCACCTTCGACGAAGACGGCACCGGCCTCCAACCGCATATCCCGAATTAGGTGTTGGGTGTTGGGTGTTAGGTTCTGGGTGTTGGGTGTTGGGTAAGGCGCCTGCTTTTAACCAACACCTAACATCCAGAACCTAGCACCCAACACCCAGAACCCAACACCCAACACCCTCTTTGACTTCCCCGCCACGCGTGCATGATGATTGTCGCCCCGACGACGGCCGCGGCCGACCTGACTCTGAACGGAGAAATCTTCATGCAGACGCCCCCGCACACTCTGCGGCTCGCCGCCGCCTTCGCCCTCGTGCTCGCCTCGCTGGCGCCGGCAGTCGCCGCGCAGAGCGCGCAGGCCGACCCCGAGCGCGAGCGCGCCTTCGCGCTCTTCGCGGAGCAGAAGTTCGTCGAGGCGCTCGCACCTTTGGAGAAGCTGGCGGCGCGCCACCCCGACGACGGCAACGTGCTCGCGCGCTTCGGCATGACGCTCTTCATGCACACGATTCCCGAGGCCCACACGCCCGCGCGCCAGACCCGCCGCTCCCGCGCCCGCGCCGCGCTCGTCCGCGCCCTGGAGTTGGGCTTCGACGAAGGCGCGCCCAAAGACCTCATTCAGCAGATGGTCGCGTCGGTGAACGCCGACGGCAGCGACTCGCCCACGTCCGACTCCAAGTTCTCGGCCAACGCCGAGGCCGACGCGGCGATGCGCAAGGGCGAGGCCGCCTTCCTCAAGGGCAACTACGACGAGGCGCTCGCCGCCTATGAGCAGGCCAGCTCGCTCGACCCGAAGATTTATGAGGCGCCGCTCTTCGCGGGCGACGTGATGCTGCAAAAGGGACAGTTGGAGAAGGCGGGCGAGTGGTACGCGCGCGCCATCAGGCTCGACCCCGACCGCGAGCAGGCGTACCGCTACTGGGGCAACACCCTCCTCAAGCAGGCGCGGCTCGACGAGGCGCGCGACAAGTACATCGAGGCCGTCATCGCCGCGCCCTACGAGGCGTACACGTGGGAGAACGGCCTCTTCCGCTGGGCCAACGCCAAGCTCGTCCGCCTCGGCCACCCGAAGATAGACGTGCAGCAGAGCGTCTCGCCGATGAAGGACAACAAGATGACCATCATCATCGACCCGAGGTCGCTGGAGAAGTCGGACGACGGGAGCGCGGCGTGGATGTGGTACGGGCTGAAGCGCGCGGTGTGGACGACGAACGACTACGAGAAGTTCAGGAAGGAGTACCCCGGCGAGAAGAAGTACCGGCACAGCCTGCGCGAAGAGGCCGACGCGCTGCGCGGCGTCATCGAGGCCGTGCGGAACAAGCAGAAGGCCGGCGAGGTCAAGCAGCTCTCGAAGGACTTGCAACTGCTCCTGCAAATCGAAGAGGCGGGGCTGCTCGAAGCCTACGTCCTCTTCGCGCGCCCCGACGAGGGCATCGCACGGGACTACGCCGAGTACCGCAAGGCCAACCGCGACAAGCTCCGCCGCTACCTCGTCGAATACCTCGCCTCGGGCAAATATTAGGAGTAGACAGTAGTCAGTAGTCAGTAGTCAGTAGAAAAAAACGGGCGGCGCGCTTCAGTCTTTAGACCGGGCGTGCCGCTTTGTCTTCCTACTGGCTACTGACTACTGACTACTGTCTACTGTCTACTCCCTACTGTCCCCTCCCCTCCCTCGGCTGTTTGCGCGGGAGCATGGCGTCGGCGGTGGCGGCGTTGTAGACGAAGGCGGCGACGATGACGGCGGCCTGCTTGAGGTCTTCGGGGATGACGCGGTCGTACGTGTCCTGGTTGGAGTGCCAGGTGCGCGTGCCGTATTCGAGTTCGTCCTGAAGGAAGTCTATGCCGTTGAGGCCGACGGCGTCGAAGGCGAGGAAGTCCGAGCCGCCCGAGTTGGCGGCCGTGACGGTCGTCGCCGTGTAGGTCGTCTCGCCGACCTTCAACTGCGCGAAGGGCAGAAGCCAACGGCGGAAGATGGGGCGCAGCGCCTCGTTACCCTGCATGTGGACGCCGCGGATGGCGCCCGTGCCGCTGTCGGCGTTGAAGTAGACGTTGAGGCGCGCGTGCTCGGGTTTGAAGCGCGCGCCAGCGGCGGGCGGCGCGGGCGCCGGCTGCGTCGCGCCCGCGGCCGCAGGCGTCGGCGCGGGCAGCGGGCCGAAGTGCTCGCGGACGTAGAAGCGCGAGCCGAGCAGGCCCTGCTCCTCGCCGCTCCAGAGCGCGATGCGGACGGTGCGGCGCGGCTGTAGGTTGAGCGCCTTCAGGATGCGCACGGCCTCCATCATCATGACGACGCCCGCGGCGTTGTCGGTCGCGCCCGTCGCCGTGTGCCACGAGTCGAGGTGCGCGCCGAGCATGACGACCTCGTCCTTCAAGTCGGTGCCCGGAATCTCCGCGATGGTGTTGTAGCTCATCGGGTCGGAGTCGTCGAACTCGACCTGGAGGTTGACGTTGAGTTTCACCTTCTCGCCCCGGCGGAGCATGCGCGCGAGGCGGTTGTAGTGGTCGTTCGAGAGCGCGATCTGCGGGATGATCTTGGGCGCGTCCTTGTGCCACGGGCCCTTGCGCTGGTCGAAGGGCGTGTCGGAAGGTTGGGGCACGGCGGCCGACTGGACGAACTGGAGCATGCCGCCGTCGCCCGCGAGGCTTGAGCCGACGAGGAGCGCGACGCCCTCCTCGTAGTAGAACTGCGTCTTGCGGTCGTTGAAGCGCGCGGCGGCGATTTGCTCGGGCGTCTGCTGCGGCCGCTGCGGGCGGCGCGGGAGGAGCGCGGGGTCTGGCGCGTCGGCGAGTTCGAGCAACTGCTTCTCGTTGAGGCGCGACGCCTTCGGCTCGAAGAGCGACTTGGGCTGGCGCTCGGTGCCCGCGAGGACGATCTTGCCGCGGAGCTGCCCCTTGTACTTCAGCAACTCTTCTTCGTTCTTCGCATCGACGACGACGAGGTCGGCCGTGAGCGGCGCGTCGAGCCCCGGCGACCACGCGCGCGGGTAGGCGAGCAGAGGGAACGCCTGCGGCTCGACGGCCTCGGCCGAGAAGCGCTTGAGCGTCCACCCGCGCCCAAACGGCCCCCACGGTTCGAGGTGCGCGTTCGCGAGCCCCCACTGAGTCAGACGGTCGCGCGTCCACTCGTTGGCGCGCTTGAGCGCGGGCGAGCCGGTCAGGCGCGGCCCGATCACGTCCGTCAAATGTTCGAGCGTGCGCATCACCTCAGAGCGGTTGAGCCCCTCGTCCTTGATGCGCTCGATCACGTCGGGCGTGGGCTGCGGCTGCGGCTGTGCTGGCGGCGTCGGCTGCGTCGGCGCGGGCGTCGGCTGCTGCGCGCGCAGCGCCGTCGCGCTCGGCGACAGCAGCGCGAATAAGAGCAGCGCGGCGGCGGCGTGTCGTCTCGTCATGTGGGCGAAGTGCTCCTGAAAATTGTACGTCCGTCCGACGTGTTGTTTAAGGCTCGTCCGAAGGAGTGTGTGTATACCGTAAGGGTCTTCGGAAAGTTTCAAAGAGGGTTTTAGGTTGTGGGTTTTAGGTTTTGAGTTGCGATTTAAGAGACAGCATCACAAATCGCAAACCCAAAACCTAAAACCTCCTCACCTTGTGGCGAAGTCAACGAGTCGAAGAGCTTTCGCGCTCCGGGTTGCCCGGCGCGGGCTTGCGCGGGAGGCGCTCGTCGAGCATGGCGGTCTGGTAGGCGAAGACGGCCATGATGACGGCGGCCTGCTTCACGTCGTCGGCCTGGATGCGCTCGTACGTGTCCTGCGTCGAGTGGTGCGTGCGCGTGTTGTACTCGACGGCGTCCTGTATGAACTGGAAGCCGGGCAGGCCGATCTGGTCGAACGGGACGTGGTCGGTGCTGCCGGTGTTTGAGAGCGT
>JBEVJD010000215.1:0-5082 GCA_040510435.1 Pyrinomonadaceae bacterium | reverse complement strand
AAGGCCGGGCTAAATTCATGCGCCGCTCCGCGGCGGAATGTTGCGCGGCGTTTTCGTCAACGCTTTTCCAGCTTCATCTTCACGCCGTGCTTGGGACGCAGCGCGACGGCGGGCAGGAGTTCGACGGTCTGGTCGGGGACGAGGTGGAGGCGGAAGCGCCGGACGATGGTGGCGAGGATGAGGACGGCCTCCATCGTGGCGAAGTAGTTGCCGATGCAGAGGCGCGGGCCGCCGCCGAAGGGGAAGTATGCGTACTTGGGGATGCGCGTGATCGCCTCCTCGCCCCAGCGCTCGGGGCGGAAGGCGAGCGGGTCTGCGAACCAACGCGCGTCGCGCTGGTTGACCCACTGGAAGCCGAAGACCTGCATCCCCTTCGCGACGCGGTAGCCGCCCACCTCGCACTCGCGCACGCACTCGCGCCCCACGGCCCACGCGGGCGGGTACAGACGCATCGCCTCCTTGACGACCCACTCCGCGTAGCGCAGGCGCGGCAAGTCACCGGCCGTCGGCGCCCGCCCACCTAAGACCTCCTCCAACTCCGCCGCGAGTTTCGCCTCGGCCTCCGGGCTCTGCGCGAGCAGGTACCAGGCCCACGTCAGCGCGAGCGCCGTCGTCTCGTGGCCGGCGAGGAAGATGGTCATCAGCTCGTCGCGGAGCTGGCGGTCGCTCATAGAGCTTCCGTCCTCGTCCCGCGCGGCGAGGAGCATCGAGAGCAGGTCGCCCGTGTCCTCGCCGGAAGCACGCCGCTCCTCGATGAGGCGGTAGACGAAGCGGTCGATCTTGCGCACGTCGCGGTTGAAGCGCAGGTGCGCGGGCGTCGGCAGGCGGTTGTCGAGTATCCACTTGAGCGTCGCCTGCGAGGCGAAGGGGCGGACGATGTTCGTGAGCGCCTCGCCGATCTCGCGCGACTCGCCCGACACGTCGGCGCTGAAGAGCGTCTGCGCGACGACCCGCTGCGTCAGCATCATCATCTCGTCGTGCGCGTCGAGCGTCTGGCCGTCACTCCAACCTGAGACCATGCCCTCGGCGTAGGCGACCATCGTCTCCGCGTAAGAGTCGATGCGCTGGTGGTGGAAGGCCGGCTGCGCCAGACGCCGCTGGCGGCGCCAGAACTCGCCCTCGCTCGTCACCAACCCGTTGCCCACCAGCCGCAGGAAGAAGGGCGAGCGCAGGGAGGCGGCCTTGATGAAGTTCTTGCTGCCCGCCGCGAGCACGTACTCGACGTGGTCGGGGTGGAAGAGGAAGAGCGCGGGGACGTAGAGGAAGCGCGTCGGCACCACGTCGCCGAACTCGCGCGCGCACCGCTCGATGAAGCCCAGCGAGTCGCTGTTGAACTCCCGCATGTTGCCCATCAAACGCCCGCCGCGCGGGCCCCTCGGCATTGCTGCTGCGACCATGATTAACCTCAAGTAGTCAGGAGACAGTAGACAGTAGACAGTAGGAAACCCGTCATCGCTCGAACCGTGCGGTTCTCATCCTCAACCTCCGCCGAGCGGAGCCTACTGACTACTGACTACTGTCTCCTGACTACTCTATCTCAATGAACCCCTCGCCCATGAAGTGGCATTGGCCGCCGACGCGGACGGCGGTGATGCGTTCGCCGCGGCGCTCGATGCGGATGCGGATGTAACTGGGGCGGCCCATCTCGATGCCCTGCTCGCTGACGATCTCGGCCGCGGGGTCGCACTCGACGAGGCCGTGGCGGACGAGGTAGCAGCCGAGCGGGCCGCTGGCGCCGCCGGTCGCGGGGTCTTCGGTGATGCCGAACCCGGGCGCGAACATGCGGCTGTGGACGGTCGAGGAGGCGCTCTCAACCTCGCGCGTGAAGACGAAGACCTCGGGCGGGAAGCCGTGCTCCTCCGCGGCGCGCTCTATCAAGTCGGCGCGGGGCCGCGCGCGCCGTGCGGCGTCGAGCGAGCGGAGCGGCACGAAGAGGAACGGCACGCCGCACGAGACGACTTCGACGGGCAGCGACGAATCGAGGTCTTCGACTCCGAGGGAGATCATCGCGGCGACGGCCGTCGTGTCCGTCAGCCGCGGGCCGAAGGTCGGGAGCGGCTGGCTCATCTCGGCGAAGACGGGCTCGCCACCCTCGAACTCGACGCGCACGGGGACGGGGCCGACGCCCTCTTCGAGCACGATGTTCGACTCGCGCTCGCCGCGCGGAATCAGGTACTCGCGCGCGAGGACGAACGTGGTGCCGATGGTCGGGTGGCCCGCCATCGGCAGCTCGCTCCCCGGCGTGAAGATGCGTACGCGCCAGTCGTGGCGCGGGTCGTCGGGCGGCAGCACGAAGGTCGTCTCCGACAGATTGAACTCCTTCGCCACGGCCTGCATCGTCTCTTCGAGGAGGCCGCGCCCGTTCGTGACAACCGCCAGAGGGTTCCCGCCGAACGCGCGGTCTGTGAACACGTCAACCAGATGATAATGAAGTCGCCGCATCAGTCCTCCTGGTGATGAGTGATGAGTGATGAGTGATAAGAAAGAGGAGGGGGCCTCGTCTTACTCTTATCACTCATCACTCATCACTTATCACTGAGCGCGCGTTAGCGCGCGAGAGAAGTCTTCGAGCAAGTCCTTCTCGTCCTCGATGCCGACGGAGACGCGGACGAGGCTGTCGCTTAAGCCGCGGGCGCGGAGTTGTTCGGCCGTCATGTAGCCGCGCCACATGGCGGCGGGGTGGACGACGAGCGTCTCGTGGCCGCCGAGGCTCGGGGCGTTGGTGGCGAGCCGCAGCGTGGCGATGAAGCGCTCGGCCGCCTCGAAGCCGCCGCACAGCTCAACCGAAAACATCCCTGTGAAGCCCGACATCTGCGTGCCCGCCAGCTCGTGCTGCGGGTGAGATTCGAGCCCCGGGTAGTGCACGCGCTCGACCTCCGCGCGGCCTTCGAGGAAGCGCGCGAGCGCGAGCGCGTTCGAGTTGTGCCGCTCGACGCGCAGCGCCAGAGTGCGCAGGCCGCGCAGCAGCAGCCAGCCGTCGAACGGCGAAAGGATCGAGCCCGCGAGCAGCGAGAAGTGCCACGCGCGCTCGACGAACTCGCGCGTGGAGACGATGCAGCCGGCCGTCACGTCGGAGTGTCCGCCGAGGTACTTCGTCGCGCTGTGGACGACGGCGTCGAAGCCGAACTCCAGCGGGCGCTGGTTGACGGGCGTGGCGAAGGTGTTATCGACGATGGTCTTGATGCCGCGACTCTTCCCCAGCTCCGCGACGGCGCGCAGGTCTGTGATCTGCATGAGCGGGTTCGTCGGCGACTCGGCGTAGATGACGCGCGTGTTCGGGCGGATGGCCTTTTCAAACTCCTCGGTCTGCGTCTGGTCGACGACGGTGACCTCGACGCCGAAGTGCGCGGGCAGGTCTTCGAAGAGCGTCATCGCGCCCGCGTAGTGGTTCGTCTGCGCGACGACGTGGTCGCCCGCGCGCAGGGCGGACATCAGCGCCGTGAAGATGGCGCCCATCCCCGACGAGGTCAGCAGCGCCGTCTCGCCGCCTTCGAGCGCGGCGATGGTGGCCTCGACCTCCTTGTGCGTCGGGTTGCCGTAGCGCGTGTAGAACTCGGCCGGGCGCACGCTTGAGGCGACCTCGGCGAAGTGCTCGGACGAGTCGGCGCTAAACGTCGTCGTCTGCCAGATGGGCGGCGTGACGGCGCGCGTGTGGTTCTCGCCCTTGCCCGCGTGGATGGCGCGCGTCTGGAAGCCGCCGCCCTCGAACTCTTCCCTGCTCATCGCTTCGTCCTTTCGGCCCTGCTGATGTACTGACAACCCCCTCGCGCGTTCGACTTTGAAGCCAATGATAACGCGCCGCGCGAAAAACTTCTCCAACGCCCCGTATTTTTTCCGCCCCGGCCCGCACTGTCCGGCAGGTAGAGGCTCCCCGGCTTCAAGAGACTTTACAGATTGCGGAGTAAAACCGATGAGCAGCAGAGCTTTCATTCCACAGGGTCATAACGCACCTTCATCCCTTTCATCTTTGAAGCGCGCCGCACTCGCCTTCGTCGCGCTCCTGGCGACGCTGGCTGTGCTGGCCGCCGCGCCCGCCCTCGCGGGCGACGACGAAATCATCATCAACGCCGGCCTCTCCGGCGCGGCCATCGGCGGCTCGACGCCGCACGGCAAGGCCGTCTTCCGTCAGCGGCCGGGCAACGACCTCAAGCTCGAAGTCGAAGTGCAGGACGTGAACCTGCCCGCGGGCACCGTGCTCAACGTCTTCGTCGGCGGACAGCAAATCAGCGGCGTCATCACGCTCAACAGCTTCCGCGTGGGCGAGGTCGAGCTTGAGACCGAGCGCGGGCAGGCCGTCCCCGCCGTCACGAACGGCACCACGGTCGCCGTCCGCAACCAGTCGGGCGCCAACATCGTCACGGGCGCCTTCGGCTCGGCCGGCGCGACGCCAACGCCCACCGCGAGCCCGACGGCCACGCCGACCGCGACGCCGTCTCCCGGCGCGACTCCTTCGCCGACTGCGACGCCGACCGCGACGCCCACTCCGGGCGCGACTCCGAGCCCGACCCCGACGCCCGGCGCGACGCCCAGCCCGACGCCCGTCATGAACGATTTCGACGCCGACCTGACCGGCGCGGCCATCGGCGGCATCGTGCCGGAGGGCGACGCCGAGTACTCCATCGAGTTCAACAACCGCGAGTTCCGCGTCCGCGTCGAAGAGGTCAACCTGCCCGCGGGCACGCTCCTCAACGTCCTCGTTGACGGCGTGAAGATCGGCACGCTCTCGGTCGCCCCGAGCCTCGACCGCAGCGAGCTGAAACTCAAGACCGAGAACGGCCAGACCCTCCCGCAGATCAACTCGCGCACGCGCGTCGTCGTCACCGACCAGTCGGGCGCGACCATCGTGGCGGGCTCCTTCTCGAACATCCCGCAGGTGCTCGGCAACCCCGGCCCCGCGGCGATGCCGACGCCCGGCCCCAATGGTGAGTTGCGCATCGAGTCGCGGCTGGCGGGCGCGCCCATCAACGGGCTGACGCCCGTCGGCGTCGCCAGGTTCCGCACGCGCCCCGACAACCGCAACCTGGAGATCGAGGTCGAGAAGGTGAACGTTCCCGCGGGCACCATCCTCAACGCCTTCGTGGA
>JBEVJD010000214.1:0-9537 GCA_040510435.1 Pyrinomonadaceae bacterium | reverse complement strand
GAGCCGCGCCTGAGGTTGACGCCGACGCCGAGGACGACCGCGCGGCCGCGCGCGCCTTCGGCGGTCTCGGCCAGAATGCCGCAGAGCTTTCGCCCGCCCGCGAGCAGGTCGTTCGGCCACTTGATGTCCGCCGCGAGCCCGCACGCCTCGCGCAGCGCGTCGCACACCGCCAGCGCCGCGGCGAGCGTGATGAGCGGCCACTGTCGCGCCTCAAACGTCGGCCTCAGCACGACGCTCAGGTAGAGCCCCGCGTCCTTCGGCGAGACCCAACTGCGCTCGCGGCGCCCGCGCCCGGCCGTCTGCTCGCGCGCCACGACGCACAGCCCCTCCGGCACGCCGAGCGCCGCCTGCCGCGCCGCCTCCGTGTTGGTCGAGGGCAACGAGTCGAAGCGCAGGATGGTCGGGGTCAGACGCGTCGTCATCTTTTATCTTTGTGCGCCCGCACGCGATTCTAACGCGCGCGCGGCCGAAAAGATTCTCCCGCCGGCCGCGTGACATACGGCGCGCGCCGTTTGTTCACGCCGACACGTAATCTTTCAAGCCCGCACGCCGCCGGAACATGTCTACGGCTTACCGGAACGAGTTTACACGTGAACGGAACGCACTTCCGCGCACTTTGGCGCGCCGATATGTGCTCGGAACAGATAAATATCAGTCCGGCGCGCCTGATACGGGGTCGGCGCAGACAAATATGAGACTGGAACAGATGAATACGCGAACGGAACACGTTGACACGGACTTTTCCGCGCCGACACGGAGTTTGTCGAGTTGATATGCTCGCCGCGTCAGCGGCGGATATACGCGCGACCTTCAAACGGCGTCAACTTAGCCTCCCGCCCGCGGGCTTACAGCAGTATGCATCTGGATGCGGCCTGCGACGCGGGTAACCCAAACAGAACCGCGAGCGGTAGCGAGCGGGTCGGCCTGGCGCTATTACGCAGCTCTGTCGTCGCCCGCACCCGCTCGCTACCGCTCGCGGTTCTGTTGGAGTCGCACCCGTCTGCAACGCTCTATAAATTCGGCAGACCGCGCACGAGGTTCGAGCCTTCAAGGCTTCAGGTTGAGCGAGGCTTTGCCGGTCTGTGCGTCGAACGGCACCGACTGATGCTCGTGCACGATTTTCCATTCGCCGTCCGCCTTGACGAAGCAGACGGTCGCACGCACCCACATGTCAACCGTGCCGCCCGTCTTTAAAGTCCCGCTGACCCTGTAGAGGTAACGGCAGAAGGCGACCGTCTCGCCCGCCGTCACGTTCAGGTCACGCACCTCGTAACCGGGCGGGCCTTCGTACGACGTGAGCCAACGCTCGGCCCGCTGCCTGATCGCATCCGACCCGGCATTCTGTAGCGGGTCGAGCACGTCGAACGACAGCACGTCCGGCGCGTGGTGAGTCAGCAGTTCTTCAACGTCCTTCTCGCGGATTGCCGCTACGCGCTCCTCGATTATCTCGCGGATACGACGCTCGTCAGCCGCACTGTTTTTCTCCGTCATCATCTTCCTCACCAATCAGTGAATGAGTTCAACGAGCGGGCACCCGCCGAAGCCTTTCGGCCGGTGGCCGCCGAGTTCGTGTGCGAACGCCTATGGCCTGCGGCCGGCCTCGTCTTCGTCGAGCAGGCGTGTCGTGCCCTCCGCGACGCTGGGCGGGGCGGCCATGTCGCTCGTTTGTGCGCCGGGTCTGGCGTAGGCGGAGGCGGGGACGGCGCGGGCCGGCGGCAGCTCACCGCCGCGCGCGGGTTCGGCTGTGAGCTCGTGCGCCGCGTCCGCGGCGTCGCGCTTCGGAAGCCTGCGTGCGGGCGCGTGCTCTTCCAGCAGCAGGCCGTAGAGCATACGCATGACGCCGATGACGAGGAGGATTCCGGCCGGCACGAGGAGGACGAAGAAGTCCTCCTTGTAAGCGGTGAGGAGGATGACAGTGCAGAAGGAGAGAATACCGCCCGCGGTCAGCATCAAGCCCTTGCGCGTCCCCACCTGCCGCGGCGTCAGCCCGCCGCCCGCCTCCGCATCGGTCTGACGCCGTGCCGGCGGGAGGCCGCCCGCCTCGACCACCTCCAACGCCGCGTCGAGCGGCAGCCCGCAACGCGAGCAGAAGCGAATCCCTTCGGCGGCCTGCTGGCCGCAGCGCGGACAGAACATCTTTTCCCTCTTCTGACAGAACCGCGAGCGGTAGCGAGCGGGTCGGCGTTACGCAGCAAAGTTTCTCAGCGTAACTCCCACCCGCACGCTACCGCTCGCGGTTCTGTCCGTTCGTCAGGCGTGCTGCGGCTGCGGCGCGCTGTCGGTCGTCGGCGGCTGGATGCGGTAGCGGAGGAAGGCGCCGCAGCCGCCGAACTCTTCGAGGAGCGACGCGTCCTCGATGAAGGTGATGCGCGCGCTCGTCTGGCGCGCGCGCGCGACGAGGTCGGCGGCGACGATGACCGAGTCGGCCTCAAGGTTGGCGACCGTGCCTCC
This sequence comes from Pyrinomonadaceae bacterium, assembly GCA_040510435.1. Classification (GTDB taxonomy): domain Bacteria; phylum Acidobacteriota; class Blastocatellia; order Pyrinomonadales; family Pyrinomonadaceae; genus QHXN01. The sequence goes on along the minus strand of JBEVJD010000214.1, from coordinate 7,086 downwards.
GTCTTCACCGGCGACGATGGGCTCGACCGGCTCCGCGTCGGCGAGAATCGCCACGTCGTCGCGGTCGCCCTCGACCTTCTGCTGCTGCGCGACGATGACCAGTTCCTCGACCTGCCCCATCGCAAGGGCTTCGAGCGTGTCGGTCGAGCCGACGACGGCCAGCCCCCCCGCGCGGTACTCGTTAATGAGTTGCTCGACCCTCTCGGCGTCCGACTCGGCGTCGTGCTCGCGCATGGCCTCCAGAGACTCGGCCAGCACTTCGTGCTCGGGCGCGTTGATGTCGAGGCTGAGCACGTCCACGATCTTCTCGGTGACGGTCTTCGGGAACTGCTCCTTGAGGAGCGGGATGATGACCTCGTCGCCCGCGAGGATGATGTGCTCGATGTTGTCCTCGCGCACGATCCGCTCCAACTGCTCGGCGACCTCCTTGGCGTGCTGGAGGTGGTAGTGTTCGAGGTGGCGCTGGTAGCGCATCTGCGACCACCCGCCGACCTTCGCGCCGCGCGTCTTGACGTTCTGAATCTCGTCCTCGGAGAGCGCCTTGCCGCGACCGAAGACGAAGAGGCGCGCGCGGTTCGTGTCGGCGACGAGCACGGCGTAGCGCGGATACTGCTCCATCAGGCGCGCGAGCGGGTAGAGGTGCGGCTGGTTGTAGATGTAGAGCCGGTGATTCTCAATCGGCGCGACCGTCTGGACGGCCTGAAAGAAATCGTCCGCGCCCGCGCAGGCGAAGACGGCGATGCCGTTCGTCTCGGGGCGCACCTCGTCGCGCAGGTACTCGTTGATGCGCTCCACGTCGCGCTCGAAGCTCTCGCGCTCGGGCGTGTGCGCGGCGAAGGTGCGCGCGCGCTCCGTGAACTCCTTACGCAGGAAGCGCTCGAAGTCCTGCCGGCCGTTCTCGTTGGCCTGCGCGTTCAGGTAGAGGCTCACGACGGGCAGTTCCACGGGCTCGAACGCCGCCAGGTCGTCAATGATCTTCTCCAAAGTATTGCTTTCGGCCGCACCACTCTGTGCCATCAGCTTTGTCTCCCTCGGCTTAAAAATATCTCTAAAGCGACTCGGCCGGACGCACGACGACGACAAGGGCGTCGGCGCCTTCCGGCAACATACTTTCGGGGGAATCGTTGCCGCCGATATTAGCATGCGCCCGCCCCGCGCTCCAATTACTCGACGCCGCGGCCTCGTCGATAAACGCGCGCGGCCCCGTCCGCTTATCGGCGCGACAGGCCCGGCGCGCTTGCGCTACAATCGCGTGCGAAGCGACAAACGTTTAATCAAATCTCCCCGCCGCTCGAAGGTCTTCCAACTATGCTTCGCCGGAGGTCTGCGATGAGTCTGTTCCGCCGCGCGAGAGGGCGCATGTTTGCGCCCGCACTCGTGCTCCTGCCGCTGCTTTCCATGCTGCTCCTGTCCTGCGCGACCCAGCCCAACGCCAACGCCCCGGCGACCGCGCCGACGCTCGCCGAGGCCGAGAAGTTCATGGCCGACGCCGAGAAGCGTCTCAACGAACTCAGCCTGCGGGCCGGGCGCGCCGCGTGGGTGCAGAGCAACTTCATCACCGACGACACGGAGGTGCTGGCCGCCGACACCAACAAGGATTACATCGCGGCCGTCACCGAGTTGGCCGAAGCCTCGCGCCGCTTCGACCCCGTGCAGAAGCCCGAGGCGCTAGCGCGCAAATTCGCGCTCCTCAAGCTCGCGCTCGTGCTGCCCGCGCCCGCCGACCCCGCGGAGCGCGACGAGCTGACGAAGATCGCCGCCTCGATGGAGAGCGACTACGGCAAGGGCAAGTGGTGCCCCGACGGCCCGCAGGCCAAGTGCCTGACGCTCTCCGACATGGAGCCGATCCTCGCCGAGAGCCGCGACCCCGAAGAACTCAAACGCATCTGGCTCGGCTGGCACACGGTCTCGCCGCCCTACCGGCAGAAGTATGCGCGCTTCGTCGAGCTGTCGAACAAGGGCGCGCGCGAGATGGGCTTCAAGGACGTGGGCGCCATGTGGCGCTCGAACTTCGACATGCCGCCCGACGCCTTCGCCGCCGAGACGGAGCGGCTCTGGCAGCAGGTCAGGCCGCTCTATAACTCGCTCTACATCTACACGCGCGCGAAGCTCAACCAGAAGTACGGCGACGCGGTCGTGCCGAAGAACGGCCCCATCCCCGCGCACCTGCTCGGCAACATGTGGAGCCAGGAGTGGGGCAACGTCTACGACCTGCTGCAACCGCCCGCGGCCGACCCCGGCTACAACCTGACGGAGATTCTGAAGCAGCGCAACACCGAGCCGAAGCAGATGGTGCGCTACGGCGAAAAATTCTTTACCTCGCTCGGCTTCGAGGCTCTGCCCGATACATTCTGGGATCGCTCGCTCTTCGTGAAGCCGACCGAACGCGAGGTCGTCTGCCACGCCAGCGCGTGGGACATCGACGCGCAGAAGGACGTGCGCCTCAAGATGTGCATCCAGATCAACGAGGTGGACTTCCAAACCGTCCACCACGAGCTGGGGCACAACTACTACCAGATGGCCTACGCGCCGCAGCCCTACCTCTTCCAGAACAGCGCCAACGAGGGCTTCCACGAGGCCATCGGCGACGCCGTCGCGCTCTCGGTGACGCCCGACTACCTCAAGCAGATCGGCCTCATCGAGCGCGTGCCCGACGCCTCCGCCGACACGGGGCTTCTGTTGAAGAGCGCGCTCGCCAAGGTCTCGTTCCTGCCCTTCGGCTATCTGGTCGATCAGTGGCGCTGGAAGGTCTTCTCGGGCGAGGTGGGGCCGGGCGACTACAACAAGGCTTGGTGGGACTTGCGCACGAAGTATCAGGGCGTGGCCCCGCCCGCCGCGCGCAGCGAGCAGGACTTCGACGCGGGCGCGAAGTACCACGTCGCGGCCAACACGCCCTACGCGCGCTACTTCCTCGCGGCCATCCTCCAGTTCCAGTTCCACCGCGCGATGTGCCGGCAGGCGAACTTCCAGGGACCGCTCCACCGCTGCTCGGTCTACGACAACAAGGAGGTCGGCGCGCGCCTGAAGAAGATGCTTGAGCTGGGGCAGAGCCGCCCGTGGCCCGAGGCGCTGAAGGAGCTGACCGGCGAGGACAAGATGGACGCTACCGCCATCATCGACTACTACGCACCGCTCAAAGTCTGGCTCGACGAGCAGAACAAGACGCTCGCCCCTGAGGCCGTCGCCGCCGCGAATCCGTGGTGAAAGGGATTAACCACAGAGACACAGAGACACGGCTTGAAGCAATAAGTCTTCAAGCCGTGTCTCTGTGTCTCTGTGGTTAACTTTTACGGTCGGACGTTCAGCTTAACAGCCCGCGCACCTTGCCCTCGGGCGCGTAGCCGGGGAAGACCTTCTTGAGGTCAACGCCGCCGAGGTGCTTCGATGCGACTTCGCCGAACACGTCGCGGAAGTCGGTCGTCAGGGCGAGGTCGCGCCCCTCGTGGAGCTGCTCTTCTTTGAGCCCGGGCCAGCGCCCGTACACTTTGCCGCCGCGCACCGAGCCGCCGAAGACGAGCATCGCGTTGGCGTGGCCGTGGTCGGTGCCGAGCGTCCCGTTCTGGCGGACGGTGCGCCCGAACTCGCTCATCGTCAACACCAACACGTCCTCCATGCGCGCGGGGCCGAGGTCTGTGACGAGCGCGGAGAGCCCCCGCGCGAAATCGCCCAAGAGGTTCGCGAGTTGCCCGCGCGCGCCGCCCTGCCCGCGGTGCGTGTCCCACCCCTGCATGTCCGTGAAGGCCACCTCCAACCCGACGCCCGCCTTGATGAGCTGCGCGATCTGCACGAGCGCGCGGCCGAACTCGCCGTTCGGGTACTGCGCGCCGTTCTCGGGCTTGTACTGCGCCGGGTTCACCCTCTTCAAAAAGTTGACCGCCTCGAACGTCTCCTTGCCCGTCCCGCGCAGCAGGTCGCCCGAGCCCTGCTCGTACAGACCCTCGAAGCCGCCCTGCACGCTCGGCGTGTAGGCGCCCGCGCGAATCTGGAAGTCGGAGAGGTTGCGCATGGCGACGGCCGCGGCGCGTCCCTGCATCGCGCGCGGCAGACTCTGCGTCATCGAGATGGCGCGGAACGGCGTCTGCGAAGAATCGGGGCGCGCCTGTATGTAACGATTGAGCCACCCGTCCTGCGTGGACTTGACGCCGGGCGTCGCCGACTCCATGTAGTCCTGCGCGTCGAAGTGCGAGCGCGTGTTGTCGGGCGAGCCGACGGCGTGGACTATCGCCATCCGCTTCTCGTCCCACAGGCGCTTGAGCGGCCGCATCGAAGGGTGCAGGCCGAAGAAGCCATCGAGGTCAACGGCCGCCTCGACCGCCCCGCCGCGCCCCGGCTGCGCGATGGCGATCTGCGGGCGCAGCTCGTAATAGCCGCGCTCGCCGTGCGGCACGACCATGTTCAGCCCGTCCACCGCCCCGCGCTGAAAGATGCTGATGAGCGTCTTCCGCCTACCCGAAGGCGCGGCCGACAGCCCCTGAGCTTCCACCACGCGCCGCAGGAACGACGGCGCCACGCCGACGACGCCCACGCTCGCCAGCGCCAGCCCGCCGTTCTTTAAGAAGAACCTTCGATTCATTACTCACTCCGTAAACAGAACCGCGAGCAGTAGCGAGCGGGTGCGTGCTGCGACGCCGGGCCCGCCTGATGTCGCCCTGACCCTCTCGCTACCGCTCGCGGTTCTGTCTCAAAATTCACTGCCTTTGAAACTCCGGCGAGCCGATGACGAGCGCGGCGATGCGCGCGACCTCGGGGTTGCCGACCGCGGCGCGCGCCTGCTGCCGACGCTCGCGGCGCGCGGCGCGCGTGTTCATGTCGCGCGTCTCCTCTTCGTCCGTGTTCGCGTTGACGGGCGCGTCGGTCTGCGCCGTCAACTTCCTCATCAAGACCTCGCGGCTCTGCGGAGAGATGTCGCCCTGCAAGGCGACGCCGAGGAAGCGTTCGACGACGGCCTTCCGGTCTACGGCACGATTGCTCGCGGCCTCTTCGCCGGCGAAGCGCGCGAGGTCAACGCGCGCGCCGGGGATACGGTTCGAGACGAGCGCGAGCGAGAAGTTGAGGCGCTCCAACAGCGCGCCCGTGTTGACCCAGTACGACGCCTCGTCCGGGTAGCCGGTCGGCGCCTGGTATCCGTAAAGCGGCTCGCCCATGCGCGCGACCCACTGGATGAGCGCCGGCCTCACCTCGACCTCCGCGTCGAGCGTGCGCAGGGCGCTGACGGCCAGCTCGAACGGCGTCTTGATCTTCGCGCGCCGCGCTTCGCCCGAGTTGAATTCGGGCGAGGCGAAGAGGGCGCGCAGCGTCGTCTTGATGTCGCCCTTCGACTTCTGGAACGCGTCGGCGACGCGACGGACGAGCGCGGGGTCCGGGTTGTCGGAGACGAACTTGCGCGCGAGCTTCGTCGCGATGAACTTCGCGGTCGAGGGGTGCGCGACGAGTACGTCCAGAACCTTCCGGCCGTCCTCGACGCCGCCGCCCGCGGGTATCTTGACGCCGAGCACGGTCTTCTCGCCGTCGTCGTGCATGCGCGGCGCGAAGTTGAACGTGCCCGCGCGGCTCTCCTCACCTTCAGCGCCGTAGATGCCTCGGCCGCGCGGCGCGAAGATCGTCCAGCCGGTGAAGGCGCGCGCCACCTCCTGCACGTCCTTCTGCGTGTAGCCGCCCTCGACGCCGAGCGTGTGCAGCTCCATCAGCTCGCGCGCGTAGTTCTCGTTGATGCCGCGGCGCATGCGCTGCGGGCGCGGCGGCTGCTGCGCCGTCATCTGCCCGTCGCCCTGCGGCTGCTGTTGCTCAGTGCGACGGCGCGCGTTCTGTCGCGCGCGGCGTCCGCCTGGAATTTCGCCGGGTCGCATCTCGCCCGCGCCCCCGCCTTCCGTCTGCCGCATGCGGCGCTGCCCCCCTCGGCTCGCCTGCGCGTTCGGGCTCATGCTCTGGAAGTTGTCGAGGTAGAAAAGCATCGCGGGGCTCTTCGCCGTCGCTTCCAGGAGGTCGCGGAAGTTGCCGAGCGCGTTCGGGCGGATCACGTCGCGGTCGTAGGAGGTCAGGAACCAGCGGTCGGCACCTTTGCGCGCGAAGACGTTGAAGTGGTTCGACCAGAAGTCAACCATCACCTCCTGCAACTGCCGCTCACTGTAGACGGCGCGCAGGATGCGCGAGGCGTTCAACTCGTACATGATGCGCTGCGGGTTTTCGAGCCCCTGCTCGCGCATGTACTTCGCAATCGCCTGCCGGTACTGGCGGCGCTGCGGGTCTCGCTCCTCTTCCATTGCGCCCGCGCCCTGCTGCGCCGTGACGGGCGGTCGCATCGCCTCTGCGATGACCTTCTCGGCGTCGGCGTTCGGTTCGTTCATCTGCGCCGGGCCGTTCTGCTGCTGTCCCTGATTGCGTTGGCGGACGAGCGCGGCCAGCTCTTCGGGCAGTTCGCCCGCGCGCTCAAGTCTTCGCAGGAGCTGACCGGGCTGTGGGTACTTGGCCAGCAACTCGCCGTTCGACATGCCGAGCGTCGGGAAGTCGCGCAGTCGCGCCTCCAGAGCCGAGTCTGCGAGCGTCGAGGGGTTGAGCTGCTGCTCGATGTAAGCCTCCAGACCCAACCTGCGCACGCGCTCGACCTCGCCCGGCCGCACGCCGAAGGCCAGACGGTTGAGCACGTGCACGACGCGCTGCTCCTCTGTCAGCTTCTGCGCGCCGGCCTTCTGCGCCACGCCTACGAGGAGGTTGTTTGATAAAAGCGCCAGCACGGCCACGAGCGCAAAGGCCCGCGGCGCACGGCGGCGTGACGATAAAGTGACTTTCATGACGGCTCCGGATTCGCTCAACACTGACTGTTTCCCGGCCGCTCCCGGCCTCTGACTTTGATGAATACTGACGGCTTTAAGACGCTCGTCCGCGGTCAATAGTCGGAAAATTTTAACCCGCAAACAGAACCGCGAGTGGTAGCGAGCGGGTCGGGGTGACGGCTAGCGGGCTCATCGCGTCACCCCGACCCGCGGGCTACCCCGCGCGGGTGTATGTTCGGGGTAAAATTTTGCGACGAATTTCGGCCGGCCCGCCGCTTAAATCCGGGAGTATTATTCAAAGTGAGAGGGCGGGAGC
>JBEVJD010000213.1:0-28011 GCA_040510435.1 Pyrinomonadaceae bacterium | reverse complement strand
GCGGCGCCCCGAGTCGAGGCCGAAGTTCCGACTCTGCAAACCGCGGACGCCCCGACGCCCGCGCCCGTCGTGGAAGAGGTCAAAGCTGACGCCAAGTCCGAGCGGACGGACGACGCGGCGAAGACCGAGAAGGTGAACGAGGTCGTCAAGGTCGAGAAGTCTGTTGAGCCAGCGCGCGTCGCGCCCACGCCGCGCGCCGAACGCCCCGCACGTGCCGCCGCCGCCGAAGTCAGAGAAGTTACGCCCGCGCCGAAGCCCGCACGGAGTCAGAGCGCGCCGACGCCGCGCACGCGCGTGGCGAACGCCGAGCGACGGCCGCCCGCGCCCGCCCCGACCACGCGCACAATCCCCATCTCTTCACCGCCCCCTTCCGCCAAATCGAAGAAGGTCATCCAGTGGCCGTAGACAAGTAGGCAGATGGCCGTCGGCAGTTAAGACCGGAAAGCAGTCTGGAAGAAGTCGGCGCCGGCCAGATCCGTTCGCCGCCCCCTCCGACTTCTTCCGCGCCGACGCAGCTCATTTAGGACGCGCACGTCAAAACGGCCACCGGCCTTTCAACTGCCGACTGCCATCTGCCTACCGCCTACTGCCCTTCCCGGTTTGTCAAAGGCGCGGGGAGTCTGCTAGGCTGTTGCCCCTTTCAGCTACAATAGCGGCGACCGGCGCCGCGAGCTAACGTCTCGAAGGCCCCAAACTAAAGGTAGCTTGCGCGCTCCCTCAAGCGCGCCCCCGACCTGAACCCGACTATCAGGCGGGGGCTACTCTCATCTCGCTCAGAATCGACAACGTCACACGAACGTCTGAGCGGCGCGCGCCGCTGACGGGCGACCGCTGTCACCCTATTTCAACCGCACCGCACTGGAGGGAGTATATATGCGCAAGAGCCTGTTGACGGCGCTGCTGGCCTTCGCCCTGTTGGCGATGCCCGCGGCCTTCTCGGTCAAGTCGGACGCGGCGAACCAAGTTCGCCGGGACACACTCGCCGGGGGGAAACGCCCCGCACCTCTCCCGAATTACGACATCCGCCTCGACAACCGCGACGAGTTCGACGACACCGAACTCAACACCAACAACGGACGCCAGCGGGCCGTGGGCAGCTCCAACGCCGCGCTCCGCGGGCGCGCCTCGGCCGTCGAAACCCTCCGCGCCGGGCTCGGCGCGAAGCGCGCGCGACACCTGCGCGCGGAGGTCAACGAGGCGGGCGCCCTGAAGAATCTCTTCGTCGAAGGCGCGGCGCTCTCCGCCCCGCTGTCCGACGTGCCCGACAACGTCGCGCGCGGCTTCCTGAAGAAGCAGGCCGCGCTCTTCGGGCTGACCAACGCGGGCGTCAACAGCCTCAAGCTCGAGAAGGAGGACAACGACCGGGGCACGACCTTCCTCGACTACGCGCAGACCGTCGGCGGGCTGAAGGTCTTCGAGGGCAACGTCAAGGTCGTCGTCGGCCGCGACGGCGAAGTCCTCAACGTCCGGCAGGGCTTCATCGTCAACGGCCAGAAGGTCAACCTCAAGCCGGTGCTCAGCGAGGAAGAGGCCCTCGCCAAAGCCTTCGAGCACGCCGGCCGCACGGTCGAGGATTCGTTCGCCGAAATCCAGGGGCGCGTCGCCGCGGGCGACCGCGCCGCCTTCTCCAACCCGCTCAGCGCGACGTTTGAGGACGTGCTCTCCGAGTTGAACGTCATCCGCGTCAAGGACGAGGCGCGGCTCGCGTGGCACATCTTCGCCGAGGTCGGCCCCGAAGAGTGGTACGAGCTTCTGGTTGACGCGCACACGGGCGAACTGCTGCTGCGCCACAACCTCTACGTCCACCAGGCGCAGGGCACGGTCTACACCGAGGCGCCGGACAAGGGCGCGCGCGTGCTCGTCTCCTTCGTCGGCGACACGACCATCAACACGGCCGCCGGCTGGATGGGCACCTCGACGGTGACGACGGGCAACAACGTCGAAGCCTACCTCGACACGAACGCCGACAACGCGCCCGACAACAACAACACGACCGGCCTCTCGAACGGCCACGCCTCCTCCTCGACGCAGAATTTCACGTTCCCGTTCTCGACCACCGTTGACCCGCGCACGCAGCAGGCGGCGGTCGTGGCGAACCTCTTCTACTACAACAACATCATGCACGACTTCTCCTACGCCCTCGGGTTCACGGAGACTTCGCGCAACTTCCAGACGAACAACTACGGGCGCGGCGGCCTCGGCAACGACTCCGTGCGCGCCGAGGCGCAGGACGGCTCGGGCACCAACAACGCCAACTTCGCCACGCCGCCCGACGGCCAAAGGCCGCGCATGCAGCAGTATCTCTTCACCTCGCCCAACCCCGACCGCGACAGCTCGGTGGACGGCGATGTGGTCTTCCACGAGTACGGCCACGGCATCTCGAACCGCCTCATCGGCAACGGCTCGACCGCCCTCTCGGGCACGCAGTCAGGCGCGATGGGTGAGGGCTGGAGCGACTACTGGGCCATTACCTTGAACGGCGACGGCGCGGTCGGCGAATACTCGACCGGCAACCCGAACGGCATCCGCCGCGCGCCCTACACCGTCCCGGCCAACCCCGTCCACGACTCCTACGCCGACGTGTGCGCGTCGGGCTGTGCGGTGCACGGCGACGGCGAAGTCTGGGCGGCGACGCTCTGGGACTTGAGGACGCAGCTCGGCGCGACCATCACCGATAACATCGTCCTGAACGGCATGAAGTTCACGCCCAACCGCCCCTCGTTCCTGAACGCGCGCGACGGCATCCTGCAAGCCGACCAGAGTCTGAACGGCGGCGCTAACCGCTGCGCCATCTGGACGGTCTTCGCGCGCCACGGGATGGGCGTCTCGGCCGTGGGCAACGACGGCACGACGCACACGGCGGCCAGCGACCTCCCGTCCGACTGCGGCGGCACCTGCACCTACTCGATCAACCCGACGAGCGCGAGCTTCGCGGCGGCGGGCGGCTCGGGCACCGTCACGGTGACGGCGGGCGCGGGCTGCGCCTGGACGGCGGCGAGCAACGCCTCGTTCATCACCGTCACGGGCGGCGCGAGCGGCTCGGGCGGCGGCACGGTCAGCTACTCGGTCGCCGCCAACACCGGCACCGCTTCGCGCACCGGCACGCTGACCATCGCGGGTCAGACGCACACCGTGACGCAGGCCGGCACGGGCGGCGGCGGCTGCACCAACGCCGTCGTCAACCCCGGCTTCGAGACGGGCACGACGCCCTGGGTCATCTCGAGTCAGGTCACGCGCAGCACCGGCGCCTTCCCGCACAGCGGCACGGCCTACATGATCGTCAACGGCGTCAACAGCTCTTCGGGGACGCTCTACCAGACGATGACGATTCCCAGCGGGTGCTCCAACCTCTCCTTCTGGCTCAACATCACGACGAGCGAGGCGGCGGGCGCGGCCATCTACGACCGTCTCTTCATCGAGGTGCGCAGCACTTCGGGGACGCTGCTGGCGACGCTCGCCACCTTCACCAACCAGAACAGCGGCACGTCCGGCGTCTACGTGCTGCGCGGGCCGTACAACCTGAGCAGCTTCGCTGGGCAGACCGTGCGTGTTCAGTTCCGCGGCACCAACGACATCACGCTGCCCACGTCGTTCCGCATCGACGACGTGTCACTCCAGTAAACGCAAACGAGAGTGCCCGGCCCCTTCGACGGAGGCCGGGCACTCTCAAGACTTAAACCCTTTCGGCGGCGACCCTGCCGGTCACTCCTTCGTGACCAGCAGGGTCGCCGTGTATTGAGGCGCCGGAAGCTTGCGTTTGCTCCGCGGCTGCGGGCTCAGGTCGACGAGCCTGATGGTGTAGCGCCCGTACCTTCCTTCCGAAGCGCGCTCGCCGCCCGCGTTGGTGTTGAGCGTTAGCGACTTCCTCCCCCGCCCACCCCTCGCGCTGACCTCCAACAGCACTTCGGCGTTCCCCGCCCACACGCAATCAACATCGACCGGGCAGCGCGAGTCCTCCGTCACGCGCGCGAACCTGAGCCGCAGGCTCCCGCCGTCCAACGTCACGACCCGACCGACCTTGACCTTGAACTCACGCCCGACGCGCGCCGTCTGCGCCGCGGCCACGACGTGACCGCCGAGCAGCAGGAAGCACGTCAGAATTAACCACGCCGGAACTTGTCTCGATAAATGTCTCATCACTTTCACGAACGCCGCCGGTTGAGTATGGCAGAGGCGACGAAATCCTTCGAGCCCTGATACGAGTAACGATAGCCGAGCTGTCGCGCGTTCAAACGCTCGACGACGACGCGGCCACGCGGCGCGCACTTCTCCGCGCCCTGCGTGATGGTCTCACGGAAGACGGCGCGCGTGCGCGATACTTGCAGGAGCCTCCAACGGCCCGCGCATTCGAGCGACGGATACTCGGCCGTGTAGCTGCCGCGCCGGAAAGTCAAAACCATCGTCCACGTGTTCTCGCTGTCGATCTGGTATGCCGTCCCCGCCCACTCCCCGCGCAGCCAGCCGCCACGCGTCTGGCCGCAGACCCCGCCCGCCGCCAGCAGCACGAACAGCAACGCCGTCAAACATCTCTTCATAAACGCCTCCGCCCGTTAACGCCGGAGCCACACCCACTCGGGGCTGCAACGCTCGGCCGAGCGCCGCCCGTAGAGTGTGACCTCCGACTTCGTCTTCAACGCCGCGTCCAGCAACCCCTTCGCCTCTTCCTCGTTGCCGTAGACGGTGACGACCTCGCGCCCCGCCGCAGAGTCCGCCACCACGCCGAAGGAGCCGAACCACGCGACCGGGCTGCAAGCAACGGAAGTGCCGTCGCCGTTGACCGTGAGCTTCAAGTCTTCCGACTGACTCAAGTCCGCCCACTCGTAAGAGGCGAGCGTGCCGCGCAGCACGGGCGCCGTGTTCGAGAGGTCGGGCGTGAAGGGCTTGCGGCCACCGCGGGGCGTGGTCGGCCGGCGGTTGGGGCGCTGCGTGAAACGCGTGTAGAGCGGGTAGCTGCGACGCCCGTGCGCGCCCTTGATTCGCCGCCAGCGGCCGCCCTCCGCCTCGTACAGGGTCGTCACCCAGTAGCCCTCGTCGAAGTTCATGTAGAGAAGTTCGGCGCGGCCGTCGGAGTCGAGGTCGAGCAGGTCGAAGACGCCGCGCGCGTCCGCCTGAAAGTAGCCGTCGGCCTCGAAGGGGACGGGCCTGCCCTTCGCGTCGAAGGTGAGCGCGAAGAGGTGGCTCGTCGGCGCGAGCCCGTTGCCGCCGGTCGGCGAGACGATGACGAGGTCGCCCACCTTGTCGCGGTCGAGGTCGGCCGCGTAGACGTGCGAGCCGTACCCGGAGAGATTCCCGAGCCGCACGCGCCACGCCGCGCCGCCCGCGTCCTTGCCGCTGATGACGGCCCTTCCTTCTTCGTCCATCTCGAAGACCGAGCCGGAAGGGCCGACGCTCATCCTCGCGGGGGCGGCGGCGCCGTCCGTCCCGCGGCCGAAGTAGCCGGGGCGGCCCCCGCCCGTCTCGCCGAGGAGTTTGACGGGGAAGCGACGGTCAGTCTCGGCCTTCGTCAGCGGCAGGTAAGATTCGTGCTGCGCGACGCACGGCCACGCGCAGAGAAGGAGCAGGAGGAAAGAGCTTGAAAGGCTCTGCCAAAATGTTCTTCGCATCCGAAAGTCCGCGCCGGGGCGGTCGTCCTTAACTACTTCTTGCATACTTCGCCCGCGTTCCTGCCGCCGCCGTCCGCGGGCATCCCGCCGATGAGCCGGCCGCCGAGCGCCGCGTTGAAGAACGCGACCCGCTCGTTCGCCTCGCCGCCGCCCGCTTCGAGCGGCTTGGTGTCGCCGAAGCCGACCGCGACCAGCCGCTTGCAGTCCACGCCCAACTCCGACAGTCTGCGTGCCACCGCGAGCGCGCGCCGCTCGCTCAACCCCTGGCTGCCCTCGCGTCCGGCGGCCGTGTGCCCTTCGACGCGGACGAGCGTGATGACCCGCTTACCTTTCAGGTAGTCGGCCAGCAGCCGCAGCGACGCGTCGCCCGCCGCCTCTATCTTGTCGGAGCCGGCCTTGAACTTCACAGGCTCCGGCAGCGCCAACTCGTGCCCGCGCAGTGTGACCTTCTTCTCCTCGCCCTCCCCGCGCGCGGCCGGCGCCGTCGCCGCCAGCACGAGGAGCAGCAACGCCGTCAAGCATCTCTTCATAAGCGTCCCCCCTTTTCATGTGTAACGCACAGAGCAGTGCGTATATTGCCCGCCGCCGAGCCGCCCGGCAAGCAAAACTTCGCGGGAAGAAGTTAACCGCCGCGGATACAGAGACACGGCTTGCGGATGACTGAAGACGAAGCCGCGTTTCTGTGTCTCTTTGGTCAGTGTCTTAAAAGTTTGGAGCGGGGCGCGGGTTCGTGTAAGTTACACGAACATGCCACGCACGCTCCCCCTTCTGACGCTTGTCGCGCTCCTCTTCGGCGTACACACGACCGCGCGAGGGCAGAAGGGCACGCGGGCGGGCGCGGCGCGCGAGCGGCAGATCGCCGCGCGCTTCGCGCCCGTCTTCCGCCAGGCGCTCGGCGACCACCCGCGCGCAGACTACGTCACCAACTTCGACTTCGACGGCGACTGGCGCGGCGACAACAACTGGAAGAACGCCGACGATAAAAGATTCCGCCTGCGCGCCTATGTCTACTTCGCCGCGAGCGAGACGGCGACGCACTTCTACGCGCACTACGCCGTCTTCCACCCGCGCGACTACAAGGGCGGGAGCACCACGGGGCCGCTCCTCTCCGATGCCATCCGCGAGGGCGTCCGGCGCGGCGGACGCTACGACCCGACCGGGCTCTCGGGCGAGGCCGTGCTCGCGCACGAGAACGATATGGAGGGCTGCCTCGTCGTCGCCGAAAAGGACGGCGACGACCCCGCACGCGCGCGCGTCGTCGTCGTCGAGACGCTCGCCCACGACCGCTTCCTCAAGTACGCGCCTGAGGGCGCTCAGGCTCCCGCCTCCTTCCGCCCCGTGCGGCTCGAAGGCCAGAGCCCCGTCCTCTTCGTCGAAGCCAAAGGGCACGGCGTCCTCGCCCACGACGGCGGCGAAGGACAGGAGGCGCGCCGCGGCACGCTCGTCTACACCTTCGCCGGCCGCGCCGAAGACCCCGAGACAATCGGGAAAGAGATTGTGGGCTATGAGCTGGTGCCGATCTACGACACGCTCTGGCGGCGCGCAGTCTCGGGCTCGAAGGAGACCTACGGCGTGTTGGCCGACTACGGCGCGCGCCCGTTCGAGGCGGCGGGCGCGAAGAGACAGTCGAAACGCACGAAGAAGTTGGGACGGCTCGGCGCCTCCTTCCTCGGCAACTTCGGCGCGCCGAACGCCGCGCGCCCGCCTTGGGGCTGGTTCGACCGCGCCGAGCGCGGACGGCCCCGTGGCGAATGGTTCTTCGACCCGGCCGCGACCGTCAGACGACATTTAGGCCGCGGCACGGAGTTTTCGACCGCCTACCTGCACGCGCCATTTCTCGGCCTCTTCCGGCCTTAGGCCGAAAGTTCGGCATCACTCTGGAAATCCGTACGCTTTAGTGCTTTACTAACAGTCCCGACGCAGCCCCAGACCTCTTGCTCTTGGCCTCACCGCTTTGCGCACGCGCGTCCGCCTAACCCCCGAGGCAGACACGCCACTGTACTGGGGGAAGCCATGCAAGCTCTAAACGCCCGACCCACGCAGGGTCAGGGTGACGCCCTCCACCTCGAATCTCCGACGGTCAGGTCGCTGCTGTCCGCGCTACGCTCGCACGACCCCTACACCTACCGACACTCCCTGCGCACCGTCCGGCTGAGCCTGCTCCTGGGGCGCGCCTGCGGCATCGCCACGCACGAGCGTCTGCGCGTCCTCAGCCTGGGCGCGCTGGCGCACGACCTCGGCAAGATATTCATCCCCGGCGATGTCCTCCACAAGGATGGGAGGCTGACGGCGGAGGAGTGGGAGGCCGTCCGCCAGCACCCGCGCGACGGCGCGCGGATGCTCCTCAGCGTCGCCGCCTCGGACGGCGTCTGCCGCGTCGCGGCCGAGCACCACGAGCGCTGGGACGGCAACGGTTACCCGGCGGGCTTGAGCGGCGACCGGATAGATTTCTACGCGCGGGTGGTGGCCGTGGCCGACGCCTTCGACGCGATGACGAGCGAGCGCCCATACCGCCCGGCCGTCGGGTACGAAGAGGCGGCCGCCGAGTTGGCGCGCTGCGCCGGGGCGCAGTTCGACCCGGAGGTCGTCGGCACGTTCCTGTGCGAGCCGCGCGCGCGGCTCGAAGCCGTCGTCGGGCTCGCGCGGGAATAAGAAGACATCGACCACAGAGACACGGCTTGAATCAATAAGATTTTAAGGCGTGTCTCTGTGTCTCTGTGGTTAACTTCTCTTTATAAACGAGAAGAGGAGCCCGCAAAAATGTTTCTGGCACGACTCTGCCTCTGCCTGCTCTTCGCCGCCGCGCCGCAGGCGGCCTTCGGGCAGGCGGGTAACTTCGAGATGGTCAAACTGGCCGAGGGCGTCTACGTCGCGCGCCGCACGGAGCCCGCGGGCCTCACCGTCAACGGCAACAGCGTCTTCATCATCAACGAAGAGGACGTGGTCGTCGTGGACGCCACGCTCACGCCCGGCACGGCCACAGAGGAGTTGGCGGCGCTGCGCAAACTCACGGACAAGCCCGTCCGCTACGTCGTCAACACGCACTGGCACGACGACCACATCCTCGGCAATCAGGTCTACCGCGACGCCTTCCCCGGCGCCGACTTCATCGCGCACGAGAACACACGCGAGTACCTGCCCACGACGGGGTTAACGAATAGAAGGATGGCGATGTCGGAGGGCGGCTACCCCGGATTCATCAATGCGCTGAAGCGTCGTCTTGAGAAGAACGAGAGCGTCTTCGGCGGGCCTTTGGACGACGAGGAGCGCGCCGTGCTCGCCAGTGATATCAAGATCGCCGAGCGCTACATGGCCGAGAACCCGAAGGCCGCGGTCGTCCTCCCCACCGTCACGCTCCGCGAACGCCTCACGCTCCACCGCGGCGCGCGCCGCATAGACATCCTCCACCTCGGCCGCGGCCACACCAGCGGCGACATCGTCGTCCACCTCCCCGCCGAGGGCATCATCGTCGCGGGCGACCTCGTCATCCACCCCGTCCCCTACGTCGGCAACCCGCAGTCGCACCCCGGCGACTGGGGCGAGACGCTCGACAAACTCCTCGCGCTCCAACACACGATGATCGTCCCCGGCCACGGGCCCGTCCTGCGCGAAGACTCTTACGTCCGGCTCATGTCGCGCCTCTTCGCCTCGATGAAGCAGCAGGTCGCCGGCTCGGTCGCGCGCGGCGAGACGCTTGAGCAATTGAGGAAGGGCGTCCGTCTCGACGAGTTCCGCAAACAGTTCGTCGGCGACTCGCGCGTGCGCCGCGACATCTTCGACAGCTACGTCCTCGGCGCGGGCCTCGCCGCGGCCTACGCGGACGCGACCGCGAAGCAGTGAGCGTTTCATAAATTAACCACAGAGACACAGAGACACGGCTTGAAGTCGGTTAAAGATTAACCCGACCACAAGCCGTGTCTCTGTGTCTGCGGCGTCTATAGCGACTTGCATTTGACTGGGACTATTTGTCATCCCGTTTAGAGGCGGGCTATGCCCGCCTCTAAACGGTCGCAGTCAACTGCAACCCCCTATAAAGCTTACTGGACGCGCGAGCGGCGGCGGCCGACGCCGATGCGCTGGCGGACGAGTTCTTCGACTTCGAGCGGGACGCCTTCGGCGCGCGCGCGGCGGATGAATTCGGCGTCGATGTTGAAGATGCGCATTTTGACGAGGTCTTCGATGTCAAGGTCGTTCAGCCCCTCGCCGCGGACTTCGGCGACGAACTCGGGCGTGACCTTGAAGATGCGCATCTTGACGAGGCTCTCGAACGGCTCGTCGGTGAAGCCGAGGCGGGCGGCCTCGCGGACGAAGTCGGCGTCGATCTTGAAGATGCGTGCCTTGACCAGCTCCTCCATCCGCATGCCGGGGAAGCCGCTCGCCTTCATCTCGCGCATGAACTTCGAATCGACCTTGAAGATGGCCGCCTTGAAGAGGTCGTTCACTTCGAGCTGTCCGAAGTCGGCCGAGAGCAGGTCGTCGGCGAGCGCCGTCGTGACGTTCAGCATCGCCGCCGCGAAGAGCCTGTTCTCGGGCTCCGACCCGTCTTCGTTCCATCGGGCCTTCTCGAAGTCGAAGCCGCGGCTCTTCATCGCCCCGAGGAAGCCGCCGTTCGGCGTGAAGGTGTAGGTGCCCGAGCCTCGCCCGTTCTGGAAGCTGCCCTCCAAATCGACGCGGCCCGCCTCGCGCACGAGCGCGAACCTGACCGAGCCGCCCGCCAGCGCCTGCTCGCGCGTGAGCCCCTGCAACTCCGAGAAGTCGTAGGTCTGCCCCATCTGGTTCCGGCCGCCGCGCTCGGTGCGGCGTTCGAGCGAGAGGTGGATGCCGTCGCGCTTCTCGTCGGGCTTCTGCCAGTCGTTCTCGCCGGCACGCTCGCCGTGTCTCCCGCCAACCTTCTTGCCCGACTTCTCGGCGTACTTGTCGCCGACCGAGCCCGTCCATGTGCCCGTCAACGTGTCCTGCCCGAGCGCGGCCTGCGAGCCCGCGGCCAGAACGAGGAAGGCCAGTGCGAGGACGGGGCGCGTCCAAATGCGTAGATTAATCTTCATCACAATATCTCC
The DNA here is from genome assembly GCA_040510435.1 of Pyrinomonadaceae bacterium. Taxonomy (GTDB): domain Bacteria; phylum Acidobacteriota; class Blastocatellia; order Pyrinomonadales; family Pyrinomonadaceae; genus QHXN01. The sequence goes on along the minus strand of JBEVJD010000213.1, from coordinate 17,351 downwards.
CGTGGTGGAATTTCAGCGGCGCTTGCGAACAGGAAACACCGCGGCTCAGGAGTTTGTGACAGATAGTTCCCCGAGGTTTCTGGATTAAGTGGGAAAGAATTAACCACAGAGACACAGAGGCACAGCTCAAAACTTAAAGCCGTGTTCCGAAGCCGTGTCTCTCTATATCTGTGGTTAATTCTTTCTTACTTTAGGCTACGGCTACTGTAGAGAGATGCCCAGTATCTTCGGGTCGCGGGCGAAGCGCGCCAGCGCCTCCGGGTTGATTTTCGCGCGGATGACGGTCGCCTGCTCGCCGTCGAGCGTGACGATCATCAGCTTCAGGTTGTCGCCGGCCTCGCGGACGTAGACGTGCGTCTGCTCGGCCCCGCGCCCGGCGCGGACGCGCACGAGCGGCCTCCAATCCGGCCCGAGCGACTGCCCGATGGCGGCGCCGAGCCGCGACACGTCGCCCGTTCGAGTCAGGTCTTCGAACACGGCGAGCTTGAAGCTCTTGACGCCGGCCGGGCGCACGATTTTGGTCGCGAAGCCGGCGAGCCCGAGGAAAGGGATGCGCACCTTTTTGCCGCCGCACGCCGCGCGCACGTTCTTGACGACGGCGTCGAAGTCGTCCGCCCTGGCGGTCGCGGGGGCGGACAGGACGAAGGCCAGCAGGAGGGCCGCCGGGACTGCGTATCTCATCGCGCGGGTCATGCCGTTCACTCCTTCCCTTCCGTGTAGAGTTCGAGTCGCGGCACGTTGAAGCGCCCCTCCAACTCCCGCAGCCTCTCGATGTCGATGTCGCCGGAGACGTGGACGTAGACCAGTTCGCGCGGCGCGGCGATGACCACGGCCACCCCCTTCAACTGTTCGCCCGCGGACGAGAGGAAGACATCCACGTTGCCGCTGTTATATTTTTTGCTGCGCACCCCGACGACCCTCGACCACTCGGGGGCGCGGAATCTGCCCCGCAGAGCCTCGACCTCGGCGGGCTGGTAGACGCCCTCCCGGTCGAACTTGAAGGCGCGGACGTAGACGCCCTTGAGCCCCGCGACCAGCGCCTTGACGGCCCTCTCGTCGGGCTTCCGGTCGGAGAGCGCGCCGGCCGCCAGCCGCAGGAGCCTGTCGTCGATGGTGACCTCCACCGAGTCGGTCGCCACGGCCTCGTACTTTTCGAGTCCCGGCGGCGGCACAACAGTCGCGTCCTGCCCGCCGGCCGCGACGGGCGTGAGCAACGACAACGTGAGCGCGAAGCTCGTCAACACGCATCCCCACAGTTTCATAACCGTTACCTCTTTCCGATTTGTTCGACCGGTGGGAAGAGCCCCGGTAGCTTTGGCCTTTCGGGTTGTTATGACGTGGACGGCGCCCCATACGTTAACAACGCCCGCGGCCGGAAGTGGCCGCGGGCGTTGTCAACGTGCGTGTCGGCGGACTTAGCGCTGGTCTTTGAAGAGGACGACATCGCTGGTCGTCAGCCCGTTGGCGAGGAGGAGGCGGCCGTCGCGCGAGATGTCGAAGGAGTAGAAGATTTCGCGTGCGTAGTTGGTGATCTGCCGCGCCTCGCCGCCTTCGAGGGGTTGGAGCCGCAGGTTCGTGACGCCGTCGCGGTAGTCTGTGTAGACGAAGGCGCGCGCGTCCGTCGTCCAGTGGATGGACGACATCCCGTTGGCCCCGTTCTGCGGCACCTCGTAGACGCGCGCCCCGCCGCCCTCGGCGGGGATGACGGCGATGCTCCAGGGGGCGCCCGGCCGCTCCTCCTTGTGCCAGTAGGCGACCGCCCGCCCGTCGGGCGAGACCGAGGGGCGCATCGAGAGATTCTGCGTCAGGCGCTCGGGCGTCCCGCCTTCAATCGGCACGCGCCACAGGCTCGTCCGCGAGCCCTCGCCCGCGTGCTCGTAGACGACCCAGCGGCCGTCGCGCGTCACCTGCGGCCAGTTGCTGTTCTCCTCGCCCTGCGTCAGCCGCACGGGGTTGCTGCCGTCCCTGTCCATGCGCCAGATTTGCCAGGCCCCCGAGCGGTTCGAGTGGAAGAGCACGTAGCGCCCGTCGGGCGAAGAGACCGGCGCGTAGTTGCGCCCCGCGCCCGCCGTCAACTGCGCCTGCCCGCTCCCGTCCGCCGACATCTCCCAGATGTCCGAGTTCCCCGAGGCGTCCGACGCGAAGAGCACGCGCCCGTCCGGCGCCCACGACAGGTCAACGTAGCGCCCCGCGCCCGAAGTTATCTGCGCCGTGCGCGCGTAGTCGGCGGCCGGCGCGAGGAAGACGGTGGTGAGCGTCTGGCTCTGCACGCCCGCGAGCGTGCGCGCGTCCGCCGAGAGACTAAGGTCGCCGTAGTCGGTTAGGTCGTTCGTCACGCGCGCGGCCACGGCTTCGGGGTAAGCGATGCGCCAGAGCTGACGCATCGAGATGGTCTCGTCCATCCCCGTGAGCAGAAGCCCCGTCCCGTCGGCGAGCCAAGCCAACTGCCCCACGTCGCTCCAACGCTTGCCCGGCGAGAGTTCGCGCAAGTGCCCGCCCTCGACTTCCGCCTCCAGCACCTTCAGGAAGAAACCGTTGGCGTCCGAAGTCTCAACGACGAAGGCGAGGCGTTCGCCGTCGGGCGAGAAGACGGGCGCGACCGCGGCCGAGAAGTGCTCGGGGTAGTCGCGCGTCACGACGGCGCGCTCGCCCGAGCCGTCCTCGCCCGCGACGTAGAGCGTCTCGCGCGCGGCCTGCGCGTCCGCGACGACGAACGCCAGATGCTTCCCGTCGGGCGAGACGCCAACGCCGCTCCCGACGCCCTGCCGTATGCGGCGCACGGAGCCGCCGAGCCACGGCACCTGATAAAGGTCGAAGCCCGGCCCCTCCTTCGACGCGACCGTGTAATAGATGTACGTGCCGTCGCGCGAGAAGGTGATGGCGCGGTAGTAGGTGTCCGACGGCGGCACGAGCCTGACGCTGTTCGAGACGGCGACCTGTCGCACCCAGAGACCCTGCTTGCCCGCCTCGTCGATGACGTAGGCGACGATCTTCCCGTCGGGCGACAGCGCCGCGCGCCTCACGTTCCCCGCCGCCGTAATCTTCGCCGAGGCCGCGTTCTGGAAGGCCGGGCGCTCGTCCGCCCTCCGCCCGAATTGCCAGACGCCGAAACCCACTATCAAGACCGCGACCGACACGGCCGCCGCGAGCGGCAGCAGGCGCCAGCGACGCGGCGACGCCTCGGCCCGCGCGGGCGCGTCGCGACGAACGACAGCAACGCTCTCATCCGTCTTCGACTCGATGGCCGCGAGCTTCGTCGCCTGCGACGGCGAGGTCGTGTGGACGGCGACGGTGACCGCGTCCGCCGGCTGCGGCGACTCCCACGAGCCGACGCGGCGCAGCAGTTCCGTGAAGCGGGCGTCGCCGCGCAGGCCGTCGAGCCGCGGGTCGACGCGGACGAAGGCTAACCCGACGGCGTGCTCCTCGGCCGCGCGCCCCAGCCATTCGAGCGCGCGCACGTTGTCGCCGAGCAGCGAGTAGACGACCGCCACCTCGTAGCAGAGCGCCCCGCGCGCCTCGCCCTTCGACGTGATCGTTTCGAGTTCCGCGCGCGCCTCGTCCAGACGCCCGCACGAGGCGAGCACGTGCGCGTACTTGGCGCAGGTCGTCGGCGAGTCGCCCGCGAACGCGCGCTCCTGCTCGTAGACGGCCAGCGCCTCGTCGCACACCCCTTTGCGCTCGTAGCACCAGCGCAGGACGATGTGCGTTGACATCGAGCCGGGGTCGAGTTCGAGCGCGCGCTGGCACTGCTCAATCGCCTCGTCGAACCGGCCCGCGAGGAAGAGGACGTTGGCGACGCCGGTCGCCACCACGGGCGAGCGCGGGGCGCACTCGCGCGCGCGCTCAATCTCGGCGACGGCCTCGTCGTGCCGCCCCATCGCCGAGAGGTTGAAGGCGTGCCAGCGGCGCGCGACCGCGCTCTCGGGCTTGAGCTCGACGGCGCGCGAGAGTTCCCTCTCCGCGCCCTCCCAGTCGCGCTCGTAGTAGAGCTTGACGAAGCCGAGCGAGGCGTGCGCCTCCGCCAGCGCGTCGTCCGCCTCGACCGCGCGCAGCGCCGCCGCCACGGCCTTCTCCCAAGCGCCCGCGGGCGGCGGCTCGACGTACCAGTTCATCAGCGCGTAGCAGTCGGCCAGTTCCGACCACGCCATCGCGAACTTCGGGTCGCGCTCGACGGCGCGCTCAAGGCGCTCGACCGCCTGTCGCAACCCGTCGGCCGTGCGGCGCGTGGCGAAGTAGCGGCCGGCGACGTAGAGCTGGTGCGCCTCCTCGTCGTCGGTGAGGCGCGGGCCCGTGGTCGGCGTCGTGTGGATGCCCTGCGAGGCGGGCATGCGCGTCGGCCCCGTGGTGCGCGGCTTGAGCGGGTCGCCCGTTGACACGCCGGGCTCGCGGGCGGGCGCGGCGTCCGCCCTCCCGTCGCCCGTCAGGTGCGGCAGGAGCGCCTGCGCCACCTTCTCCGAAACCGCATCTTCGACGGCGAAGAAGTCTGTGAACTTCTCGTCGAACTTGCCCGCCCAGAGCGGTGCGCCGTCGCGCGTGCGGACGAGCTGGACGGTGACGCGCACGCGCTCGCCGCCGCGCTGGATGCGACCGTCGAGGACGTAGTTCACGTCCAGCTCGTGGCCCGCGAGCGCGGCGCTCTGCTCGCCGTCGAAGTACTTGATGACGGAGCTGGTCGGCCGGACGATGATGCCGCCGACGTTCGAGAGCTTCGTGATGATGGCGTCGGCCATGCCCATGCCCAAAAACTCGTCGCGGTTCTCCTCGTGGCTCAGGGTCTTGAAGGGGAGCACGGCGATGGACTTCGCGCCCGCGGCGGGCTCCGCCTCGCCGACGCGCGTCTCGGCCGTGACGGGGAAGTAGGCGGGCGCGCTGACGGGGCGGCCTTCGAGGTAGTGCTGGATGTCGCGCGCGAACTCTTCGACCGACTGGTAGCGCCGCTGCGGCTCCTTGCGGAGCGCCTTGAGGACGATGTTGTCGATGCTGCCCGAGAGTTGCCGCCGCAGCTTCTCAAGGCTCCCGTCGCGGACGCGGCTGACGGAGTCGGGCGTGATCTCCAGCGGCTCGCGGCCGTGCGACGAGATGACCTCGATGAGGTTGACGGCGACGCTCGGGCGCTCGGGCTCCTGCTCGCAGATGATGCGCGCGACCTCCTCGGGCGAGCGGCTGCGGAAGGTGTAGGGGCGGTGGCCCGTGAGCAGGTCGTAGAGCAGGACGCCCAGGCTGTACACGTCCGAGACCATCGTCACCGTCTCGCCGCGCACCTGCTCGGGCGACGCGTACTCGGGCGTCATCAGGCGCATGGCGAGCGTCGTCGGGTCGATGGTGCGCGCGCCCATCTCGGGGTTGAGGAGCTTGGCGATGCCGAAGTCCAGCAGCTTCGGCGTGCCGTCGGCCATCACCAGCACGTTCGAGGGCTTGAGGTCGCGGTGGATGACGAGGTTGAGGTGCGCGAAAGAGACGGCCGCGCAGACCTTGAGAAAGAGGCGCAGGCGCTCGGGCGTCGAGAGCTTGTGCGCGTCGCTGAACTGGTTGATCGGGAGCCCGTCGATGTAGTCCATGACGAAGAAGGGCAGCCCGTCGTCGGTGGTGCCCCCGTCGAGGAGGCGCGCGATGTTCTGGTGTTCGAGCGAGGCGAGGATTTGCCGCTCCTGCCGGAAGCGGCGGAGGATGAAGTCGGTGTCCATCCCGCGCTTGACCAGCTTGACGGCGACGCGCTTCTGGAACTCGTCGTCGGCGCGCACGGCGAGGTAGACGGCGCCCATCCCGCCGCGCCCCAGCTCGCGCACGATGCGGTATGAGCCGACGCGGCGGCCGATGAAGGGCGCCTCGTCCTCGAACTTGCCGCCGTCGCTGAGGACGCCCGCGACCGCGGGCTCCTCGATGAAGGAGCCGGCCTGATCGTGCGAGCGGATGAGCATCTCGACCTGCCGGCGCAGCTCCGCGTCGCCGCCGCAGGCGGTCGTCAAGTAGGCGTCGCGCTCAGCGGCCGCGAGTTCGATGGCGTCGTCGAAGACGCTCTCAATCTGCTTCCAGCGTTCGGGTGTCACGGGGGACTTCTCTAAAAACGGGGCGGCCTCGCCGGTTCGCACTAACACGGAGCCGGCGGCCGCCCAACAAAAAACACCGAGCGTCTTTCAGATGAATTCCGGGATGAAGCGGATGCTTTTCGAAGGGCGGCCGCGCCGCGTCGTGCCGGTTGCAACCCGGAGAGGCAAGACTTTTCCAAAGACGCGCCGATTATAACAAACAGCGCGTGCGCACGAAACCTGACGAAGGGACGGAGGCTGACAGGGAGAAAAGTTAATCACAGAGACGCAGGGGCACGGCTCGAAGACGGTTAGTCAACAAGCCGTGCCCCTGCGTCTCTGTGGTTAATGGTTGGGGTTTACGAGACGAACGTGAGGTAGATGTGCGCCTTCTGGCGGAGGACGGAGAGAATCGTCGCCACGTCGCCGGAGCGGAAGGCTTCGAGGACGTGCGGCGGCGCGCCGTACTTAACCTTGAGGCACTTGTAGGAGGCCGCCCACTCCTTCGGGTTGCCGGCCGCGCCCGCCGCCATCGCCGCCCAGACGCGGTAGAGGTCGGCGTAAGCCTGGACGGAGAGCCGGAGCGCGGTCTTCTTCTGACACTCGGGGAGGTCGAGCAGCGTCCGGTTGACCTTCGAGAGGGCGAGCATGACCTTGCGCTTGTACTCCTGCCGGTCAACGCGCTCGGGCGGCAGCTCCTCGCCCTCCTCGTCCACGAAGAGGCGGCTCATCTTTTTGAGCGCGCCGACGCCCGCGCGGATCGACTTCGTCTGGCTGAGCGAGAGCGAGAACTTGTTCTCGTCCTCGTCGTCGACCTCCGTGTAGCGGACGCCGAAGCCGACGCCGGGGAACTGGTTCGTCACCTCGCCCCAGACCTTGACCCACTCGCCGTCGTGCAGCTCGACCTCTAACCTGATCAGCTCGCGCAGGGTCGTCTGATTCTCGCTGAGGATGAAGCAGCCGCCCGCGCTGATGTCGCTCAGCGTCCCCTCGTGACAGCCGAAGAGCCCCTCCCAGCGCACGCGCAGGTAGATGTTGACGCGCTCGTGCTGGCGGCGCTCGATGGGCTCGATCTCGTCCACGGGGACGACCGCGGTGTTCGGGCCCAGGACTTCGGCGTCGCGTGCGAAGACGGGCGCGTCGTGCGTCGTGTCGGCCGCTGTTGACATCCTTCCTCACTCCCCCGCGGCGTCGGCCGCGTGCACCTGCACGCCGCGCAGCGCCTCGCGCATGCCGACGTGGTGGATGAGCGTGCTCAGGTACTGCGAGAACTCGTGGAGCACGGTCTCGAACTCCTCCATCTCCTCGAAGGCCCTCTTCACGTCGTCCACGTAGCGGCCGAACTCGCCCCAGTCTTTGTACATGAGGAAGTGCATCGTCTCCTCGCGGAAGTGTTCGAGGTGCCGGACGAGCGAGTGCTTGAGGAGGATGCCGCTCGACCCTTCGGCGGCCGAGACCTTCTCAAGCAGCGCGTGCAGCTCGCGGTAGAGCGTGAAGGAGTTCTCGACCTTGCTGCGGTAGTCCTCGAACAACTGCTCGCCGGTGATGCCGGGGCTGAACGCCTGCGCGAACGTGATGGCCGTCTGCTGAAGGCAGTTGTGCAAAAGCCCCCAGGCGCGGCTGAGGTCGGCGCGCTTGTAGGAGCACGCCTCGTCGGCGAGGCCGGGGAACTCCTGCCGGTAGACCTTCGTCAGCTCGTGCCCGATGACGAAGCGGATGCCGTCGAGCACGTCGTGAACCCTGCGCGGGAGGGGGGCGCCGCCCGAGACGGCCTCGGTCACGTGCGAGAGCAGCGCGGCCGTCTGCTCCCTCACCTCCTCGAAGAGGAGCCCGACGCGCACGGCGCGCGGCTGCGTCAGCGCGCGCTCGATGACGGCGAGCGTATCGAGCGTCTTGAGCAGGCGCGCGAAGGTCGAGCCGGCCAGCTCGCGCAGGTTGCTCGGCACCTTGCCCGAGACGACCCGCGCGAAGGCGGGAGGGAGGCTGTGCGTCGGCGGCGCGGCCGGCGGCGGCGTCGTCGGGGCGGCGACCTCGGCCGCGGCCGTCGTGACGGTCGGCGGCGCGGGCGTCGTGACGGCCCGGGGGGCGGCCGGTTCGGGTCGGGGTTCGGGCTGAGGTTCGGGCGGGGCCGGCGCGGGGGGCGGGGAGTCCTCCCAGCGCGCGGGCGTCGACCAGTCCAACTCTCCCAGGTCGATCTCGACGACGAACTCGTTGTCTGCGGTTGTGTCGCTCACATCGGTTTGGGGGAAGCCCCCGCGGGGGGGACCGTCTGCTTACACGTGTGTCCTCGGTGCGGCCCACGTCGGGGAAGCGCCGCACCGAGGACAAAGGCGAGGTGGAGACTTGCGTCGGCGACTACTTCGTCTCGGAGAGCGCCGCGATGTAGCAGCCGCGCGCGGTGGCGGTGAGCGGGTCGGAGGCCATGCGCACCTCGCTGATCTGGACGGGGAAGTCGCCCTCGGCGCGCAGGAGCTGCTCGAACTTCTGGAGGAAGCCGGTCGGACGCGCCGTCCCGCCCGCGAGCACGACCGTCATCGGGCGGTCAACCTTCGGGAGCTGCCCCGACTTGGCGAACTCCGCGCGGAGGCGGTCGATGAGCGTGCGCATCAAGTCCTCGTAGAAGATGTGGAGCGCGCCGGTCATCTCATCCTTGGGCGGGCGCGAGAGGTCGAGTTTCTCCTCCTTGAAGAGTCGCACCTTGGTCGTGTTGCTCTCGCCCATCACCTCGGCCACGTTGCGGTCGATGTAGTCGCCGCCCTTCGGCACGCTGAAGGTGATCATCGGCATCGACATGAACGAGACCGAGACGTTGCACATCCCGCCGCCGAAAGAGATGCCGATGCCGGTGAAGTTCTCCTCCTGAAGCTCGGAGAAGACGACGGCCTGACCCTCGTTCAAGGGCTTCGCGTTGTAGCCGAGCGACTGGAGGTAGCTCTTCAGGACGGCCTCGTGGTAGACGAGGTTGCCGTTGACGCCCTCGCCCTTGCCGGGGACGCTGAAGCAGAGCACGTCGTTCTTCTTCGCGCGCGGCACCATCATCTGGATGATGCGCTGAATCATGTGCTGGCTGTTCTCCTCCTTCGGGTTAATCAGCCCCTCGCTCATCGGGCGGCGCGCGTCCGTGTCGAGGAAACTGGCGAAGAAGTCTGTGTCGTTGCCGTAGACGTAGAGGTTCTTGCAGTTGCGCTCGTAGACCATCCCCCGCTGCTTGAGCATGTTCTCGGCCATCTCGGAGACGGGGACGGGGACGAAGGCGTTGAGCTGCGAGCGGCGGCGCTCGCCGTCGGGGCCGTCGGCGACGACAATGCGGCTCGTGCCGATGTCGAGCCCGACGGGGCCGGACTTCGTGTCGTTCGCTTCCGTCTTCGCGCCTGTGGGGGCCGGATTCTTCTCTTCCATTTGCATCTCCTCGGTGATTTCTATTTTTTTATTGTGGGGACGGTCTACAGAGCAGACTGTCGGCGGAACCGCTGGGGCGGCGAGTCCGCCGCGGCGTCGTCACACAGGCTTGCAAGGCGTGTGCCTTTATTGGAACCGGGGAGAGCCACTTCCAGAAATCGGGTCGGGCGACTTCCAGAAAAAGTGTCGGGTGACTTTCAGGACTCCGGGCCGGCCTCTGCCGTCGAGGCGTCGCGCGCCTCGAACTTCTCCGCGCGCAGCACCGCGCGCTGCGCTTCCATCCGGTCGCGGTAGACCGCGCGCATCCGCCCGCGCATCTCGTCCGCGTCCTTACCTTCTCGCTCGGCGCGGCGCGCGAACTCCGTCTCGCCCGCCGAAACCCCCGGCCACATCCTCCCGCCGAGCAGCGCGACCAGCTCGGGGTCGTAGCCGAAGCCGAGTTCCGCGACGCTCGCGGGCGCGACCGCGTACTTGTCCGAGAGCCCCATCGCCTCGAAGGGGAAGCCGCGCGCCCAGTCGTGGTGGAAGGCGATGCGCGCGTTCGAGGGGTTGACCGAGACGAGCCCGTGCGTCGTGACGTTGGCGTCGTCAATCTGGTGACGGCTGCGGAGAATCTGCGTTAAAAGACGCCCGGCCAAGACCTGCGCCTCGGTCAACTGCTCGCCGCCCTCGGCCACGTCGGCCCTCGTCTCGAAGCAGACGCCGAGGAAGCTCTCGTTGAGCCCCGTGTAGACGACGCGCCCGTCCGACCAGACGGAATTTCCCGCGTGAAAGGCCGCGTCCTCGTCGCGCACGACGCGGTAGACCTGCCCGAAGCGGTCGATCACGTAGTTGTAAGACTTCCTGTCGCGGACGTAGGCCAGCAGGTTTTTCGAGCGGAACTCGATGGAGCCGCTGTTGCCCTCGACGAAGGGGAGCAGGACGCTCTCGGAGGTGTGGTAGACGATGCCGACGGGCGCCGACTGCGGCTGCCCTTCGGCCTCGGTCGCGCCCGGTTTGAAGGCGAGGTAACGGCGCGGGCGGTTCGAGGTCTCGAAGGTGTTGATGATGCGCGCGCCGTTGCTGTAGCGCTCGAAGTCCGGCCCTTGCTCGACCAGCCAGACCTTCTCGGGCTGGTACGAAGGCAGATGCCCCGCGAGCCCCGCGGCCGCGCGCTCTTCCCCGGCGGCCCCCCCGGTGTGGACGCGCTCGACGCTCTTGTAGCGGCCGGCGAGGTACGCGTTGGCGCGTGTGACCGACCAGGCCGCGCCGCGGTATGCGAAGAAGCAGAGGACGAGGAGGGCAACGGCCGACACGGCGTAGAGCGGGCGGCGGAACTGATAGCAGCGATAGAAGATACGCGCCGAGAGCGGCGCCTGCTTGTGCAGCCCGAGCAGACCCGTCTTCCCACCCGAGTCCGACGGCAGAAGCTGCCCGACTTCGCGGAAGATCAGCGCGTAGAGCGAGAAATCCAGCAGCTTTTCAAAGAGCCCGAACCTCTTCAGAAAGGCCCAGCGCGCCAGCGCCTCCTCCAACTGCGCGCGGCGCTCGGCCTGGAGCGCGAGCGTCTTGTTGAGGAAGCGCAGACGCACCTCCGGGCGCGCGAAGAAACGCGCGTAACTCTCGACGATCTTGAAGTGCGAGGAGGCCGTTTTAGAAAGCGCCGCGTCGCTCAACAACTGGCGTGGCAGAACCGTGGCCATCTCCAACCCCCGGGCCTAAACCCTTGTGAACAGGCTACTTCTGCAAGGGGACGACGAGGGCGGCCGTGGCCGCGCCCTTCGCGCGCAGGGCGGCGGCCGTCTTCGACGCCTCGCCGCGGTCGGCGAAACGGCCGACCTGCACCCTGTACCAAGTCCCGCGCCCGGGCAGTTCGGCCGCGGCGACGTGAGCCTCGAATCCCGCGGCCCTCAGAGACGAGACGCGCTCGTTGGCCTCCGACTGGCTGTTGAAGGAGCCGACCTGCGCCGTGAACTTCCCGCCCGAATCGACAACCGGGGCGGGCGTTTCGACCCGAGGTTTTTCTTCCGTCTTCGGAGCGACGGCGGGGGCGGGCTGAGGCGTCGGCGCGGGCGCGGGCGGTTGCGCGGGGGCGTCGTTCGCGGCCGTGGTCTTCTGGCCGGAAGCGACTGCGGGAGAAGCAGTTGCGGGCGAGACGGCCTCGGCCTTCGCGCTCGTCTCTTCGGCCGCGGGGGCGGGCTTGGCGGCGCGCGCGTCATTGTGTTTGGAGGGGAGCGTGACGGCCGCGGCTTCGCCGCCCGACCTCATCCAGCCGAGGGCGAGGACGACGCCGGAGCAGCAGACCGTGATGAACAGAAGCCAGGCGGGGGCCATCTTCAGCACGCGGACGCCGACCGCGAAGGGGTCTGGCGCGGCGTGCTTCGGCGGCGCGGACCTCGGTTTTTCGACGGGGCGGGGGGACGTAGGCGGCACGTACTCAACGACTGTTATCTCGTCGTCTATGACGGCCTTCTCTTCGTCCACGACGGCCGGGGCGGGCATGTCGTCTAGGTTCATGGCAACTCCAACGTTCTCTGGGGGAGAATCAAAATGGGTTGCGAGCGCTGCGAGGCGCACTCGCGCGTCTACACTTCCACGCTCACGGTAACAAGTTCTATGCCCCGCCCGTCGTCGAAAAAAATTTTCTCCGCCGCGCCGCGCGACGCGCCCGCGACTGACTTTTACCCCCTCACACTCCCCCTTCGGCCCGCCCCGAACGTGACGCGACGCGCCCCTGTGACGCGGTTTGTCACCCGCGGGCTGCCGCGTTTTGTCACTGTGTCACGCGTCCGACACCCCGCGGCACGCCCACGCCGCTCAAACCCGCGCGCCGTCCGCACGCCGCGGGTTGCGGGGAAGATTCGACGGCGGGAACGAGCCTTGCTTAAGAATCCGTGGTTTTCCCTCCCCGCGCTGTTCCCGGCCGGCGCGTGAGGCTTCGACCTAATCAACACGAGAGAGCAGCACTCAGTCCACCTCGCCCTTCAAAGATAAAGACCCCGCCAGCACTCTTGCCGCGGAAGAGACAGGGATGCCCCTCCGATGATCCTGACATACACGAAGCGTCCGGCGCGCGCCTACGCGCTCGCGGCGGCAGCCCTCGGGCTCGCCGCGCTCGCCGTCTCGCTCCCCGCCTCTGCGCGCCTCCTCTGGGACGCGCGCTACCTCATGCTCGCCTTCTGCGCGCTGACCCTCGGCACGCGCGTCTATCTTAAAGTCCCGCACGCGGGGAGCACCGTCCCGCTCTCGGCCGGATTCGTGCTGCTCGCGGCGCTGCTCTACGGCTTCGACGCGGCGGTGCCGCTGGCGGCCGCGGCGGCCGTCGTCTCTTCGCTCAGGCTGTCGCGCCGCGGCGCCGCGCTGCTCTACGACTCGGCGCCCGCGGCGGTCGCGACGCTTCTGGCCGGCTGGGGCGCGCGCTGGCTCGAAGTGCTTGCGCCGGGCTCGGGCGGGCTCGCCGCGGCGCTCGCCGCGCTCGTCTTTTCGCTCTTACAGTCGGCGGTCGGTTCGGCGCAGCACACGGCCTACGGCCGCAGCGGCCACGGGCGCAGCGCCGCGCGCGCGCTCCTCGACGCGCTCGCCTGGACATTCACGGCCTACCTGCTCACCTCCTCGCTCGCAGTCCTCGCCGCGCAGGTGCCGGCCGGCCTCGCGCTCGACGCCTTCCTCGCGGTGGCCTCGGCGGCGGCGGCGGCCGACGCGCTCTACCAGGCGCACCGCAGCCGGCCCTCGGCCGAGCGCGCGTGGCCGGGACACCGCGGGCGCGAACAGTTCTCCTCCTCGCACGCCTTCGGCGCGGCCTTCGAGCACGCGGCCATCGGCATGGCGATCCTCTCGGCCAAGGGCAACCTGCTCTGGGTCAACCGCTCGCTCTGCGACTTCCTCGGCTACGCGGAGTCGGAGCTGATGTATTCGAGCCTGAAGGCGGTGACGCACAAGGACGACTTCGTCACCGCCATCGCGGGTCTGAAGAGCATGCTCAAGCGCAAGTCGGACTTCCTCCAGATGGAGGTGCGGCACGAGCGCCGCGGCGGCGAGCAGGTCTGGGCGCTCTGGAACGTGGCGCGCTTCCAGGACGGGCGCGACGACGAGACCTACCTCATCCTCCAACTGCAAGACATCACCGAGCGCAAGCAGTCCGAAGAGCAATTGCGCCACGACGCCTTCCACGACCCCTTAACCGGCCTCCCGAACCGCGCTCTCTTCGCCGACCACGTCAAGCTCACCATCGCGCGCGCGAAGCGCCACGCCTCGCGCCGCTTCGCCGTCCTCTTCTGCGACCTCGACCGCTTCAAGGTCATCAACGACTCTCTGGGTCACGTCGCGGGCGACCAGCTCTTAGTCGAAGTGGCCCGGCGTCTTGAGCACTGCCTGCGCCAGGGCGACACCGTCGCGCGCGTCGGCGGCGACGAGTTCACCATCCTGCTCGACGACCTCGCCAACGACGCCGAGGCCATGTCCGTGGCCGAGCGCATCCAGCAGGAAATCTCGGCCGCCATCGTCCTGACCGGGCGCGAGGTCTTCACGACGATGAGCATCGGCGTGGCCGTCGGCACCGGCGCCTACTCCGACCCCGAAGACATCCTGCGCGACGCCGACACGGCGATGTACCGCGCCAAGTCTTTGGGGAAGGCGCGCCACGTCGTCTTCGACCACAGCATGCACGCCTCGGCCGTCAACCTCCTCCAGATCGAGACGGACTTGAGGAAGGCTCTGGAGAAGGAGCAGTTCTACCTGCTCTACCAGCCCATCGTCTCGCTCGACAACTTCAAGCTCTGCGGCTTCGAGGCGCTCGTGCGCTGGCACCACCCGGAGCGCGGCCTCGTCTCGCCGCTCGACTTCATCCCCATCGCGGAGGAGACGGGGCAGATCATCCAGCTCGGCGAGTGGGCGCTCGAAGAAGCCTGCCGCCAGATGCGCGAGTGGCAGGAGAAGTACCCGCAGGCGTCGCCCTTCTTCATGAGCGTCAACCTCTCGGCCAAGCAGTTCAACCACACGATGCTGATGGCGCAGGTGGACAACGTGCTCCGCAAGACGGGGCTCAACCCGCGCCAGTTGAAGCTCGAAATCACCGAGGGCGCCGTGATGGAGAACATCGACACGGCGACCGAGATGCTCAGGCATCTGCGCGACCTCGGCGTGCAACTCGCCATCGACGACTTCGGCACGGGCTACTCGTCGCTCTCCTACCTCCACCGCTTCCCCATCGACACGCTCAAGATCGACCGCTCGTTCGTCACGCGCATGGGGAACAACCTTGAGAACGTCGAGATCGTCCGCACCATCATCATGCTCGCGCAGGTCTTGGGGATGGACGTGGTGGCCGAGGGCGTCGAGACCCGGGATCAGTTGAAGCTCCTGCGCGACCTCAAGTGCGAGTACGGGCAGGGCTACTACTTCTCGCGGCCTTCGAGCCCGGCGGACGCCGAGAAGATCATCGTCGAGACCAACGAGAAGGTGCGGAAGGTTCACATGCCGGAGGAGGCGCCCGCCCCGCCCGCCCCCAACGACTCCGTCAAGTCGATCCGCATGGCCTCCGCCGACTGAACAGACCCGAAGGGCCTACACACCATGAACGACGCGAGAAAAAAGACGCGCTTCCTCTCCGAGCTCTCCTGCGCCTTCGGGCCGACGCCCGACACCCCGCGCAGCGGCACCATCACGAGCATCGGCCTCAAGGAGTGTTTCGTGAAGACGAAGGCCATCGTCATCGAGGGCCAGAGCCTCCACGTGCGCGTGTGGACGCCCGAGAACTGCTGGCTGCGCCTGAGCGGCCGGGTCAAATACCACATGGAGCGCGTCGGCTTCGGCGTCGTCTTCCACGACCTGTCCGACATCCAGCTCGCCGAACTCTCCCGCCTCGTCGAACAACTCCGCCGCCAGCACTTCGCACAGCTCCGCGAGGACTCCGCCGACGACCCCGCCGACGTGACGGTCGTCAACTGAAACCTTCCTCGTAACGTGAAAAGGTCAGTCCCACCCGCGCTAGCAGGTGGGACTGACCTTTTTGATACCGGGCGCGACTCTTTTGCGCGTTATGGACTGAGGCCGGACTTTCTCCGGCCCTCCGTCCATCATGTCGAAGCAGCAAGGAGGCTCGCCCGTGTTGACCCGCAGACTCAGACAGCTCGTTTCCGCCGCCGTTCTCCTGTGCGTGACTGCCGGCGTTATCCCCGCGCAGACGCGCCGCGCGCCCGCGAAGATGCCGGCGCAGACGGCCGCGGCGCCGACGAAGAAGGCCGCCGCCTGCACGGGCGCGTGGACGGGCGTCGTCACCTACACGCGCACGCAGAGCCAGACGAACAACAAGACCGTCCCGAGGGTTTCGGGGCGCGGCGAAGACACGACCCAGTGGGAGATGAAGTACGAATACCGCGCGACGGTCGCCGTCGTCGAGAGTCCCGAGCGGAACGGTTCGAGCGCCGGGCGCGCCAAAGTCAACCACTCTCTCACCTCGAACGAGACGGTCACGGGGCGCGAGCGCAACTCCTGCGACCGCGGCAAGACGTGGCAGGTGATGACCGGCACCTCCACCTCGAAGACCGAAACGTCGGGCAACGCCAACGGCCTCGAAGCCAACGTCCACGTCGGCGTCAACATGGACGGCACCTACACGGTCGGCGTCGGCGTGCCGCAGATTAAGGGCCGGACGACGGGGCAGCAGACCTCGACCTTCAGCGGCCAGTGCACACCGAAGGAGGGGCGGAACCTCTCGATGCCGCCCACCGAGACGAGCATCGACGGCAACTCCCTGACGACCGACGGCACGCACCGCTTCGACCCCGCAGACCCCAACCGCCTGAGCGGCAACTTCTCACGCACGTGGCAGAACGTGACCGAGACGCTCTCGTGGAGCCTGCAAAAGTGCGGCGCGCCCCTGCGCCTCATCGACCTGAAGTTCGAGCACCCGCGCTACCCGAACTTCAACGACTGGCAGGAGATTTCAGAGCAGACGGGGACGATTGACGGCAACCTCGTCAAGCTCAAGGCGAAGGTTCTGAACGCCTCCGGCGAGACGAAGTTCGCCGACGTGAAGTTCAAAGAGACCTACAAGGGCGACAAGTGGGACGGCGCGCGCCCCGACGCCCCGCTCAAGGACGCGGTCGTCTCCGTCCGGCTCGAAGCGGGCGAGGAGCGCGAGGTCGAACTGGCCTGGGACTCTTCGGGCTACGCTTGGTATGACGACGGCCGCCCGCGCCTCGTGCAGCGCATCAAGGTCGAGTTGGAAGAGTCCGGGAAGAAGACCGACGAGCTGACGAAGAATCTGAAGGTCGCGCCCAAGCCCCTCGTCTTAGTCCACGGCCTCTGGAGCAACTGGCGCGCGTGGGAGTCTTGGCAGAACATCCTGACGACCGCGCACAGCTACGACTGGAAGGCTTTCCCCGTCGGGGAGAAGTCTGACAAAGGCGTGATGAACACCGGCGGCGAGTTCATGTCGTCGGGGCCCACCAACGGCATCTTCGAGAACTCGCAGCAGGTCGGCAAGTACATCAAGTATGCGCAGGAGGAGCGCAACGCGTGGCACGTGGATGTGGTCGCGCACTCGATGGGCGGGCTCATCACGCGCCACTACGTGCACAACTTCATGCCGCAGAGCGCGGATGGACGGCCGCAGGTCGCGCACCTCGTCATGCTCGGCACGCCGAACATGGGGAGCCCCTGCGCCGACGTGATGAACTCGACCTTCGAGGTGCTGGGGAAGAACGTCGAGGCCGTCCGCCAGCTCAAGCCCGCGGTCGTCGAGGAGTTCAACCGCGTCAACGTCAACCGCAAGGGCGTCAAGTTCTCCGTGCTCGCCGGCAACCCTCTGCCCGTGATGTGCAAGACGTTGGTCTGGAACGACGGCGTGGTGCCGGTCGAGTCGGCCGTCTGGAAGATTCGCGACCACGCGCTCTCGAAGAACGTCCACACAGACCTGACGGGCACGGCCGACTTCTCAAGTTTCGT